>JAOZSB010000031.1 GCA_029939895.1 Desulfobacterales bacterium
ATTTCCTATTATTATTATTTTTTTGCCTTGGACAAATCCCCTGCCCCGCAAACTTTATTCCGCCCGGTTTCCTTTGCTGTATAAAGAGCTTTATCTGCAATACCTATCAGCTCTTCCCTGTTGGGCATTCCCTGGGCATAGCTTGCAATCCCGACGCTAATGGTGAGGGGTCGGCCAGGATACCTTTTTTTGAGAACCCCGCCCAGCTTTTCAATTTTGCTGCGAATCCTCTCGCCAAAAAGTATGGCTTTTTCATAGTTTGTATCAATTAAAATTACCATGAATTCTTCGCCGCCGTATCGCCCTACTATATCGGTCGGGCGTGATGACTTTTTGAGCGAGCCAGCCGTCAGGCGGAGAACATTGTCACCTGCAAGATGTCCGAAACGGTCGTTAAATGACTTAAAATAATCAATATCAATCATGGCAATTGAAAGGTCGGCACTGCCCTGGGCAGCCCTTTCAAAATTCTCTATGAGTTCTTCATCAAGGTTGGCCCTGTTGTTGACCTTTGTAAGCCCGTCAATATTGGCCTTGAGCCTCATTTTTTCCATTGCAGCAGCATTTTCCAGCGCAATGCCCATTTCAGATGCTATCATCGACACTATGGAAAGCTCTTTAATGGTGACGGGTTTTTCAGAAAAAGCATTATCCACGCACAAAAGCCCCATGGTTCTGCCTCTGCCGGATATTGGCACAATGCCTATCTCGCTGACCCGGAGGAAATCAAGAATCACTGTTTCCTCCATGGTGTTGCCCTTGATTATTACGGGCCTGTGGCTTCTCATGCATTCAATAAATCCGTTAGTTTCCTGGTCAAGATCAATTGACAACCCGGAAAGATCAAGCCCCAGATTGGTTGTATCATGGGACTCGTAATGCTTGAGGGTACGGCCCGTGCTTTTTAGCACATAGAGCCTGTCAAATCCAAAATCGCTGTGAATCGCATCAAGGGTTTCCGGCACTATCTTTTTCAGCTCTACAATCTTGAGCGGTTTTGTAAGGCTGTCCCGGTATTTCCATATTGAATCGTCAATGCTTTCCTCCGGCTTTACGCCGGTTAAAAATTTTGAATTTATTCTGCCAAGTTCAAGATTGGCCCTGAGAAGGCTTTCCCTGAACTTGTCTGGATCAGGCAATTCAAATTTATAGAACTCCGCAGTTGCACTGACCTCTGTGTCCATTTTTTTGACCAGCACGCCAATGTCGAGGCTGTCAATATCTATCAGATCTTCAACCTGGGGCTGAAGGGTTGGCTGGCTTGCAATATCAAAGGAGCCAATTCCCTGTGTCCAGGCCAGAAAATCTGCAAATGCCACAATTGCAGCAAGTTTTAAAGCATCATCAGCTTCCTCATCGGGTATGTCCTCTGGCAGGCTGCTCCTGTCCAATGGCTGGTGGTGCAGCCCCACAGAGCGCGTCACAATATCGGGCATGTTCCATTTGTTGCAGAAATATGCACCGATTGTGTCATGACCCATGCCTATAACCTCGACCTCTTCTTCATAGACATCCTTGCCAGATTCCTTTGATGTATCAACCAGGTCGCCGTAGCCGATCTTGCCGTTCATGTCGATTATGGTTTTGCCAATATCGTGCATCAACCCGGCCAGGTAGGCTGTTTCCGGGTCTATGTCTCCGGTTGACTTTGCAATGGCCATGCTCATCCCGGCCACAGCAATGCAGTGTCGCCAGTAATGGAGCCTGTTAAAACCGCTTTCATCCTTTACCATCCGGTCAAAAACAGTCAAACCAATTGCAATGTTGCGAATGGTCTCAAAGCCTAAAAGCACGATAGCCTGGCTCACGGACCCAACCTTGTGAATAAGGGCGTATGCAGCAGAATTGGTTATGCTCAGCACCCTGGCTGCTATTCCAGGGTCTGTTTCTACCACCTTTGCAAGGTCAGATGCATCGGTATTTTTATCCCTGGTCAGTTCCAGAAGTTTAAGAGCCGCAACCGGAAACACAGGAATCGTCTTCACATCCTGCTTGAGAATCTCGTCAATTTGTTTTTTTGAAGGTATCAGGTCCATGGCATCATCTTATAGTAAGTGTTTGTATTAACAAAATTAAACTCTAAATATAACCGTTTTATGCTTGATATTATAGATATTTATTTATTGCTGTTTTTAAAAAATTACTAAAGGCGGGTCTTTACAAAAAAACTACTGGCACTTGCTATATAAAATCTCTGGAACCACCGACCATGTTTATGCCGGTTTCTTTTACAGCATCGAGTGTTTTTACTACAAGCTTTACAAGTTCGTCCCTTGTTGACATTTCGCGGCTGTAGCTTGCAAGTCCAACGCTTACGGTAAATGGTTCGCCAGGGTATCTCTTGTTAAGGATTTTTCCGAGTTTTTCCATCCTTATTCGAATTCGTTCACCAAAAAGTAATGCCCCGTCATAGCCGGTTTTGTTGAGCACTGCCATGAATTCGTCTTTTCCGTAACGCCCAACAACATCAGATGGTCGTGATGATCTTTTTAATGAGCCGCGCGCAAGCTTGAGAACATTAAGTGCTGCAAGGTTTCCAAAGGTGTCGCAGAATATGGAATAATTATCAATGCAGATCAAGGCGATTGAGAATTCAAAATCACTCTTGCGAGCTTTTTCAAAAGCCTTGTTGAGTTCATCGTCAAGGTTGACCTTTGCGCTGACATTTGTGAGGCTGTCGGTCTCTGGTTTTTTCTTCTTCATCTCCAGGGCAACGGCATTTTCCAGTGCAAGCCCCATTCCATTTGCTATTATGGCCAGCATGGAAAGCTCTTTATACTTCATTTTTTTGCCGGAGGAAGCATTGTCCACACAAAAAAGTCCTGTAACACGCCCTCTTCCCGATACCGGCACAACGCCCATCTCGTTAATCATCATGTAATCAAGAATGTCTGCTTCATTTTTAGTGCCCTGTGCAACAATTATGGGTGCAGAGTTCCTCATGCACTTCAGAAGCCCGCCAGATTCCGAGGAAAGCTCTATTGATAATTTGGTAAGGTCAAACCCAATATCGGTTTTATCAAGTGAAGCATAATGCTTGAGAGTTCTTCCCTTGGACTTTTTAAGTACATACAGCCTTTCAAAACCAAAGTCATGCTGCACTGCTTCAAGGGTTTCCGGCACAATTTTTTTCAGGTCAAGAACCCTGAGCGGTCTTGTAAAGCTTTCTCTGTATTTCAGGATCGAGCCTTCATCGGGAAGTGTTTCCTGTCTAAAAACAGTGCTTCCCTCAAGTTCTGCATCAATTGCAGTAAGCTCTTCTTCAAGCTCTTCATCCTCGTCAGAGATGCCGGCATCAAGCAGAAATTTTGAATTTAATCTGCCAAGCTGCAGGTTGGCGTTGAGTACGCCTTTTTTAAAGTTCTTGTAATCAGGGGCTTCAAATTTGTAGAAGGCTGCCGTAGCGGTAACTTCCCTTTCCATTTCCTTTGTCAGGGAGGCTATATCAAGGCTGTCAATATCAATCAGGGCTTCAATGTGTGGATTCAGGGTGGGCAGGCTATGCACCTTAAAGGAGCCAAGTCCCTGTGTCCAGGCGATAAAATCAGCAAATGCTACAATTGCAGCAAGCTGTAAGGCATCCTTTGGAACATCATCCCTGTCCAGGGATTGATGATGCAGTCCCACGGCAAGGGTTACAATGGTCGGTATGTCCCACTTTGAACAAAAATATGCACCGATTGTATCATGCCCCATGCCTATCAATGCCACTTCTTCGTCATACAGGTCTTTTCTGGATTTTGATTCAATAGCTTCGAGTAAATCGTTGTATCTGACGCGCCCGCTTATATCGATAATTACTTTGCCAATGTCGTGCATCAATCCAGCCAGATACGCACTCTCCGTGTCCTTATGTCCCGTTGCCTTGGCTATTGCCTTGCTAAGGATAGCAACAGCAATACAGTGCCGCCAGTAGTGAAGCCTGTCAAAGGCGCTTTTTCCTTTAACCAGCTTGTCAAAAACAGTAAGCCCAAGGGCAACGTTCCTTATGCCGGAAAACCCCAGCAGCACAATAGCCTGGCTAACTGAGCCAACCTTGTGTGCCAGCCCGTTGGCAGCAGAATTGGTGATACTCAACACCCTCGAAGCAATACCTGGTTCAGTTTCAACCACTTTCGCAAGATCAGCAGCATTTGCATTCTTGTCCCTTGTCAGCTCCATAAGCTTCAAAGCTGCTAAAGGAAAAACAGGAACTGACCGAACCTCTTTAGACAGAACCCTGTCGATCTGTTTTTTTGTTGAAACTACGCTCATAGTATTAACTTAAGTATGTGTCCAGGATGTATAGCAAAAAATATTAATCAACTTAAATGCTTTGTCAAAGCCAGGTGCTAAGTTTATGCCTGGGGTCTGGTCATGAAATAAACAAAAAGTTAATGTTTAACAGGCTTATCGAAAAAACTATTCCAAATTTTGCATCAAAATTAACACTACTATATAACTTATATAAAGGCAATAAAGTAACGCTTAAATTATTTTATTTTTTCCCAGCAATGATAATACAATTGTAAAATCTTCTGGTAAAGGTGCTTCAAAGGTCATGCTTTTTTCGGTTTTGGGATGGGTTATGGAAAGTGTACAGGCATGGAGCATCTGACGGCTGGCAAGGGCCGAGGCTCCTGCAATGGAACATTTTGTTTTACTTCCATAGGTTGTGTCACCTAATATTGGTCGATGAATAGCATTGAAATGCACCCTGATCTGGTGAGTTCTGCCAGTCTCTATCTCTACCTCAACAAGGGCAGCAACATGCACTCCCCCATGGTCGCCTTTAAAGTTTCCCCCATGTGCCGTGCCGGAATACCGCTCAACAACCCGCCACAATGTCAATGCATCCCTTGGCTTTGCCGAGACAGTAGACATCTTTTTTCTGTCCTTCATGTGCCTGCCAATGGGAAAATCAATTTTGCCGGAGTTCTCTTTCATGGGACCTTTAACAATGGTAAGGTATTTCTTTTTTACGGTGCGGTTTTTAAACTGAGAGGAAAGTGAAGCCATTGCATCATTGTTTTTTGCAACCACCATCACGCCAGATGTGTCCTTGTCTATTCGGTGGACAATGCCGGGGCGGATTTCACCGCCTATGCCCTCTATGTCCGGGCATTTATACAGGAGTCCGTTAACCAGTGTGTTCAGGTAGTTTCCAGGGGCAGGATGCACCACAAGTCCTGGCGGTTTGTTCACCACTATAATGGAGTTGTCCTCAAAAAGGATATCAAAGTCTATGTCCTGCGGTTCTATGGAAACAGGCCTTGAAGGTGGTATGATGCCGGACACCTCGTCTTCGGCCTTTACCCTGTAAGATGGTTTTCTTCGGGAGCCGTTGACGAGGATGTCGCTATTCTGGATTAGATTTGCAGCATATGATCGTGAGGTGTTCTCAAGCATTTCTGCTATAAATGCATCCAGGCGTTTTCCCTGGTCGCTGTCACTTATCTTGAATTCAAACCCCATTGGCAAATCTACTGAGCGTTGAAAAGAATCTCAATTTCAGAGAGTATAGTGGCTTCATCGGTATTTTTTGCCGTTGAAAGCTCTTTTATAAGTAGTCCCTGGGCTGTGTCGAAGAGTTTTCTTTCTCCAAACGAAAGGTCTTTGGTAAGTCTCAGGGAATAGAGATCCCTGAAAACTTCGGCTACTTCGTAGACAGAACCTGTTTTGATTTTTTCCATGTATTCACGGTATCTTCTGTTCCAAGTCTGGCTGTCAACGCCTGAGTCCCTTCTGTTTTTAATTATATCGTATACCTTGGGTACGTCGTTTTTATCTATCACGTCCCTTAGCCCTACGGAGTCTACATTTCCGGTTGGGATCATGATTACCATTGAGTTTTCAAGGACTTTCATAATGTAGAAGTCCTGTTTTTGCTCATTGATAACTCTGCTTTCTATAGCTTCGATTCTCCCGACACCGTGTGCCGGGTAAACAGCCAGATCACCAGCGTTGAATTCACGCAGGACTTTTGATACGGCCTTTCGCCTAGTTTCGGTCTTTCTTGTATGTTTGATCTTTTTTTCAGCCATCTTTACACCACTTTTTATATTATTTAAAAGATAAAATCTTTATATCACATTTCATAGGAACAATCAAACGATATTGATTAAGTAAGAAGTTTTTTGATGTTATCACAGGCTGTTAGCCTGCGGTATCAGGACGGTTAGATGGTAAATTTTTTTTGCTTTTAGTGTCTTCGGTTCTTAATGAAAATTTAATGTCAAAGACTTGGTATTACCAACTGTTAATATGCCTGTTTAATCGTTTGATTATTTTTCAAGTTTTTTTTAATTATCTAAATGTTTATTGGCCGGTGCAGTTTTTCATATGCACCGGCCGTTTGTTCTATGTTAATTACAATCTAAAATGATCATAAATGTTGTTTAATTTCCTTAACTTACGTAAGGAAAGGCACCATAAGAAGTGCAACAACGTTGAGGATCTTGATCATTGGATTAACTGCCGGGCCAGCGGTATCCTTGTAAGGATCGCCAATGGTATCGCCAGTTACTGCTGCTTTATGGGCTTCGCTGCCCTTTCCACCAAGATGTCCGTCTTCGATGTATTTCTTGGCATTGTCCCATGCTGCTCCACCAGTAGTCATAGAAAGCGCAACAAAAAGTCCAGTTACGATACTACCAATAAGAAGACCACCCAGGGCTACCTTGCCCAGGAAGAAGCCTACAAGAACAGGAACTACAACAGGAAGAAGTGCTGGTACAAGCATCTCTTTAAGTGCGAACTGTGTTACAATGTCAACACATGCTGCATAGTCGGGTTTTCCGGTGCCTTCCATGATTCCAGGGATTTCCCTGAACTGGCGGCGTACTTCATCAACAACGGCTGCGCCGGCTTTACCAACAGCTTCCATTGCAAAGGAGGCGAACAGATAAGGAAGAAGTCCACCAATAAACAGACCAACAATTACGTTTACATTACTAAGATCAAAAGTAATGTCAGCTGTTGCGCCATGAAGTTTGAACTCATATACATAACATGCAAAAAGAACCAGGGCTGCAAGGCCAGCACTACCGATGGCGTAACCCTTTGTTACAGCCTTTGTAGTGTTACCAACTGCATCCAGAGGATCTGTTACGTTACGAACGCTTTCGTCCATACCAGCCATTTCGGCGATTCCGCCGGCATTGTCTGTGATTGGGCCGTAAGCATCAATGGCAATAACCATACCGGTCATGGAAAGCATTGACATTGCAGCCATGGCGATTCCGTAAAGATCAGCAAAATGGTTAGCTGCCAGGATACCAATACAAATGGTGATAACTGGAGCTGCTGTTGCCTGCATGGAAACTGCGAGACCAGCAATTACGTTTGTGCCGTGACCAGTTGTAGAGGCCTGGGCAATAGCTTTAACTGGAGCATAAATTCCAGTGTAGTATTCTGTGATGATAACTATTACAACTGTGAGAATAAGGCCCACAAGTGTTGAATAGAAAATGTTAATCGCAGGAACACCTGGTATTGTTGTCATAAGCTTCATTGTTACATAGTAGAAGGCTATTCCAGCAATGATTGCGGAGCCGAACATACCTTTGTAAAGTGCGCCCATGATGTATTCGCTTGAACCAAGTCTTACGAAGAATACTGCAATGATTGATGCGATGATGGAGATAGCACCAAGAAGCAGTGGGAACTCTGTTGCAATAAGAACACCTGGGTAAATAAGGTTACCAAGAAGCATTGCTGCTACTGCGGTAATTGCATATGTCTCGAAAAGGTCGGCTGCCATACCTGCACAGTCGCCTACGTTATCGCCAACGTTATCAGCGATAGTTGCAGGGTTTCTCGGATCATCTTCAGGAATACCAGCTTCAACCTTACCAACAAGGTCAGCACCAACATCAGCACCCTTTGTAAAGATTCCGCCGCCAAGACGTGCAAAGATGGAGATCAAGCTGCCACCAAAACCAAGGGCAACCAGAGCTATAACAGCTTCTCTTGTCTCAATACCGTTCATTTTAAGGATTGTGTAGAAACCAGCTACAGAAGTAAGTGCGAGACCGGCAACGATCATACCAGTTACGGAACCGCCTCTGAAAGCCATTGTAAGACCAGCAGCCATGCCGTCTCTTGCGGCTTCTGCTGTCCTGACGTTGGCCAGAACTGAAACCCTCATCCCAATGTAGCCAGCTATAAAAGAGGCCACGCCGCCGACCAGAAAGCCAACTGCTGTCATGCCGTCGAGGGCTGCGAAGATGATTACAAAGATAATTGCGCCAGCAATTGACATAGATTTGAGCTGACGGTTAAGATAGGCGATTGCGCCTTCTTGAATAGCGGTTGCAATTTCTTGCATTTTTTCGTTACCTGCTGGTGCGCTCTTTACCATTCCAGCTAAAATAACTGCGAAAAGAATGCCAAGTACACCAACTAATGTACATACCATTGGCAGGTTGCTAACTAAAAAGTCCATTACTGTTCCTCCATCTCTAAATTAAAATTAAATATCGAACGAATTACTATTAAATTGATTCATCGCAATTTTGGGGCCTTTGGTCAATATAGTTTTAACTGCGTCATTAGCGGCGGCGACCGCTTTATCGAAGGCTGTTATTTCATGGGAACGGAACTTGCCGAGTACATGATTTGTCACCCTGTTCCTGTCTCCTTTTTCACCTTCCCCGCGACCTATTCCGATTTTTACCCGAACAAAGTCGCCATCTCCAAAGGACTCCACAACAGATCTTACGCCGTTATGTCCTCCGTGCCCTCCTTTCCATTTTATTTTTAATCTTCCCATTGTAAGGTCTATATCATCGTGAACGATAATCATATCCTCACTCAAAATTTTAAAGAACCCGGCCAGGCGAACCAGAGGATCACCACTAAGGTTCATGAACGACATTGGCTTTGCTATTACTGTGTCTATGCCTTCAATTTTTCCGCGACCAAAAACACAGTTGAACTTTTTTTTCTCAAGCCCTATTGAAAATGCTGCTGCAAGTTCATCAACAGCTATAAAACCAGCGTTATGGCGGGTTTTTTCATAGTCGCTGCCTGGATTACCAAGCCCTGCCACCAGTCGAAGCCTGCCATCTTTCATAAACTAATGCTCATACGATTACTTTTGGATTTAAAGGAAAAAATATGCAAAATCGCTGCAAACAAAAAAAAGTCCAAAAAACTAGGACTTTTCTTCTTCAGTGCTTTCCTCTTCGCCCTCTTCGCCCTCTTCGCCTTCTTCAGTTTCCGGCTCTTCTTCAGCAACCGGGCTGACAACTGTTACTATTGTAAAGTCAACATCAGCAACAACTGTAACATCATCGGGCAGAATAAGGTTGGAAACATGGATCGAGTCACCAATGTCGATCTCTGTAATATCGACATCGATGCTATCGGGAATGTCCTTGGGCAGGCACAGGATTTCAATTTCCCTGCGGACAAGCTGGTGAATTCCGCCGCGCTCGACACCAATGGATTTTCCAACGACATTGATGGGAACCATAATCCTCAAGGCCTTGTCCATAAGAATTTCCAGAAAATCAACGTGCAGAGGTTTTCTGTAAAGCGGGTGAACCTGCAGCTCTTTGAGCATGACAGGTTTAGTATCAGAGTCGCCGTTGACGATTGTCAGGTTTAATAAAACCTGGCTGAGCGTACTTTGTCTGACAGCTTTTTCCAATTCTTTAGCCGGGGCCTTAATCATGATAGGCTCGGTATTAGGGCCGTAAACAATACCCGGCACAAAACCATCTCTTCGCATGGCTTTGGCGGGGCCGTCGCCCGTTGTGGTTCGTTTTTCAACTTCTAACGCTATGAGTTCCAAGTGTTTTTCCTCCCAGTAAACTTAAATTTTTTAACGAGCTTTCTTTTTCAACAAAGTTTATCCATGTGGTTTGGGCATGAAACAGGTTAAAAAAAGCTCCTTAAAAGGTAAATTTTTTTGTGCATGAACGAAAACTGATAATTTTTGTCCAACACAGATATTTTTGGCCAAAGGGCCTGTTTTCGTTCTATACAAACAGGGACGTAACCGATGCCCCTGTGTGACATCTAATGATTGCTTCGCCAACAAGATTGGCGATTGATACTGCCTTAATTTTGTCGCATGCTGCTGCTTCGTCGCTTAATGGTATTGTGTCGGCTACCAGCAGGCTTTTTAAGGGTGATTCAATAATTCTGCCCACTGCCGGGCCGGAAAGAACAGGATGTACGCAACATGCATGTACTTCCTCTGCTCCCTCATTCATTATAGCCATGGATGCTTCCTTTAGTGTGCCGGCTGTATCGACCATATCGTCAATGAGCATTGCAACTTTGCCTTTTACATTTCCAATAACAGCCATGGCCTTGGCTTTATTTGGTGCATCACGGCGTTTATCAACAATTGCCAGGTCTGCATCGAGCCTTTTTGCAAAAGCTCTGGCACGTTCCACACCACCAGCATCGGGTGAAACAACGACTATATTTTTTTCAAAATTCTGTTTTATATAATCAATGATTGGCGGAGCAGCAAAAAGGTTATCCACGGGGATATTGAAAAATCCCTGTATTTGCCCTGCATGGAGATCAATTGTGATGACTCTGTGTGCTCCTGCTGTGGTAAGCATATCAGCCACAAGTTTTGCGCTGATTGGAACCCTTGGGGCAACCTTTTTGTCCTGACGAGAGTATCCATAATATGGAATAACTGCTGTGATGCGTCTGGCGGATGCCCGTTTAAGAGCGTCTATCATCAGGAGCAGTTCAACGAGGTTGTCATTGACGGGCTTGCATGTGGACTGGATAACAAAAACGTCCTTGAGCCGGACATTGTCATCAATTTCGATTTGCACTTCTCCATCGCTGAAAGAGTTGACTTTGGCCACTCCCATGGGTACATAAAGATACCCGCAAATCCTTTTAGCAAGCTCTGGGTTTGAATTTCCAGTAAATATGGCGAGATCATTGCCCATTTTTTATAATTAATACTCCTAATAAACTTAAAATTTACATCGAAGCTTTTTAGCTTAGTTTATACCTAAGGTCTGGTTATGAAATAAGCAAAAAAACTCCCAATAAACTTAATAGTAACAACGAAGCTTTCTGCTTAGTTTCTCCAAGTGGTCTGGTTATGAAATAAACAAAAAAACTCCTAATAAACTTAAAATTAAATCGATGCCAAAAGCTTAGTTTATCCCGTTGGTCTGGTTATGAAATAAGCAAAAAACTTCTGATAAACTAAGTTTGGCTGGGGCGGGAGGATTCGAACCTCCGAATGCAGGACCCAAAACCCTGTGTCTTTCCGCTTGACGACGCCCCAAGTAATTTGTTTTTATTTAACGCTGTGTTTCCGGCTAATGGCCTCTCAAGATTAAACAAGAAGCTCAGCCAGGTACGTTTTCCAGCCTTCCTTTTTTGAAAGCTCGTTAAAAGCTTTCTTTGCTTCGGCCCGCTTGAAAAAAAGGCCAAAAACTGTTGGGCCGCTGCCAGACATGAGAGCACCTGCAGCCCCCTGTTTTAACAGTTCTTCTTTGACGGTTTCGATTTCGGGAAAATCGTTGATTGTTACTGTTTCAAGGTCATTGCAAAGGTCTTCAAGGACATTAAACTCCCGATCCGCAAAAGTAGACAGATTATAGACTTTTTTGCATTTTGTCAACGATAATTTAAATTTCCTGTAAACTTCGGCTGTTGAAACCTCAAAACCTGGATTAACAAGCACCACAGACATGGGATCCAGGTTGTTGCACACCTTCAGCTTGTAACCGATTCCCTGCGCAATGCAGGGTTTGCTGATAATAAAAAAAGGAACATCAGCCCCAAGTTCCTCTGCCATAGACATAAGCTGGCTTTTTGAAAAGGGAAAATTGAGGTTTGAGTTCATGCCGGTGAGCATGGCAGCCGCATCGCTGCTCCCGCCGCCTAGCCCTGCTGCAACGGGAATAGATTTATCAATTTTAATTTTCAAATGCACTTTTTTTCCCAAACGCCTTAAAAAAAGTGCGGCAGCCTTTGCTGCCAGATTGGTGTCATCCTCGGGCACGTCCTTGTGGGAACAAACCACGGAACTATAGGGAGGCCCAAAGGTTACCGTCAGCACATCATATAAAGAAACGCAACTCATCAGCGAAAGCAAATCATGGTACCCGTCGGGCCTTTTGCCCACAACATTAAGGAACAGATTCACCTTGGCCGGAGCAAGAAGCTTCATCTGCCGCATATTTACCTTCATGGGCAGCCTGCCTGTGATGCGTTCTGAGAAACTGAGTTTCCAAAAACATCAAAATAGAAAAAGGGAGAAACACAGATGCAGAAAAAAGAATTTTCCGCACCTGTTTTAATCTCAAAATTCTGTGAAATACTAAATACCTTCATCCATCCACCGTCTTAAAAAAAACTCACATCCCGCATTACTTGAATATTTTTATGACCCTGAAACCAGCCTGATCTCTTTGTATGAACAACTGGACAGCCTCACCTTTTTTCACTTTGTCAATGGCAACGATATAGTCTTTAACAGATTCAATTTTTGTGCGATTGACTTCTTTTATTATGTCATATGCCCGCAAGCCGGCCAGGGCAGCCTTGCTGTCCTTTTCAACTGATTGAACAACCACGCCTGCTGAATCGCCAAGATTAAGCCGTTTGCTGATTTCTGGTGTAATTCCAGATACCTTAACGCCAAGCTCGTCGGAATTAGTGACCCTGCTGCCGTTTTCACCCTTGCCCAGATCTGCAATATGGTCATCTCTGCGCTTGGCTATCTTAACGTTGATGGTTCTGGTCTTGCCGTCCCGGATAATTTTAACTTTGATTTTATCCCCAATAGAAAGCTTTGCAACATTTCTGGTGAGCTGACGGGTGGATGTTATTTTTTTGCCGTTAAGCTCAATAATAATGTCCTTTGGCTGGATTCCGGCATTGTCTGCCGGGTCACCTGGAAACACATTGGTTATAAGTACACCGCTGTCTTTTTTTACACCATAATAGTCGGCAATCTCATCATCTATATCCTGGATAGCAACGCCAAGCCAGCCCCTTGTTACTTCGCCCTTATTTTTGAGCTGTGCAATAACATCCTGGGCCATGTTGACGGGAACGGCAAAGCCAATGCCGCTGGCACTTGAAATTATTGCCGTGTTGATCCCTATTACCTTCCCGTTCATGTCCAGGAGCGGGCCGCCACTGTTGCCCGGGTTAATGGATGCATCTGTCTGGATAAAATTATCATATGGCCCGGCTCCGATTACCCTTCCCTTTGCGCTGACAATACCTGCCGTGACAGTGTGCGCAAGGCCGAATGGACTGCCTATGGCGACAACCCACTCACCGACCTTCAGGGTCTCTGAATTGCCGAACTCAAGATAGGGCAGAGCCTTTTTTGATTCAATTTTTATGATGGCCAGATCCGTGTTGGGATCAAGCCCTATTGTTGTAGCATCATATTCTTTGCCGTTCTGGAGCTTTACCGTGATTTTATCTGCACCCTCAACAACATGGTTGTTTGTGACTATAAAACCTTTTTTATCAATGATGAACCCTGAGCCAAGGCCGCTTGTCTTACGCTTTGGGCCTTGCTGACCATGCTGGTCTCCAAAAAATTTTTCAAAAAAATCCTCAAAAGGGTCCCGGCCATTCGGGCCTCTTCTGGGACGCTGAAAACTCCTGAGATTGTTGGTGATTGTTTTTTCAATGCTGATGTTTACAACTGCCGGACTTGCATTTTCAGCCAGTTCTGAAAAACTATTCGGAACCATAACCGTTTTTGCAAAAGCATCCCCATCTGCCAATATATAAGGTGAAAAACTTGTAAATAAAAAAACCAGCACAAACAATGCCAGATAACCTGTTTTCACATTTAGTCTAAATGTCCCCATAAAAATGCACCTCCCAAAATTTTTGAGTCCCAGGTTCTTAATTGTTAATAAACCTGAATCATGTATGAAAAGGGGAAACGAAGATGCGAGGCACGGGGCTTTTCGCATAAACATTTCAACCCGGATTTTTTTTATAGCTGTTTTTTCTTTCTTATGAACACATTGTGTCCGAACTATGTAGCCTGAACATATTTTATCCTGAGTTCATACAGGATATTTTTCAGCAAATTTCTTTCATCGCTTGTCAGATTTCCTTTGGTTTTCTCTTCAAGCATCTCAATCATGTCTATGGTCTGCTTTACCAGAGGAAGGTTAACTGATTTTTTCTTTGTATTCGGGTCTTCAAGAATTCCAAGACTCAAAAGCGCAGATGAATTTAAAGAAAACAGGAAAGTCGAAAAATCCATTTTAGGAAGCTTCAGCAAGCTTTTGTTCACTTTTTTGCGGTATTCCGCTTCTGCGGCTCCGTCCTTGTCCTTTATATTGTCTGCCATTGTTGATCCCCCGATAAGCAAAAGTTGTTGTTACTGTGATTCATTATTATGCAGGGGCAAGGCCCCTGCATAATGCAAGCTGTTGATGTTTGAAAAAACCCGCAAATACTAAAGGTCTATCGGCATAACCGTATTGACCATGGAAAGCTGACGCAGTTCTTCTACAACCTCGTCAGATGCCTTTGCATCGGTTGTTATAAAGATCACGTTTCTGTTGTCTTCATCTTCCTGGCCTACGTGCATCCTTCCGATGTTTACGCCGTTATTACCCAGGACTGTACCTATGCTTCCGATTGCTCCGGGCTTGTCGGTGTTGTGTATGAAAAGCAGATTTCCTTCTGGAACAAGCTCCAGGCGGAACTTGTTAATCATTACAACCCTTGCTTCTTTTTTGCCGTAAATCGTGCCGGAAACAGAGCTTGTCTCATTGTCGGAAATAACATTTACAGTAATCAGGTTTACAAAGTCCTCGGCATCGGTGCTGGTAGACTCGGTTACCTTAATACCCATGTCCTTGGCTATTACTGCGGCATTCACGAAATTAACTTCGTCTTTAACCTTTGGAGAGAGAAAGCCCTTGATTATGCCGGTACTTACCGAAGACAGGTCTAACCCCATGAAATCTCCATGAAATTCAATTTGCAGCTTCTTTACCGGGCCTTGAACAAGCTGTGCCTGGAGGCTGCCGATGTTTTCACCCAGGGTCAGGAATGGACGAAGGAGTGTAAGCAGGTCGCCTGTTACAGATGGCGCGTTTACAGCATTTATTATGGTTCCGTTTATGAGGCACTCAATAAGCTGGTCAGCCACTGCAACTGCCACGTTGGTCTGTGCTTCCTTTGTGGATGCGCCCAGATGGGGAGTACATATGAATCTTTCCTGGGTCATCAGAGGAATGTCGCCTGCTGGCTCGGTTTCAAAAACATCGAGAGCCGCGCCCGCTACCTTGCCGGAATCCATTGCATCCATAAGGTCGGCTTCGTTTACAATTCCGCCCCTGGCGCAATTTACTACCATCACGCCGTCCTTCATTTTGCCGAAAGCTTCTTTATTCAAAAGATTCTGGGTTTCCTTGAGCTTTGGAACATGGATCGAAATATAATCAGCCCTTGCATAAAGTTCATCAAGGGTGACTGGAATGTAGCCAGCCTCTTCAATTTTTTCCGGGGTTATAAAAGGATCATAGATAACCACTTTCATTTTAAGGCCCTTTGCGCGGTCTGCAACAATAGAACCGATTTTTCCAAAACCTATCAGGCCAAGGGTCTTGTTGAAGATTTCTCTACCCTGTAGCTTTTTCTTTTCCCATTTTCCCTGCTTCAGGGTCATGGTTCCCAGGGGGATGTTTCTTGTAAGGGAAAGCATCATGGCTATTGCATGTTCAGCCGTTGTAACCACGTTTCCGCCGGGAGTATTCATTACAATTACGCCCCGTTTGGTTGCTGCGGGAATGTCCACGTTGTCAAGGCCGATACCTGCCCTGCCAACAACCTTCAGATTTGTTGCTGCTTCAAGAACATCCTCGGTTACCTTTGTTGCGCTTCTGATTACAAGGCCGTCATACTCGCCAATTACGCTCTTGAGTTCATCAGGACTCATTCCTGTTTTTACATCCACTTCTATTCCATCTGCATCCTTAAACATCTGAATTCCGCTTTCACCCAGAACGTCACTTACCAGTACTTTCATTGTTGTCCCCCAATATACTTAAATTTTTAATGAAGATTTGATTTTTGGTTATTCTGCTGGTTTATTTTCAAAATAATCAAAAAAACTCCTAATAAACTTACATGTTTTGTCGAAGCCAATTGCTTAGTTTATACCTAAGGTCTGGTTATGAAATAAGCTAAAAACTCCCAATAATTGTGTTTACAATTTTGGAGTGTTGATTTTTAAAAATTAAAAAACCAAGAATCCATTGTTATTATCGCTGTATTTCAAGCACCTTATTTAAATAAATTGCCCTGACTTAAACATCCTTTTCCATAAAAAAGACGCAAGAAAGGCTTTAAAATAATAAAATAAGACAGGAGTCTGATTTGGCAAGGGAAGAAAATAACTTGAAAACTTCAATCAGGGGAGCGTTATACTTCTCATTCCCGGAATCATCGGGCCGGGAACGAGAAGGAAATTTGGTGCGGGTCGAGTTTTTTTTGGTTGGAAAAGCTTAATATTTTAAGCCCTATTTTGCCAAAGTCCTTTTCTTTTGTTCTGGCTCTGCGCTGCTGGCAGCACTTCTGGCGTTGAGTTTTTCCTGAATTTTTTTGAAGGACACAAGCTCGCCTCTTCTTGCAGATGGTGTGAGGAAGGCCTTGAGCTTTTTTTCGAGCATTCTGGGATGGTGCTCGCTTGCTATGGAAATTACACCCTCCATTATAAATTTTTGCAGCAGGAGTTCCTGGTCAGTCCTTTCGCTGATTTGCGTGGCAAAGGGCAGCAGGAAAAAATTCGATAGCAGCACACCATACAATGTTGATGTAAGGGCAATGGGAACCGTGGCGATAATTACCGAAGTATCACCAACTCCGGCAAGCATTGCAATAAGCCCGACAACACTGCCGATAAGCCCGAAGGATGGAGCAACTTCCGCCATTATCCGCAAAACACGCTCAGACTCCTCGCGCCTCATTTTAAAAAAATACATTTCTGTGTTTAAAAGATCACGCACCTGTGCAGGCGGGATTCCATCCACAACATAGCCCAGCCCTCTGCGCAAAAATATACTCGATGCTTCACCCTCGTCCTCCTGGAGCGACAAAGCTCCCTGGAGCTTTGATTTTACGGAAAGATCAATCAGGGCCTCTATAAATTCATCTGGATTTTTTACCTTTGATTTGTAAGAAAATTTTAAAACGAGCCATACTATCTTCAGCCTTTCAAGGCGAAAGCAGATAAGGGTTGAGCCGAGTGTCCCGGCAATAACAATCAGAAGTGCAGACATATTGAAATACAGGCCCAGGTTGCCGTTGAGCACAAAGCCAAGAAGAAACAGCGCCATGCATCCTAACAGGGCCAATACATTTTTTATGCCCAGGGGCGATTGACTTTGTCCCTTTTGCTTTTTTACCTTTTTTTTAGTAACCTTTTTCTTTGCCATCATGCACCATCCTGGTATTGTATGAATTTTTTTTTAAAATACTATAAAAGTCTGACTAAATCTTTACCTGCCTGAAACATTATTTACAAAAAACAAAACATTATTTTGTAGCCTCGTAAGGGAGATCCTTGGATATAATAATATCAACCCTTCTGTTGGCAGCCCTGTTTTTTCTGGAGGTATTGGGCTTTAATGGTCTGAAATATGAATAACCAGAAACAAAAAATCTCTCCGGGTCAATTCCCATTGTTTCCGTTAAAAACCTTGCAACAATACACGCCCGCCCGGTGGAGAGTTCCCAGTTGGTGGGGAACTTTGGCGAACTGATTGGAACGTCGTCTGTATGGCCCACGCAGTTAATGTAGCCGGGTGTAAACCTGATAATCTCCGCAATCTCTGCCAGAGAATCCATTGCCTTTTTTTTCAGCTTTGCCTTGCCAACATCAAAGAGCAGATCACTTTTAAGGGAGATCCTGACTGTCCGGTCGGAAATCATGTCAACGGTAGCTATGTCCATCAGGGACTTGGCCTCAAGGGATCGCCTGCTGAGATCAAACATGTCCTCCATCATTTTCTCAGCTTCATCGTTTATTCCCTGGAGCCTGTAACCTGTCAGATCCTTCAGGTGCGGGGCATCATCCCTCTGGGGGGTCATGTCCATTTTCAGGCCCCGTCCATAGGTCATGTCCCTGTGGGCAGCCTGATATATAAACATTACAAGAAAAAGGATAAACATGGTCATCATAAGGTCTGCCCAGCCCACTGACCAGTGCAGCCTCCGGCTGGTCCTTTCGCCAAAAAGGGCTGAAAGGTCACCGTGGATGTCCATGCTTGGCTCAGGAGCAGATGCAGAATACTCTATCAGTCTTTCAAGTTCCTCTGTATCATCATCTCCCGGTTGCTGTTCTGTCTCTTCTTCAGAAGGCGTTTCTTTGCCTGGCTCGGTTGGTGAGTCTGCCTCAAGGGGCATGTCTGGCTCAAGGGGCATGTCTGGCTCAGGGCGTGAGTCTCCCTCAAGGGGCATGACTGCATCAAGCGGTATGATTGCCTCAAGCGGGGTTTCTTCAAAGGCAGTATCTGTATCAAGGGGTGTTTCAGCCTGGGGCGGCATGTCTGCCTCAACGGGAACTTTTGTGTCATCAAAAAGCTTGTTTGCTTCCACAAGATTTGCTGCATCACTGCCAGCAACAACGGTCATGTTTATCGAGGAAGCATCTTCGGTTGGGTCAGGTTTGCTTTTTTGGGCAGCTTTTGTATTTTTTCTCATGGCCCGGGCCTTTTTGGAAGAAGTTGGTTTTTTCTTCCCGGACCTGGCAACTTCAACGGGCTTGCTCACCACAATAGGCTCATCCGGTTCAGTGGATGTGTCCATGGTAAGGGGCTTGCTCACAACAATGGGTTCGTCCGCATCAAAGGAATTGCTTATTCCAAGGGGTTTGCTGACCATAATCGGGTCGTCTGCCTCGGCAGGGCCAGCGTCTGGAGGCGGTTTTGTCGCCACCTCAGGCGATGCCCATTCAATATCTGCCTCAAGGACACTTACTTCGGGTTCCTTTCCCGTAGTAATTTCTTCCTTTAAGCTGTCTATCCCCTTTAAGACCTTAACTTTGCGGGGGGGTTTTTTCTTCATCTTCCCCTGACCCTCTTGTTTTTATTAACATTTATATGAAAGTAATGATTAAGATGTTACAATTCTTTCATATTTTGTTGTGGGCAGAAAATAAACACATAAATTGGTCTGCCCATGGCGGTTTGTAGTAAATATCGGCAAGATGGTATTAATACTTGAATTACCTGGTGATTGAATCGCTTTCTAAAACAACTGGCAGCATAAAGCCAGAAACAGATGACAAAATAGATAAAAGGGGCCGGAAGACTAATCAGACTTCCAGGCCTTTGCCACAATTTTCCACTTGCCGGATTCGCTGCTGAAATAGAGTATTTTTATTCCAGAGTCTGAGTATCTGTCGGACTCGAACTCCTGCCGAAAAATTGCTGCTGCTGACCGCTTGCCACCAAAGCCGACAACGCACATGGGATCAGATATTGACAGGCTGACTGCACCTGCTTTTTCAAAAACACCCTTGCGGATTTTGCCAAGCTGCTCGTTGGTGTAGTATGAAGAACCCGGCTCTTTGCCTTCCCGGATGTCGATTGCTGCAAAGTTGCTGCCGTAATAGCTGATATGTTTTACAGAGTCCCTGGTGCGCCATGTTTCTGCCCATGAATTGATAAGCACCTTTACTTCTGCTGCAAGTGCGGCTGCATCATTCTTTAGCAGGGAACCAGACAGATAGGCTGCCGCAGGGATGATGCTGCCGGGTTTCAGCCCGTAAATCCCGCCCTTTACATCAAAGGCCTTTTTATATGGCCCGCCCAGGGTAAAACTGTTGTAATCAAGGACGTATGTTTTGCCGGATCTGTTCATGCCTATTAAAAAGATTCCGCTTCCAAAGGGCCATTTACAGGTGAATTCCGACTTGAGCTTGCGGCCCAGCCTGCTTCCTTTCCATGCATAGCCCACGTTTTTGTCGTGTATTATGGTCACGCCGGTTTTTCCGACTGGCAGGTAAAAGGGTCTTGGCAGATCAATGGGCCTGGAATATTTTGCAGTATTTGTCTTTGAGACAGCAACCGATGACGCGGCAGGGCTGTTGTTTGATGGCTGTGCCGCAGTGGGTTTTGTGGCCTGGGGTGAAACAGTCCTGGCCTTTTTCGAAACAAGCTTTTTGTTTGCCCGTCCAAGCTCTTTTCGTTCCCTGTCAATCATCTCCTCCCGCTTGGCAAGTACTGCTTCCTTTTGAACAAGATTTGCCTCCAGGCTGGCGTGGTTCTGCTCCCTGGCTGCCAGCTCCCTCAGCTTGCTGGTTACATATTTTTCTTTTTCAATCAGGCCTGCTTCCCGGAGTTCAATGCCCCTTTCAACTGTGCGTTTTTTTTCTTTCAGCCTGTCAAGCTCTGCCTTTAAAGTTGCGAGCTTTTTTTCGTGGTCTGCTGCCACAGCTTCTTTTTTGTTGAGGGTAACCTGTTGCTTGTTCAGGTCTGCTTCTTTCTGGTTAAGGCTGTTTACATATTTTTTTAAATCTTCTCTTTTTTTGGTGATGGAATTTTTAATACGGGCCAGATTAATTTCGCGGGTTTCAATCTCCTTTTCCCGGCTGAGAAGCTCGTTTTCTTTTTTTGTGAGGATTACATCATCCTTTACAAAGGCAGATTCCTTGGTTTCTATCTTTTTTAAAACATTGTAAAGCTCGGTCTCTTTTTTTACCAGGGCGTTTCTTTGCTTTTCAAAGCCCCTTTCCTTTTTATCAACCGCCCGCATCCTGTCGGAAAGGGCAGCCTCCATATTATTGAGGATTTCTTCCTTTTGCAGAATCGCTTTTATCTTCTCCTGCAAATCCTGCGGAACGTCATTGCTGCTGTCTATGGAAAGCAACGCCTCGTTCAGGCTCGGCACAGCAGAAGTAGTTTTGGTGGTGGCAGGTTTAACTGCTGGAGAAGGTGTTTCTTTTACTTCCGGTGCTGCTGCCTCACTTACTTCTACTTTGGCGGTCACGATCTGCTGGCTGGCGGAAGCAATCGTCTGTTCTGCCCTTTTGCTCTTCAGGGCCGCTGGTAATACAGCGTAGCCGGTTACTATGCCTGCGCAGAAAAGCAAAATAATCAGGGTGGTCAATACAACGTTTCTGGAAAAAAGTACTCCTGTAAGTCCGTCAAAGTTGATTCCACCGCCTGCCACATGCTTTTTATCAATCTGGAGATCACCTTCCTCAAAGGCCGTGGTCAGGGCTTCAACGCATACATCGTTGATTGATTTCGGGGTTCCCTTTGTTATGGAAAAAATCTTTTTTACAGCAGGCCTTGAAAAAAATGCAGTAGTGCCGCCAACCTTGGCAGAAGCAATGCTGATTCTATGGGCAATGTACTGCTGGGTATCACGAAAGGACAAGGGGGAAAGAGAGATTTTTGTTGAAATATTAATCTGAATTTTATTCAGGTCAGGTTCGTTCAGCCTTTTTTCAAGTCCGGGGCGGCCCTCTAAAACTATTGAAAACAGTCGTCTGCTGCCAGACTCCAGCCCTGCAAGGATTCTGATCTCTTCAAGGGTCTCGTCGGGCAGTGTCTGCGCATCACACACAACTACTACAAATCGCTGTTTGTTTTTGTATTTGTCCTTTAGATAGTGAATAAACGCACCCAGAAGGATGTCCATACCGCCTTCTTTTTTCCCGGTGGGGCTTATGCCTATCGCCTCAAGAATTGCCCGCAAAAGCCCGTATTCAAGAAGCTCGCGCCTGCGCAGAAATACATGGGCAGTGGTGTTGCCCTGCTCCGCCATCAGGGTCTTGACCAGCAAAGTTTTGCCGGTTCCCGCTGGCCCTGTCAGCAGGGTGATCCCATCCTTTTGCGCTATTGCTCCTTTCAGTGCGTCCATGCCTTCTTCATGAACATCGCTGGAGAAATAATAGTCCGGGTGTCCACCAATCCTGAAAGGAGGCTCTTTAAACCCGAAAAAATTGAGATAATCCATACGAACTCCGAATAAACTTAAATTAATCGATGCGCCTGAATGAAAGCTGCCTTCACGCTCAATCTCATCGTTGGAAAAAAA
>JAOZSB010000257.1 GCA_029939895.1 Desulfobacterales bacterium
ACCTGATGTATAAATTTTCCTTTAAATAATTAACAAAATGTTGTATATTTAATTTATACACAACATATCATATTTAAAAAAAACAATAAAAACAACCTGAACCCTGGCAATAACTATTCAAGAATCAGAACAGGCAAGCTTTTTTTTTAGTCAGCACTGATTTTATTTTTCAGCATCAATGGCCGGAATATAAATGTAATAGAAACACTCAGAATTTCAGGAGCAATATATGAACATTGCAATAGTAGGCGGAGGCGAGAAATGCAGTTTTCTTATCAACCTGATGGAAAAACACGATTTTAAGCTTATCTGCCCAAAGATAGTTGCAGTTGCGGATATAGATGAGAATGCCAAAGGCTACAGGCTCGCCAGGGAAATGGGCATATTCGTGACAACCGATTATAATGATTTTTTTAAAATGGACGATATTGAACAGATTATCGAACTTACTGGTGATCTTGATATTTACGATGACATTGTAAAAAAGAAAAACAGAAACGTCCGTGCCATTGCACACACGACTGCTGTACTCTTCTGGGAGCTTTCCAGAATGTCGAACATCCAGAAGGAGACAGATCAAAAACTAAAAAAAACCATGGCCAAGTACGATGTTGTTTTCAACCAGATTGTCCGCGAAGATGTGATGGTCATCTCCAACAACTACAGGTTCATGGAAATAAACGAAACACTTTTAAACAAGCTGAAACTTAAAAGGGAACAGACAATTGACAGGCATTGTTACAATATAATATACGGCAGGGATGAGCCATGCACAGGCCTTGAGTTCCCCTGCCCCTTCAAGGCTGTCATGAATAACGGAAAACCCGTCCAGGTGACCCATGTAAATGAGGGGCTTGCCGTACCATTTGAAAATCTGTCCACCTCAAAAGTAATCAAACGTGTTGACCAGGAAAACAGCCAGGATGTTTACTATTCAATATCGTGCTACCCTCTTTTTGATAACGGCGAAACCATTGGAGCCATGATAATATCCAGGGATATAACCAAGGAAATGAGTATGCAGAGGGTTATGATGGAGCAGGAAAAGCTCGCCTCCATTGGACGGCTTTCAGCAGGTGTTGCACATGAGATAAACAACCCCCTGACCACTATCCTCACCACTGCCATGCTTCTACAGGAAGAGCAGGATGAAACTGATCCTGCCTATGAAGAATTAACAACGATTTCCAACGAGGTTTTGCGGTGCAGAAAAATTGTAAAAAGCCTGCTTGATTTTGCCCGTCAGACCAAGCCGGAAAAAAAGCTTTCTGCCATAAACGAAATAGTAATGGAAAGTTTTTTCCTCACACGCAAACAGGCTGAATTCGTAGATGTGAAGGTAAAAACAGACATGGGAAATGATATTCCCCTTTCGTATATGGATAATGACCTGATAGCACAAGCCATGATAAACCTTTCTCTTAATGCAATTGAGGCGTGCAAACCAAGGTGCGAAGTCATTTTCACAACAAGTTATGATGAGCAAAACGATACTATTGAAATTTCAGTATCAGATAATGGCTCCGGAATTCCAGTGGAAAACCAAAGCTCTTTGTTTGAGCCTTTTTTTACGACAAAACAAAACGGCACAGGCCTGGGGCTCGCCATAACCCACGGCATAATCCAGCAGCACCACGGTACTATAAACGTTCAAAGCGATGGAAAAGAAGGAACCCGTTTTATAATTTCTCTGCCAGTTGACCCCGACGGCAACCTGGCCAAGGAAACAGGAGAAACAGATGGCTGGTAAATCAAAACCACAAGTTCTGATAATTGATGATGAACAATTGATTTGCAAAAACTGCGTGAAGATTCTCGCTTCCCTTGAGTGTGAGGCAGAGTATGTTTTGAACGGCTTTGATGCTCTACAGGCACTGGAAGACAAAAAAATAGACATCATCATTACTGACCTTAAGATGGGGGCAATCGGCGGGCTGGAAGTCCTGAAGCGTGTAAACGCTGCATTCCCCTACATCCTGGTTATAGTTATAACAGGTTTTGCGAGTGTATCTTCGGCTGTGGAAGTCATGAAAAGCGGTGCATTTGATTATCTGCCCAAACCCTTTACCCCGGACGAACTGCGTGCAGTAACCCAAAAAGCCCTTGATGAGCTTGTCAGGAAAAAATCAATAAAACAAACCGACCCCAGCATCTCCAGCCACCAGCTTATCGGGTCCAGCCCTGAAATTAACAAGGTCATTGAAATGTTGCGCAAGGTGGCCCCAACCGACTCAACCGTACTTGTAAACGGGGAAAGCGGTACTGGCAAGGAACTGGTTGCACGGGCTGTTCATGCAAACAGCAAAAGAAGCGGCAGGGTCTTTTTTGCAATAGACTGCGGCAACCTGGCCGGCAACCTCCTTGAAAGTGAGCTGTTTGGTTTTAAGAAGGGAGCATTCACAGGAGCAGAAAGGGATAAGGACGGCATCTTCAGCCTGGCCCATAAGGGCACAATATTTCTTGACGAAATATCCAACATCAGCCTTGATGTCCAGGGCAAACTTTTGCGATTTCTGGAAACAAGGGAATTCCTTCCCATTGGAAGCTCAAAAATGGTTAAGGTTGATGTCAGATTGATATTTGCCACCAACAAAGACCTGAAAAAAATGGTGGGCCAGGGAACTTTCAGAGAAGATTTTTACTACAGAATTTTTGTATACCCAATCACCCTCCCTCCTTTGCGCTTCCACAAAAGGGACATCATGCCAATAGCATATCACTTTTTGAATGGGTTCAGGCACACCATGGGAAAGAAAATTGTAGGCTTTGATGAGGAAGCCGTCATACAGCTTGTAGAGTTTGACTGGCCCGGAAACGTCCGGCAGCTCAGGAACATAATTGAACGAGCTGTCATCCTGTGCGAAAATGATATAATCACACTCAATGAACTACCTGTCCTGGGCCGTGTTACTGACCTGGAAAAACTAATTAAAAACATCCCCACAAGTAACGACGAACTCAAAATAGTAAAAAAGGAAATCCGCAAAAAAGCCGTTATGAACGTGGAAAAAAAGTTTGTGATAAACGCACTTTCAAAATCCAGGTGGAACATTACCTACGCAGCAAAACTGGTTGGAATGCAAAGGACAAACTTTCAAAACATGGTAAAAAAATATGGCATCAGCTTTCCAGGACAGACCAGAAAGGACGATGACTAAAAAATACATTTAGATAACAGTTGGTTGAAAGAACCACGGTGATTATATTTTTTTTATACACCACACACTCCTTTAATTTTAAAAGCAGCTATCCAAAAAACCTCCATCATTTAAAGCAATTAGCACATCCATTTTTTTTCATGCATTGTCCTGTACTGTATATAAAATTTATTCGATTAATATTATAGATACATCCAAACCATATTTTATGTTTTAATTTCAGCACGTTAAAAACGCTCGCCTTCTGTGGCACAATCAATGCAATGTTTAAAAGTAAACATCAAATTCATCAACCCATACCCAGGAGGTAAGCATGGAAACTTTAGCAAAAATTCTTGTGGTGGATGACGAAGATGGGATTTGCAGCAACATTGAAAAAATCCTCTCAAAAAACAATTTTGAAGTAACCGTTGCAGGCAGCGCAGAAGAAGCCCTTGAAAAAATGGCTTTGGATTCCTATTCCCTGCTTATCTCTGACATTGTTATGCCTGGAATCAATGGTCTTGACCTTTTAAAGCTTGTAAAGGATCAGTGGCCTGTTACCAAGGCCATCATGATGACTGCCTACGCTTCCACGGACACAGCAGTAGAGGCGATTCAGCTTGGAGCAAACGACTACATTGCAAAACCCTTCACACCTAATGAACTGAGAAATAGAGTATTCGAGGCACTTGACACCCGGAAACCAGGTGCAGTAGTACCAAAAATTGAAGTAAAGGAAGAAAAGACAGAGGATATGGCAAACTATTGCTCTGTGGGATGCATGCTCTGCGATATATTTGAAAAGACCGGGTCAGCCTGTAAAGCCAGCACAAAACTTAATGCATGTCCACAGAAGGTAAAAGCAGCAAAGAAGCAAAAATCAGCAGGCAGGGTACTTGGCCCTGAAATGCCCTTTGATTTTGATGATATTGTTGAATCTGCGGGCGAAGACTACGCA
This sequence comes from Desulfobacterales bacterium, assembly GCA_029939895.1. GTDB lineage: Bacteria > Desulfobacterota > Desulfobacteria > Desulfobacterales > JAOZSB01 > JAOZSB01. Next base: position 4,099 of record JAOZSB010000257.1, read on the forward strand.
CTCAGCCTTAAACATGATGGTTTTTCGAACATCTCCTACGAGAGCCTGAAAACAAGCGTTATGCTTATGATGGAAGAGATGGAAACCAAAGCCAAAGAAACTGAAAAGGCTATAGAGGCACAAAAGGGACTTATCGGTGTGGATCAGCCCTTCAGTTATAACGAAGTAGTTTCCGTCACCGGGCCTGAGTATGTGAATAATCTCAACAGGGACGGAGTCTCCGTTATTGAGTTCAGCAAGCTTAAAGATAATAAAGAATATCTCCAAAGAGAGGCAGAAATTAAAAAAGCACTTGCAAACATGCCGGCAGAGCCATCCTTTAAGAAAATACTCGTGGTGGATGACGAGGTAAGTGTAAATAATAATGTTAAGAAAATACTTTCAAAAAGCGGATACAGCGTTGACCAGGCAGTGAGCAAAAAAGCAGCACTGGATAAAATTAAGGAACGGGATTACAGCCTGATACTCCTTGACCTCCGTATCCCTGGTGTTGCGGGTCTGGAGCTGCTCCAGGCAATCCGGGATACCCTTCCAGAAGCCAGGGTCATTATTATAACAGGCTACGCAAGCATTGAGACAGCAGTTGAAGCAGCAAAGATGGGTGTGACCAGTTACCTTCAAAAGCCCTTCACCCCCAATGAAATAAGGGTAGCAGCAGGAAGCGCATTAAGATAGCCACTAACAGCCATTTTAATAAATAAAAAAAGGGAAGTCAGTTATGACTTCCCCTTTTTTTATTGTGATATTTTTTGAATCAGCATTAAAAATTTAAAGACACCAGCCAGCTTAATAAATTGCTGTTGGCATTTCAATCTGAACATTATCAATATATCGCTTGAGAGTCTTTTTATAAATCCCTTTTTCAAGCAAATATTTAAGGCCTGTGTCAAATTTTTTCATCAATTCTGGAGAACCAGCATGTTTTTTTGAAAACATAAGGTGCAGGGAAGATTTGTTAAGAGCATTTTTTGTACTTCCAAAAAGATAGTTTTCCTTTGGAAACCGTTTGGCTATAAGCCCCCAGCCCACAAATTCATTTTCTGGTACAATGTCTACAGTCCCCAGGTACAGCTTTTGAAGAGCAAAGCTTACATCACTTGAATAATTAACCGGCAAAGATTTTTCTTTAAACAGTGGAACATAGGAGGAACCGTTCACACCACCGATTTTAAGCTTCTCAATATCCTTGAACCCGGTATAATCAAAGTTTCTCAAATTTGTTTTCAAATAAAAAAACACGGTCTTTGACATGGCAAAGGGGGGAGAAAATTCTGCAAATTTTTTTCTTGCATCGGTTGGAGTATGTGGAAAGGCTGCGATTGCTTCACCATTTTTTACCTTTGTTTCGCATACATCCCAGGAAGTAAATACAAGTTCAGTTTCAACATTCATGGAAATTAGTGCAAGGGAAATTATCTCGGCTGCAAAGCCATTGCCTGGAATATCCCTGGAAACATAGGGTGACCACTCGCTGGTATACAGTTTTACAGGCCCGGCAAAACAAATTGCTGAAACAAGCAATGCTGCAAGGGTTATGAGCAATATTTTTTTCTTCATTTTTAAAATTTCCTCTTTATTTATTTTTCTTTGATTTTTGCGTCTGAAAATACTCCTGAAGATCTTTTTCCATAAGATTGAGCCTGTCCTCAACCTGCTTTCGGATCTTCTCCATCAACTCCGGGGATGCATCATGAGGCACATAATATGTCGGGCCATAGTATATACCGATTGTGGAAAAGGGCATGGGGAGCATTGTCTTGTCCCAGCTGTTAAAGGTAATGTACCTGTCCGCCCACATAGCAACAGGGAACAGGGGCAGGCCGGTCTCTCTGGCAATCTTGATAATCCCCATTTTCAATACGCTTTTGGGCCCGCGGGGAGCATCTCCAAGAAGTCCGGTTGTTATGGTTTCAGAGTTGGTGCGCTCAATCATGGCGTGCATGGCTTCCCTGCCCCCTCTGGAACTTGAACCACGTATTATCCGCCAGCCAAACTTTTTTGCTACAACCTCAATCAGGTCACCGTCGTTGCTCAAACTGGCCATGGAAAGTGGGCGTACAGTCTTGAAACAATGGACATTGATAAGTATAGTCTGATGCCAGGCCGTTGTAACCCCTGGATTATCCAGACAATTTGTGTGGTATTTTTCCTTTGACTTTTTACCAAATGGTACAACAATATTACAGGTACTGTATAATATCGTCAAAAAATAGTAAAAAACCCTGGGTACTACAAATAGAATTATCTTCCAGAGTGCGCCTCTTTTTTTTATTGTTTCGTGTAAACCCATATTTAATATATTTCTTCAGTAGTGTCCCGTT
>JAOZSB010000258.1 GCA_029939895.1 Desulfobacterales bacterium
ATGAAGAGATTGACTTTGTCATACTCGAATGGAAGCTCCCTGTACTTACCGGTGTTGAGCTGCTCGACAAGATGCGCGATGACAAGGGCCTGCGCTACAAGCCCGTTGTCATGATATCTGGTGAAGCCAACCAGGGTATCGTGGCGGAAGCTGGAGAGTCTGATATTGATGCCTTCCTGGTCAAGCCCTTTACAGCAGAGGATCTTGGCGAAAGAATGGTGATGGTGCTGAAAAAGGCAAACGACCCACCCAGGGTGGCCCTGCTTCTAAGAAAATCAAAGGAAGCTGCCGAGGAAGGCAAGGTTGATTTGTCCTTTAAACTGGCACAGGCAGCGGCACTGGAAGATCCCAAATCCTCAAAACCAATCCGGGAACTCGGAGTGCTTTATTTCAATAAACGGAAGATAGAAAACGCAGAAAAATGCTTTGTCAGGGCCGTCAAGCTCAATCAAATGGATGTGGTGGCACTCCATTACCTGGGAGAAATATATCAAATAAAAAGAAACTTCAAGGTTGCAGAAAAGTTTTACCGCAAAGCAATGGAGATAAGCCCAAGACATGTTTCCAGGGCGATCAAGTTCGGCAAAGTGCTTGTTGAGGAACAAATGTTCATCAAGGCACTACGGATATTCAATGCAGCAATCAAGCAGTCTGGCAACTCATACGTGATTAAAGAAGATGTTGCGGACTTCTGTTATGACCACAATGTAAACCAGTTTGCCCTCAAGCAGTATGACTTTCTTTTGTCAAGACTCCCCAGTCGTGGCGACATAATGAAAAAAATTGGCATACTCCGCAGGAAAGAAGGCGAGTATTCAGGAGCACTTAATATGCTCAGGAATGCTGAAAAACATGCAAAAAATGACATTGAAATCCAGCTTGAGATTGCCGATGTCCTGATAATTATGAAGCAGCCTTTCAGGGCAGATGAAATCCTGAGAGAAGTAATCAAAAAAGACCCTGCCAATGAAAGAGCACAGCACTTAATCAGCATGTGCGTATAGGGCACAATTCAAGCAAAAACTGCATCTACTGCACTCAATTGCATGGCAGCAACGGGTTTAGAAACATCCCCCACCACAAAAAATATTTTACTGATAATGCACCATTTTCATAAACAATTGCACAATCATGCCCCTCTTGCACAGGATTATACAAATGAAAAAAAATTCAAATTGAAATAATATTGAATTTGATATACAATGCCAACAATATCAGGAATGGTTTTTTTGTTTATTTTTGTGACCAGCCCCCTTGGGTTTATGACTTCACATTCAGATTTTTTTTGATAATCAAAAATCAAAGAAACCAGAAATAGTCCGGGAGTTACGTCTGTGAAAAGATTTGTGATCATCCTCACAACACTGATGCTTTTGGCAGGGCAGACTGCCTTTGCTGTTGAACATCGTAAAAAAGTTGCTGTACTTGATTTTGTGCTTCAGGGAACGGGTTACGAAACCGATGCAATGGGCAAGTTTGTTTCCGAGTGGTTTATTACCGCCCTGGTTCAGGAGGGGCGCTTCGACGTTATTGAACGTGGCCTCATGAAGAAAATCCTGGAGGAGCAAAAGCTGGCCATGACCGGAATTATTGACCAGTCAACGGCATCCAAACTTGGGAAAATTCTGGGCGTAGACTTCATCATATCCGGCACTTTGCTCAAACTTAATAACACAATGGAAATCAATTCCAGAATAATCGAAGTTGAAAGCGGTTCAATATTAGCTGCTGAAAACGTAAAAAGCTACACCTCTGTCACACTCCAGGATCAGGTTATTGCTCTTTCTGAAAAAATCATGTCCAATTTCCCCCTGGAGGGCTTTATTGTTCAAAAAACTGCCGCTTCCGTTACAATCGATATGGGCCGCCGATCCGGGATAAAAAAAGGCATGAAATTCATGGTTTTCACTGACGGTAAAACCATAGTCCACCCTGTAACTGGAAAAGTTCTTGATGTGGAGATGATTAAAACCGGCATGGTTTTGATTAAAAACGTAAGGAGCAACCTTTCCGAAGGCGAAGTCATATTAGAGTATTTTGAAAATGCAATCAAATATGGCCACAGGGTGAGAAGTATTTATGAACCCAAACAACAAATTACAAAAGCAGTAGTTCCAACCGTAAAAAAGCCCAAAGCAAAACCTAAAAAAAAGAAGCCAAAAAAGAAAATTGCAAAAAACCCGTCAGCGGATTCTAAAAAAGCAAAAGAGATCAAACAGCTTTTTATATGGCTGAAATCTGATAAGCCAAAGGAGATTCGCAAGGCTGCAAGGCAGATCGCAAAGTCATACAACAAACATCCAGGGCTTATGAAAACAGTAGAATTAGTACTGCTCAAGCGGTATAAAGAAAAAACAAGAAACAGGAACCACACCGATGCAATGTCGTGGCTGTGCAACGTGCTGGGGGCATCAAAGGACTTGAAATACAAGAAAACCCTCGAAACAGTCAAGGAGAATGCACCAGCCAGAAAATTGAAAAGTTATGCTACAAAAAATTTGAAAAAATTAAAGTAATTTAAAAAAGGATCATCTATAAATAAACAATCATAAATCTGAACTCATAAAATATTGAACTGGAGATTTGTTATGAAAAACCTTCGGGTGCTGGCGCTTGTATCAATTTGTGTTTTGCTTATATCTTCATTTGGGTGTGGCAGAAACAGGGAAGCAAAGCCAGCGGTTAAAAGAGGACATGCAAAGATTGGCTACCTGAAAAGTAATATCCACTGCCAGAAATTTTACTCTAAAAATGGCAGGGAGATATTCCGGGCCAGCTATGCAAATTACATAGACCCCGGCCTGAACCATATTATAGTTCCAGTTAACTCAAAGGTTGAGATCCGGGTAGAATCTGGCATTCGCGGCAGGGGTCTGCTGATAACAGATCTGGACACCGGAAGAGATATACATTTTGATTATAATCAGCGAAATGTGAATCTGAGTTTTTTCCAGTATGCTGATCTCATCCTTTCTTCTGAACTGATAGTCCTTGAGGATTTTCCGCAAATTGACCGCCAGGGAATAAAGGACGGCAAACCCTATGCAGGGATGTCCAAGGAAAGCGTGAGGATGGCCCTTGGCTACCCCTCACCCCACAAAACATTGTCCCTGGAAGACAACACATGGGTATACTGGAAAAATAAATCCACAATGACATTTGTTGACTTTGGCGCAGAGGGCAAGGTTTTCAGGGTCAGGTAAGTTTTTTTTTTTTAGTTTTCAGAGAAGTTAAACAAAAAAACCCGCTGTGGGTTTTTTCTCTCATCACCCATGCGGAGTGCCGCATTTGATAACTGTATTGTTATTCATTTGAAAGATAGTAATTGAAAGAAATCTGGATAGTAGAAGCAGAAGCAGTGACTGGACTGGGAGATTCCCTTGATGACCTGTGGACCGCGCTCAAGCAGGGAAAATCATCCATTGACACCGTCGAACGGTTTGATACCAGTTCTTATATTTCAAACTATGCTTCTATTATCAACGGACTTGATTTGAAAAACAATGCAGATTCATCCAGAGCTGATGAATCAATGATAACCGGGCTTCTATCGAGACTCTCTTCATCAATCAATCCACTGCCAAATGACTGCGCAATCATAACTGCTACCACAAAAGCAGGCATTGATATTTTTGACAAGAGAAGTAAATGCGAAGATAATTCATGCGAGGCACTCTACCTGCCCGGCCTGCCCCGGCATGCTGCACGCCAGTTCGGGGGATCGCAAAATGGCTTTAATGTAAGCTCTGCCTGTGCATCCTCAACCGCAGCCATTGCAATATGCGGAACCATGATCAAAACATCAATGATTGATGCAGCACTTGTTGTCTGCGCTGATCTTGTTACGGAATTTGTGTTTTCCGGTTTTTCATCTCTAAAGGCACTGTCCGGGCAGCCATGCCAGCCCTTTGATAAAGCACGTTCCGGCCTGACGCTTGGGGAGGGTGCTGGCGCATTACTTCTCATGGATTCTGAAAAAGCGATTGAGCAAAAACGTGAATGCAAGGGAGTTCTTGCTGGATGGGGAATGGCAAGTGATGCCGCCCACATAACAGCACCTGCCAGGGATGGACGGGGACTGCTCCAGGCAATGACAAAAGCTCTTGAAATGGCGGGGATTTCCAAGGCAGAGATTGCAGGAATCGTTGCCCACGGCACTGGCACGGTTTACAATGATGCAATGGAGATGACTGCTTTTAACAGTTTTTTCGACAATGCCCCACCACCTGCATACTCAATCAAAGGCTCAATAGGCCACACCCTTGGAGCAGCCGGAGGGATTGAAACGGCTGTATGCCTGAAAATTCTTGAGGACAGCTTGATCCCAGGAACATGCGGCTTTATAACGCCAGAAGACGATGCAAAGGGGCTTATTGCATCAAAAAACCGCAGAATAAATGGCAATGCAGTAATGACTACAAATTCCGGATTTGGCGGCACAAATGCTGCTTTGATAATTTCAAACAATTCTAAAAAAAAGGCGGGCAAATGATTACGGCGCATATAACAGGCATCGGCTTTGTTCTTCCTTTATGCTGCGGCATGGGCCGTGACTTTAGTCAGACAGCTCCTCAAATTTCTGATGCGCAATCTGAGAACATTCCCGACAAAAGAGGACTCCCGAAACTTTCTCCCACAGAAACCCTTGGCAAGCCCCACACGAGGTTTGGCAGGATGGATGATTTTTCAAGAGTTTCACTTTCCGCAGTTGCCTTTGCAATACGGGATGCCGGCCTTGAAACACGGGAAGAAAGACTTGGAGCCGGAATCTTTGCGGCTTCATACTATGGATGCCTGCAAACCGATGCTGACTATACCCTCACAATGGCTGATTCACCAAGCCCTGGACTTTTTGCCTATACACTGCCAAACACATTTATTGGAGAGGCAAGTATAATTTTTAACCTGACAGGGCCGGGAATAGCCATCCAGGATGAAAACCCCTTTTCTTCAATTGCATTAAAAACCGCCCTTGCGCACATGCATGTGTCGGGCGATCAGGCCGTCATAGCCGGAGCCAGCGACATTATACCAGACGGACTCGAATCAAACCGGGCAAGGACAATCAACGGCGGACTTTATTTTACCCTTGAAAAAAATCGGGCAAAGGACAGATCATACGGCAAAATCGAATATGACGGCAAAGGCCTGCGCTTTAATAATTCAAAAACCGACAACCTCAGCAGTATTAAAGAATCATGCATAAAGACCCTGGAAGCAAAACAGAAATAATTGTAGTAATACCGGTTTTCAACCACGGCAGTACTCTGCGCAGTGTGGTGGAGGGCGCAATGGCGGTTCACGACTGCGTTTTGGTGGTTGATGATGGCAGTACTGACAATGGCGCAGAAGCAATTGCAGACCTTGACATAATTTTTTTGCAGCACCCCAAAAACCTGGGCAAGGGCGTTGCTCTTCAAACTGCTGCATCACATGCCTTAAAACTCGGCAAAACCCACATGATAACCATTGATGCAGATGGTCAGCACAGAACCGACGAAATCCCTCTTTTTATAAATGAAATAAACAAAAACCCGGAAGCAGTTATCATCGGCAAAAGGGATTTTGAAAACAGTGCAGCCCCTGAATCGTCAATATTTGGCTGCAAATTTTCCAATTTCTGGCTCAGGCTTCAAACTGGGATTGCTCTGGGCGATTCACAGAGCGGTTTCAGAGCCTATCCGCTTTTTCTTTTTGAAAAGCTTGGGTTTCTCGCAAAAAGATACGCCTTTGAAACAGAGGTGCTTGTAAAGTCAGCGTGGGCGGGCCTTGACCTGATCGACCTTGATATTTCAGTTTACTACCCGCCAAAGGAAGAGCGCATTTCCCACATCAGGGGTTTTTACGATTACTTTATTTTAAGCGTTCTTAATTTTCATCTCACCATGAGATCAGTCACTCCCTGGCCCCACAAAAAAATCGTGGCTGATAAAAGCACCGGAGAAAAAATCTCCGTGCTTAAACCAACTGCATCAATTCGAATGCTTTTGACAGAAAATACAACACCACACAAAATCGCACTTGCCGGTGCCCTGGGCGTATTTTGGGGAACGCTTCCCCTGATCGCCCTGCACAGCATTGCAATTTTGTTTGCTGCTGGATTTTTCCGGCTCAATAAGGTCGCAGCCCTTGCAGCAAGCCAACTGTGCGTTCCGCCCTTTGTTCCGGCCCTGTGCATAGAAGTCGGTTATTATATCCGCAATGGAAGATTTCTAACGGAAATTTCAATTGAAACCATAGGGCACCAGGCTCTGGATCGGGTGCTTGAATGGCTCATCGGCTCATTATTTCTTGCACCTGTTTTGGCAGCAATCGCAGGGGGAGTAATCTTTATTCTGGCAGTCTCAATAAACAAAAATGTTGAGAGCATGGAAGCAGAAAGCACAGAAGATAAGTAAAAAAATAACATAAAACCC
>JAOZSB010000259.1 GCA_029939895.1 Desulfobacterales bacterium
ACGGATTTGTAAATACTTTCAAGTATGAGGCTGAAAAAGTAATGCTCGATAAGTACACAATTATTGAAGCAAACAGGGAAACACGGATTGTTTATAACTGGCTCCAGCACTTCAGCCATGATTCACTGCAAGCTGAATTCAATCAAAGCGGGCTTGAAATCAAAGCCAGACTTGCAAGCGTAGCCGGGGGAAAATTTGACCCAGCCAGCGACGAGTTTGCAGTCATTGCAGGTCATTAATTCAAAAGAAGGAAAGCTTCTCGATTGTTATGAAACAAGCAAAAGATTCCTGAGAACCTGCATGTTTTGTCAAAAATCAATATTGTCGAGAGTATTATTGCAGGTCGGTTAATTTCCATTTTTTACGAAGAGCTTCTCCTTCTTTCAAATTCACAGTTCCTGCACTATAAATAACACTTTGCCCGTCGTCACTAAGGACAAAATTGATAAAATCCCTGGCTTTTTTGTCTGATTTTTTGTTAATAACCAGGTATAATGGTCTGAAAAAAGGATATTTGCCTTCTGCGATATTACTTTTGTCGGGATAAATACCGTCAATGCTAAGAATTTTCACGTCCCTTTTTTTGGCAGAACTAATATCAGTCATTCCAATTGCATTAATATTTTTTTCAATGTTCTTTTCCAGCGGGCCCGATGATTGCAATCTTATAATTCTCAAGGCAGAATTCATGTATTCCACATTTTCATCATTCAATAATAAAAGGCGGGTCATGTAACCGACACCTGATATTTCACTTTCTCTGACGACTAACTTTATTTCATTTTCATCCCCACCAACTTCGGACCAGTTTTTGATTTTCCCTGAAAAGACATCCTTTATCTGCTGTAGTGTCAAATTGCTTGTTTTATTATTCTTGTGAACAATGACCACAAGCCCGCCCCATGCAACATGTATTAAGTCAACATTTGCTTCTTCTGAAACAACATCATTGTTCTTATCAACCAAAAGATGGCGGCAGGTTCCTCCCACATCGGATAATCCCCTGGAAGTCAGGCGAATTCCCTTTGTAGCACCACCCCCAGCCATTCTAAAGGTAATTCCAGTTTTCTTTGTATATACTTCTGACATTTTCCCCATAAAAGCTTTTTTGACAATACCGCATCCCATCCATACTATCTGCGCCTTATCCCCTGCGTGGGCTGAAATCCCAAGGAACAAGAAACATAATAAAACTACAAATCCAGGTAATAATCTTTTCATTGAAACCTCCAGAGCTGGGTATCAGGTGGATTCTATAGCTCACCAGAACCTACATGTTTCACTAAAACCCCATAATAGTTTAAGGTGTGATAATAATAATTGAATTTAGCACACATGATTGACTAATTCAACATCTGCGAAGAAAATTTCTATAGTGGCAAGGTCGTCCAGGAATACTGAATATTGTTGCATGTAGAATTTATTGCATTAAATATCAGTTATTACTTCCAAAAAAGCTTTGCAATTTAATCACCATTAATGTAGTCTATAAGATAAAGGATAAATTTGCGATTACATATTAACCCTGAAGAACTATTTCTGCTTCAGGTAAGATATGCTCGCCTGTTTCTTTTTTATAAAATTTTTTTTTGTATATAATTCAGTCCCCCATAATCAATTGTGATTCAGGATAGTCAACAATAAGCGGAGGCACCATGAAGAAGGGGATAGTTATGGCCATAAACGCTGATGAAAAAAAATATCCAAAGAAAAAGAATGACATTCAAGGGGATGCATTCATGGCAATTACTCAATTTAATTTTAAATTAGCCATTTTTCTGGTTATTCTGATAAGCCTTTGTTTTAACCTTAATCCATCTCATGCAAAGGATTTACTTTTCCCTGCATCTCATTTCCCTCCTTATATCATTACAGAGAATAAAGACCATGAAAGTGGCATTGATATTGACATCTTAAAAGAAATGGCAAAACGTCTTGACTTGAATCTTAAGATAATTAACTGCCCCTGGAAACGCTGTCTTTATTTGATAAAACATGGAAAAGGCGACATATTATCCACTGTATATAAAATGCCGGAAAGAGAAGTTTTTATGACTTTTATTGAACCTCCATATATGAAAGATACAGTCATAAGTTTTTATTTTCAAAAAGGCAGAGAGCATACTGTTAAAAAATTCGATGACCTTCAGGGGCTTACCATTGGCGTGCTAAACGAATACAAGTATGACAGCAAGTTTGATAATGATTTAAAAATTAAAAAGCACAGCGTTTTTCAAGAAATTATTTTGCTGAAAATGCTAAAGGCTGGAAGACTTGATGCATTCATCGGGGATGATGTCAATTTTGATTACTTGATTTATACAAATGGATTTAAAGGATTTTTTAAAAAAGCACCCTATAATATTACAACCAAATATGGATCCTATTTTGCCGTTTCAAAAAAATCTGTTTTTGCAGAGCATGTGCCGCTATTCAGTAAAACCTTAAAACAAATGAAGAAAGAAGGAATAACAGATAAAATTATAAATTCTTATCTGGGAAGGGAGTAAACCTGTAAACTACTCCCTGTTCTGCTTATCTTATTATTTCCCGTAAAAAAGAAGTAAATAAAAAATGGGGCATCAGCTATATTTAGCTCTACCCCATTTGTATTCACAAACAACACTGGAAGTGTTTTATTGATGCCTGAATAATTACTGCATTATTGATGATCATCTCCGCCCACCAGGTTTATTAAATCACTTACGCTTGCCTTCATCTCCTCTGACTGGGTATTCATCTTTTCGGCAGCACTTGCGGATTCTTCCACATTGCTTAAATTTTGCTGAACCACACTATCCATTTCCGCAATAGCCTTGTTCACCTGGTTAATCCCTTCGGCCTGCTCGTTTGAAGCAGATGAGATTTCCCCTACCAGCGCACCAACTTTTTTTGAACTTTCAGATACCTGGTCAAAATCCTGATTAGTTCTTGTCAGTATTACAGTTCCTGCATTTACTTTTTCCACGGTGCTGTCGATTAGTTCGCCAGTACTTTTGGCTGCCTCTGCCGCACGCATGGAAAGATTTCTCACCTCGTCTGCAACAACGGCAAATCCTGCTCCGGCTTCTCCGGCCCTGGCTGCCTCTACTGCTGCGTTCAGTGCAAGGAGGTTGGTCTGGAAGGCTATCTCGTCAATGGTTTTGACTATCTTGGATGTTTCTTCACTCGCCTTTGTAATCTCATCCATGGAAATTGTCAGATTATCCATGGAGTCGTTGGCTCGATCCACGATCTGGTTGGTTTCCTTCATAAGCTGATCTGCCTGACCGGCATTCTTTGCATTCTGGCTGGTCATGGAAGCCATCTCTTCCAGAGATGAGGATGTCTCCTCAATAGAGGCTGCCTGATTTGATGCTCCATCTGCTAATTGGTGACTTGAAGATGAAACCTGCGCAGAAGTATGGGCAACATGATCTGCCCCATCATTCAATCCTTCGATAATGTTGTTTATTGGAGAAGTAATTTGTTTTTTAATAAAGAAAATTGACACAACAACAACAACACCCAAAATAACCAGAAAAAACAGACCGCCAGTAACAGAAGACTGCCTGACATTACTTCTTATTTCCTTTTCTGCGGTTTCAACCTTCTCTTGCAGCATACCTGCCACGGCTTCCATCCTCTGGGCCAATTCCTTTTCCCTGGTCTCGACAATTACATTAACATCATCAATGTACATGCCTGTCCCTATGACCCAGTTCCACTGTTTGAAAAGTTTTACAAATGATAATTTCGGCTGAGGTTCATCTGAACCATACTTGGGCCAGTAGTAATCAACAAACCCCTCACCCTTTTTATTGCAGACATTTACAAACTCAACAAAAAGTCTTTTGCCCTTGGGGTCCTTAACACCGGAAAGAGATTTACCATTCAACTTGGGCTTGTATGGATGCATGACCATCCTGGGTTCCATGTCATTTATCCAGAAATAGTCTTTATTCTCCGGGCCGTATCTCAATGCTTCAATTATTGCTATGGCATCGGCCTTGAGCTTTTCTTCTGAAACCTCCAGATAGACCCCGGTTCCAACTATCCAGTTCCATTTTTTGAAAAGTTTTACAAATGAAAGCTTTGGCTGGGGCTTATCTGAGCCGTATTTGGGCCAGGCATAATCAACAAAACCTTCGCCTTTTTCACGGCAGACATTTGCAAATTCAACAAAAAGTCTTTTTCCGTTTGGATCCTTGGCCTTTGAAAGGTCTTTGCCGTCTAAGTTCGGTTTATATGGATGCATGACCATCCTGGGTTCAATGTCATTTATCCAAAAATAGTCCTTGTTTTTTGGGCCGTACCTAAGGCTCTTTATAAGGGTGGCAGCCTTTGCCTGCTTCTCTTCCAGGCTGAGACCCTGCTCCTTCTCAATCTTAACCAGAATACCAAAAGCAGTATTTACTGCATTTTGAAGAGGCTCCCGGTACATTTCCTTTAGTTTTTCCGGGCTGTGGGCATCTTTGTAAGCTTTTTCAATAACCCCCATTGTTGTCTGAACCTGTGCCTGAAGAAAATTTCTCTTTTGAGCCATGAGTTCCTGCCGAAGCTTATCGCTGCCCCCTTTTACCTTTCCCATATTATCTGTACTTAAATTTTTCATCCAGGAGACAGCTAAATCGCTGCCTCTATTTAACTGCCATGTTGATAATAATCCGTATATAACAAAGCTTAAAACTAAAGATCCAATAATAAGAAAAATAATTTTTGTGTTTATCTTCAATTTCTTCTCCTCAATTTAAATCAAAAGTAATTGTTGATGCTTGCCAACATGGCAGTATAAACTATAGAAAAAAACATACACAACAATCCCTGGAAATTCAATGGAAAATCTAAAGATTTTTAATTATTGCTTCTGCTTTATTTTTTTTTTTAATATTCATGGACATGATTTTTTCAACAATCTCACCGACATTATATGTATCGTCAAGGTTCTGTTTTATAATTTTCCTGTTTGCCTGATCTGTTGTCCACTTGATAAGCATGTTATCTTTTGTATAATTGTAGGCTATTGAAACTGTTTCAGCATTTTTGTTATAACTGACCTTTATCTGTGAAAGAAAAAAACCCTCTTTTATTAACCGGTTAATAATATTTTCCAGGCCATTGAGATGCGGGGCGAGAGCCACAAAGGTCACGTTTCTTCTTTCAAAGGGATAAACATCAAAACTCTTGATTTTTTTTGTTAGCTGAGAAAGCAGATTAGTATCCCTGCCATTATAAATTTTGTCTTTGGGGCTAATATGTGCAAGGTAGGCAAATTCACCCGGAACCATTGCCAGCAGGGCAGTACATGTTGATACGCCCCATGTCTCAAGGGTCTCATTTTTTTTTGCTTTCAAAAATTCATCCATATCTACCCTCAATGCAGCTACGGGTGAAGTAAAGTCTTTTACAGCGGGCGGCAGTGATGGACGAATGGATTTAAGGTGCTCCAGAAGCATTTCGCTATAATATTTTTTATGTTTATCATAATGATTCGTTGTTATCTCATCCTTGTCAATCTTTGCAACAACAAGCCAGGTTGCTCCCAGAAATTTAAATACTTCAAAGGAGCTAAGCGCCAGCGAACCACGATAATCCGTTACAATTCGATGCCCTTTATTTTGGGTAAATTTCATCTTGATATTCTTATTATCAAGGCGTTTTTTTAAAATAGTTGACTGTCCTTTAAAGTATGATTCTGTAAGCATCAACCCTTTTTTATTCACCAGAAAAGTTTCGCCTGTCTGGCCAAGATCTTCAGTTGCAGAAAAAATTGAATTCAGCCTGTTGATGGGACATTGGAGAACCAGCCATCCCACTAAAACGCCTTCTCTTTTAACAGGTTCAACAAAAAAAGCCGCAGCTTCAGTGGAAGGAGCATACTCATAGTAATCAATAAATACTTCATGCTCTGGTTTTTTATCAATTACTTTCTTGAGCATCCCCAGGGAGACTTTACTGTTATTTATGTTGATACCGGTATCTGATTCTTTGCGAAGAGTATAGAAGATTGAACCCTCTTTATTTACAAACAAGATGTCATAAAACCCGGAATAGTTTTCTAAAGAGTAGTAGTTGAAATGCTTCCTCATCTTTCCAATATTTTCTGTAAGCGATTCCGGTGGTGCCTGGGATTTGCACAGGGTATAATACTGCTGATTCATATTAAAAAATGAGTTTATGTTTTTATCCTGAGCTGCCTGTTTTGCCAGGTTGTGAATTTTCAGGGTAAAGCGTTTGAGTTGTGCAATCTTTTCCTGGCGGACATAATCGAGTTTAATCAAGGCCCAGTCATAGGGACTTTTTTCTGCTGATGCTAGGGCAACAGATGTAAATATAATCACGCTCAATAAAAGCACAAATGTTGATTTCTTCATCTATTATTTTCCATCAGTAGTGTCCCGTTTAACTTTTTAGAATAGCACCCAACGTGCTGTAA
>JAOZSB010000260.1 GCA_029939895.1 Desulfobacterales bacterium
GTACCTTGGAGCTTGATAGCGCAGGCCCTTGAATCCCTTTGGGTGCTGAAAAAACATTACTAATACTCAACTCAATTGACTAGTCAGCAATTCCATAAATTGTTTTTTGCAAAAGCAAAACCAGTAAAGATTTTTGATAATCTCAAAGACATCGGGGGGTGAACAAAATTGGAATTTTTTTAAAAAACCTTTGATAGCAAAGAATCATACATGGTGTTCTCAAAAAAAGTGCGGGGCTCTGACAAGTACCGTGAAAAACTTGACATCTGTCTTGTACGTGTAAAGGTGGCGGAACCTGTGACGCAATAATTGCAAAGTTGAAATAGAACTCATATGTCAACTTCTATCAGTTCTTTATCAATATCAAAAAAAGGGCCGACAGACGGCCCCTTTTTGATCGTAGCTATCAAGCAACATTGTTACAATTAGCAGGTAAGAAATCTTCAGGCTGCTGATGTTATATCTTTAGCAAGTTCCGGAAGAACATAGACACTTTTTATTAAATGGTCAATCACTTCTATTGTGGCCCTAAGCTCCTTGATATCCTGAGTCGCAAATTTATTCGGGGGATTGTTCCCCAAAACACTTAGGCGATGCAAAATTTTAGCACTATCAACGGTTATGTGGCCCGCATCCGCAAGGCCCTCGATTTTTAATAATAAAGAAGCTTTTTTTAATATTTTTTTATCCCTGCAAACCTCATCAATGATTGTCTTAATGCCTATGCTTGCAATCACAAAAAGCCTTGCATTAAATGCATATAGAACTTCATTATAAACTTTTTCTATTATAGCAGGTAGTTTGTGTGGCAAGGTTAAAGAACTTTGAACATCACCTCTCTCAGGATAAAAATCAAAAAAATTCGGATAAAATGTTTCATCAGGATCGGATTCAGCACCATGGCATTCAGAAAGTTGTGACTCCTTACAAAATGAAAATGTTTGGCAGTCTTGACATTGAATGATTTGATAAGATTCCCAACCAGTAGTGTCTTCCTCAATCCAAACTGTATCAATAGCTTCTAAAAGTTGATGTATAGTTTTGATTGCGCATTTCGGGCATGTCATGTCAAAAAATTTATTATTACTATCTAAATCGCGTTTTTCGTGGGCTACCGTTCTACTCATTTAATGCTCCCCTATTAAAAGTTTGAGAAATATCAATGCCAAAGTTATTAAAAATAAATGAGAAAAATAATGAATTTTGATTTTAAGTATGGTCAATGTATACTATTAATTATTGCATTGTCAACTACATTTTGAATACAACAAGCATTTACCATTAATGTCCCACCAAAAAACCTGCAAAAACGGTCAGGTTTGGTCGCCCATGCACAGTTTAGCGGTCTGCGGGCCCCGAATTTATTTTGAATATTGGTGTGTTTTTTTTTAAATTTTGTTTTACAGTGGTTTTAAATGAAACTTTGTATAATAACAGTGCGTTAGCCTGCAAAAGATACCCCCGGCAATACAAAATTCTTCATTTTTATCAATAAAATTTTATTCTATCCCCCAATTGGGTGATGTTAATAATTTGCTGTGGTGTTAAATTGTATTCAACATGACAGTGCTGTGTTTTTATGGCAAATTTGTTGAAGCAGGCTGGTTGAGTGGCATATGAATTTACAGGTTTATCACTAATAAGGAGGATGGATATATGGCTGCTGTAAAAAACGTAATGGATGTTTTTAAGGTTTTGAAAAAGACAAACTGCCGGGAGTGCAATGAAAAAACATGCCTGGCCTTTGCTGCTGCGGTGTTTAAAAAGGACAGGCAGTTAAATGAGTGTCCTTATGTTGACCAGGCGGTGATCGAGTCCCTTGGCGGGAATATTGAAACGCTGCAGACCATGGCCGATGATCAGGAGGCTGGGGTTGATGCATTAAAGCAGGAGGTCAGCCAGATTGACCTTGCTGCTGCTGCCCGGCGAACCGGGGGAGTGTTTTCAGATGACAGGCTGACACTCAAGGTTTTTGGCAAGGATTTTTCCATTGATTCAAAAGGCGCGCTCACGACAGAGATTCATGTAAACCCCTGGGTTGTAGCCCCGTTGCTTACCTACATTTTAAACTGCAACGGCCTGCCGCTGTCCGGGGAGTGGGTAACATTCAAGGAGCTGGAAAGCGGCAAACCCTGGCAGGGGCTTTTTGGGCAGCGGTGCGAGATTCCTCTCAAAAAGGTGATAGACGACTACACGGATCTGCTTGAGGATCTGATTCACATATTTAACGGCAGGGAGGAAAAGGGGCTTTATAACTCTGATATTTCACTGACATTACTTCCCCTGCCCAAGATGCCAATGCTTATTTGCTATTGGAAACCAGAGGATGGCCTTGATTCTGATCTGCACCTGCTTTTTGACTCAACCGCAGAAAAAAATTGCAGTATCGAAGGCATATACTCGCTTGGCACGGGTTTGGTAACAATGTTTGAAAAACTGGCATTAAAACATGGAGGACAATAAAAATGGTAGCAATCAAAGATTATTGTTCAGGAAGGGCAGCGCAGATGGTTAAAACAACCATAGAGCTGATGGATGCATCTGATAAATCCCTGAAGGAAACAGGCCTGGGTCAGGCAATACAGGCAGAGTCGGCAAAGGTTTCCCCAAAAAAAATCACACCTGCTCATGCAATAGAGCTTATCACCAATGCAGAGCACCTGGCGATTGGCGAGCGCACATGCCGGGCATTGCAGCCGGATATGCCATTAACAGAAGCAGTATTTTTAGATGAGCTTGCGCTTGCACTGGTGGAAGCGGGTAAAGCCAGGGCAGCAACCAGGGAAGAAGCAGTCGAAAATATCAACAAGTACTCAAAAAAGCCAATAATAGCTTCGATTGTTGCGGGCAGGTACCTGGAAATATGCCCCTCCTGGCCAAAAGGATGCCTGTTCTGGAACATGGAAAAGCATGGACTTAAATGCATTGCAAGAAGGGCTGAATAATTGTATGTATGATAAGTTTTAGTGCTGATTGTAATTAAAAGTTATGCTTCAACTGAATTTGAATTTTGCTGCATGTTTTACAACGCAGATATTGTATGCGAAGACATTTTTTATCAGGTACATTTTTATAGGAGGAGAAAATGGTAAAGAAACTCCTGGTAACCAAAAAACGGCCATCCCCAAACATGAGTGCTTTAAAAGGAATTATTGGGAGAAAATCTAAACACAAAATTGGGGAAACTATACCGCCGATTGAAATTAAATGGCCCAATGTAAAATTGAATCCAAAATATATTGATGCCTATTCAGCGATTTGCGGGCTGGAGAGAACCAGTACCATATCAATGCTGTATCCATTTACGCTGATATATCCATTAAACCTGGAGTTGATAAGTCAAAAGCAGGTGCCGGTACAGATTTTTAAAATGCTGGCAACCCGTTTTGAGGCGACCATGCACCGTGAAATACTTGAGGATGAAGTGCTTGATGTGGTGAGCGGTATTACTGGTCAGCAATTCACACCAAAGGGCATGGAGTTTTATCTTGAGTCCACAGTGACGGCAGGCACAGAGCTTGTTTGGGAAAACAGGTTTACCATGTATGTTCCCGGCAGGCACGGGCAGGAAACAGGGGGGTACACTGCTGCAAAATTTGAGGAAGTTCCAGAAGCAGAGGTGCTTGACAAGTGGTACCTTGGCGCAACCGACAGGATCAAGTTTGCAAGGGTGCTTGGGGACAGCAATGGAATTCATTATAACGCTGGATACGCAAAGATGTTTGGATTTGAGAGGGACACTTCTCAACCCATCAGGGTTGCTGCAAAGTGCGTTGATTTTTTTACTGACATTGCCGGGAACCCGCCCTGCACCGTTGATATGCTGATAAAGGGCCCGGTTTATTATGAAAGAGAACTAACCCTCAAGGGCGGCATGGTGAACGGCAGCCAGCGTTTTGACCTGTTTTGTGAGGGAAACGACCGGCCCAGCATTTCCGGCAGTATATCAGGGAGTAAGTAAAACCAAAGGGAGATCACAGCAAAAAAATTAAGACCCGAATGAGAACTACCACATTAAAAACCTGCATTGAAAAGAGGAAAATATGGACTTAAAGGCTGTAAATAAAGAACCCGCAAGCAACGCTGTTATCAGGTTTCAGCATTGTGATCCCATGGGTCACCTTTACAACTCAAGGTATATTGATTATTTTATTAATGCCCGTGAAGATCATCTGGCAGAACATTATGGGCTGGATATTTTCAAGCGGATTGAAAGGGAAAAGCTGGCCTGGGTTGTGGTAAAAACTGAAATCGCATACCTTGCACCAGTTGTTTTCATGGAAAAAGTGTTAATCAAAACCAGACTGGTTCAGATTAACGGTAATGCCCTGAAAATGGAAGGCATAATGTATGACGAAGATTCCAGGCGCATAAAGTCTGTTATCTGGATAAATTTTATGCACTTTGATATACAGGCAGGTAAAATGTCTCCCCACCCCGATGATGTGATGGGGCTTTTTAAAAGCATATTGCTTGGCGGAATTGAAAATAATATCTTTGATAAGAGAGTTTCAGAAATAGTCAGTTCTCATAAGGCGTAATTTGTCACGGGCCTTTAAAAACCGTGAAGCAAGGGTCGGTTATTTTTTACAAAAAGGCATGGTTACAACAAATACAGCGAGGTGAGATCATGGAAGCAGTCAATTACGAGTTGGAGATTTTCAACAACAGGTGTATGCCAAGTGCAATGACAGTGCAGTGTTTTGCTCATCTGGATCAGGATATAGGGGAAGCTTTGCCCTATTTAAATGCAGTATTAGGCGGGATTGATTATGTTAAGGACCCGCCCTCTGTGACCTTCAAGGTGCAGGGTAAATTGATGACTGTGCATGGGCAAAAAATCGCAATTAATGCGTTAAAGCACAGGAACGAAGCAGTAAAAATAGTAGACTGGGTTCTACGGGAAATAAGTGATGCATGGGAAAAAAGAGATGAGATAGAACCCCGCTATGTGGGGATCGGCAAGCCCATGATAATAGAAATTTTAAAACTGCTTCCCAAAACAAATTGCAGGGAATGCGGTGCAGCAACATGCATGGTTTTTGATACACAGGTGGCAGAGGGAGCAAAGGATGCATCAAACTGCCCCCCCATGCAGCCTGATTTCAGCGAAAAACTGACCGCATACATGGAACCCTTTGGCTTGAATAATTAACCATGAAAGCGGGTGGTCATGAAGCAATGTGAAAGTTGTAAAACAGCTGTACCAGAGGGCCATGAAGCAGATTGCAGTACAAGCTTTTTGTGCGAGGACTGCTACATTGATGTGCTTTGTCAGGGGAGCCGCAGGGCATCCTATAATGAGTGCAGCCACTCCTTCATGCTTAGGCTCAAGCCAGGATTTGATAACCAGCGGTTATCTGCGCAGGGCGTGGTTGCGGATAATTTTAAAAATTAAAAACACATAAAACGGGGCCTTGATCCATGCAGACACTTACATCAAAATCAGTGCAGATTGCCTATGAGGTTTTTGGCAGCCAGGATGGCAGCCCGGCGCTGTTGTTAATTTCCGGGCTTGGCGAACAGATGGTTGCGTGGCCCGACGATTTCTGTCGGCTGCTTGCAGATTCCGGGTTTTTTGTAATCCGGTTTGATAATAGGGATGCCGGGCTTTCAGCTAAACTCGAAGAGCTTGGTGTTCCAGATCTCCTTGGTTCCTGGGCAGCTTATTTTCGCGGGGAAACCGTATCGCCCATGTATACGTTGCAGGATATGGCAGACGATGCAGTTGGAGTGCTTGATGAGCTTGGCATAGAAAAAAGCTATGTCTGCGGGTTTTCCCTTGGGGGAATGATTGCCCAGAACATGGCCTTTGGGCATCCTGATCGGCTGCATGGTCTGATTTGCATGGGTTCAAGCACCGGGGATCAGCTCCTTCCGACACCAACTCCAGAGGCACAGGCGGTTATGGCAACGCCTCCGCCCCTGCTGCGGGATGAATATGCTGCTCATATGGCATCTGTTTTTGAAACATTTTCCGGCGGGTCAAAGCTGTACAGCCGTCAATGCCGCTCTGAAACCGCTGCCCGGAGTTTTGACCGCTGCTTTTATCCCCTTGGTTTTATGCGCCAGAGTGTAGCAATGCTTGCAGATGGAAGCCGGAAAGAACGTCTGGAAAAACTGAAAATGCACACCCTTGTGCTCCACGGTGAAATGGATGTTTTAGCACAGCCCGAACACGGGCAGGCAATAGCTGCGGCAGTGAACAGGGCCAGGATAGTTCTTGTCCCGGAGTGGGGGCATGGCCTTGATTATCCAGAATTATGGCCGCAGTTCAAGGATCATTTTATTGCCTTTTGCAAGGATGGTTGATTTTTTCATTTGCGGGTATACGAAAAACTCAGATTGATTAGAAGTAAAGTTGATTAGAAGTAAAGTTG
>JAOZSB010000261.1 GCA_029939895.1 Desulfobacterales bacterium
AGGCCAGGGGCTTTCGCTGCCCGTCAAAGCCCGGCAATGCGGGTATCATGGCACTGGTTGCCGGTGCCCGAAGGGCAGGAGGGAGCGAAGAAAAATATAATGACAGTAACGTTATGTTCAGCCGTTGCAAAACCATCGCAACCTCTTGTGCTTCGCACACTGGCAACAAGTTGCAAGTGTCACCCCCCTTAAACATTAGGTTCGGAGCTTTTTTGCAACGCAGGGATTGGTCTTGAAGACATTTTTTATCAGGTACATCAATCAACCCAGCCCCGGAGGGGTGAAATATACCAGCCCAGGCTGTGAGGCCTGGGTAAATGTCCGTCCCACAAGGGTTTAGCCCTGTAAGGGTGGCATATTATTCTAATTTTCAATTGCTTTTTTGCCTTCCAATTCAGGTTTTAAGGGTGTTCTTCGAGGCATTGCGCTATACTGCAAGCCCTCACGCAGTGAGTTCCGTACTATTGTTTTGCGTACGCCATCCTTTTTTTTAATCGGATTATTTTCAATTATATTTATATGCCACCCTTACAGGGCTGGGGTGTTGCGAAGCGGTGTCTTTCCCAGGGCTTACACCCTGGGCTGGTATATGCCACCCCTGCGGGGCTTAATTGATTTTGATGCCAGAATTTTTTTTACTTCACCAGGCAACGGCAAATTTAAATCGGAACGCTATTCTGACAAACACTATAAATCAAAACGCAGATAAATGCGGTTTTTATGGCAGGTTTATGGTACGGGTCAATTCATAGCCACAAGTTTTTTTGAAGGGGGTTTGGGTTTTTTCGCTTAATTGAATTGATAATTAGTACACAAAACAAAACTTGTCTGGCAAAGAAATATCAATGCTGTTTAAGCAAAATTCTTTTTTTGTCTAAAAAAAGTTTCCCCCATGCTTTTCCCTCACAAAATCAAATCTTCAACATGAGTGCGGTTTCGTCGCAGTCTGGGAATTTTATGCAGTTTACGCAGCCGGTCCATATTTTCAGTGGCAGTTCGGAACGGTCAATTGTGTTGAATCCGAATTTTTTGAAGAATTCCGGTTGGTATGTCAGTGTGAACAGGTCGTCAATTTTAAAGGATTTAGCTTCAGCGATTTTTTCTTTTACGAGGCTGATTCCGATTTGTTGGCCTGTGTGGTTGGGTGCAACGGCGAGGGAGCGAATTTCAGCGAGGTTTTCCCAGCAGATTTGCAGGGCGCAGCACCCTGTTACTTTGCCGTCCTCTTCAAAGACAGAAAAATCTCGCATGTGGTCGTACAGTTCGCTAAGGGGGCGGGCGAGCATCTCGCCTTTGTCGCCGTATATTTGTAGAAGTTCGTAGATGCTGTTTATGTCTTGCAGGGTTGCTTTTCTAATCATTTTATTATCATTTCTTTATTTTTTGGTTGGTTTGTTAATATGTTTTCGGTTCAGTGCCTTTTTTAAACAATGCTTCTGAAGCGTTTGGTGCATTGCTTTTAACGATTTTGCCTGTTGTGGAGTCAATCCTCACTTTTACCAGGCTTTCAGGCAGATCAAAGTACTGCCTTGGTCTGTCTTCAACTGCTTTTTTCATAACGTCAATCCAGATGGGCAGGGCAGCTTTCGCGCCTGTTTCAAATGGGCCAAGTGTTTCAAATTTATCTCTGCCGGTCCATACGCCGGTTGCGGTTCTTGGGGAAAAGCCTACGAAAAGGGCATCCTTGAAAAAATTGGTGGTTCCAGTTTTGCCGCCAAGGGAAGCACTTATGGATCTCGCTCTTTTGCCGGTTCCTTCTGTGACAACAGCCTCAAGCATGTTCGTAATAACGGCTGCGTCTTCTCTGGTCATGGCGATTCGTTTATTTCGGGTGGCTTTCCAGATAACCCTGCCTGACCTGTCCCTGGCTTCTGTAACGCAAAAAGGCTCGACATACTCCCCCTGGTTTGCAAATACTGCGTATGCTGCTGTGATTTCCAGAAGCGAAACCTCAGATGTGCCAAGGGAAAGGGACAGGTTCGGGTTGAGCCTTGATCTGATTCCAAGCTTTGCAGCGAAATTTGCAACCGATACCGGGCCAATTTTTTCAATCAGCCTGACTGCGGGGATGTTCTTTGATTTGGCAAGCGCCTTCCTGAGAGTCATTTCCCCTTCATAGGTTTTGGAGTAGTTCGTGGGAGTCCAGTCCTTGCCGTCTTTCCCGCCTTTATAGGCAACAGGAGCATCAAGCAGCAGCATGTTTTGTGGAAATCCACGCTCAACAGCAAGTGCAAATAAAATGGGTTTAAAAGCAGAGCCAGGTTGCCGTTTAGCCATGGTCGCCCTGTTAAAGGGCGATTCCTTAAAGTCCCTTCCGCCAACCATGGCAATAATAGCACCAGTTCTAACGTCAATCGATACAACAGCAGATTGATGGTCGTCGCTTTTAATGCCATTGCGCTTCATCCGCTTTTCAAGGGCGGCAATGCCATCAGAAATCGCTTTTTCTGCGGTTTGCTGAATGTTCCAGCGCAGGGTTGTATAAATGGTTAAGCCTTCCTTGTAAAGGCGCGAAGAATCAATTTGTTCTTCAAGTGTTTTTTTCACATGCTCAATAAAATATGGGGCACGTGTGGAATTTGCTGATTTTGCCAGAACTATTTCTGTGTTTTTAGATGCCTTATACTCTTCAGGGGAAATTATTTTATATTTTTTCATCTGAGCAAGAACAATATTGCGCCTTTTTAATGCCCGTTTCATATTTACCCGTGGCGAATAGGTCGATGGAGCCTTTGGCATCCCGGCCAGTAATGCGCATTCAGCAAGACTAAGCTCTGTGACTGGTTTGCCGAAATATGTCCTTGAAGCTGATTCCACACCATATGCTCCGCTGCCAAAGTACACCTGGTTAAAGTAGAATTCCAGGATTTCGTCCTTTGTGTAGCGTCTTTCAAGCTGCACCGCCAGCACAGCTTCTTTTAATTTTC
This sequence comes from Desulfobacterales bacterium, assembly GCA_029939895.1. Classification (GTDB taxonomy): domain Bacteria; phylum Desulfobacterota; class Desulfobacteria; order Desulfobacterales; family JAOZSB01; genus JAOZSB01. Next base: position 2,928 of record JAOZSB010000261.1, read on the forward strand.
TGGTCAGGGTTTTTCGCCTGGTCAGAAAAAGAGTCTTTGCAAGCTGCTGAGTAAGCGTGCTTCCGCCTTGCTTATAACCCATGGCAAGAACATTCGCGACCATTGCCCTTGCAAGTCCTTTAATATCCACACCTATATGGGAATAAAAATTATTATCCTCAATCGAAAGCAGTGCCTGGGTAAGCATTGGCGGCAACTGTTTCAGAGGGACAGGGTCACGTTTTTCCGCAAAAAGCTCTGTAAGCAGCACCTTGTCAGCCGAATAAATTCTTGTAACAGCAGAGGGTTGGAAGTTCTCCAAAGAGCGTATCTGAGGAAGATCGCTTGTAAGGGCAACATAGGCACCGCCAGCACCTCCAGAAAACACAGCACAGGCTATGAGGAGCAATAAGGCAGGGAGCGAAATTTTTTTCTTTTTTTCCATAATCATCATATTATCCACAAAAATCACTATCATTCAATGATAAACTAAAATATAAACACGTGTGAGCCTGTTTTCAAGGATTGACTGGATAGATAAATAATGTTTAGGATGAATGCAGCATTTGAGGTTGCCAGCAGCAAAAACCTCAAAATGTAAATTTTTTTTACTTATTGAAACAAAAGGAGTTTTTTACTTATTTCATAACAAGGTCTCTGAAGTAAGCAAAAAACTAAGTTTTGTTAAAATTTTAAGCCTGTTAGGAGAAACTATTATGGCTCACAGCCACGACCACAGCGAAGATCAAGGCATGTCGTTCGAAGAAAAGATGAAAAAACTGCTTCACCACTGGACTCATCACAACCAGGATCATGCAAAAACTTACACTGACTGGGCAGAGAAGGCATCGGCAAAGGGACTGGACGAGGTTGCCGAGCTTTTAAAGGAGGCGGCAGGCATGAATATTAAGATGAATGACATTTTTAACAAAGCTGCTGAATTGATTGAACATGAATAGCCGAGTGTCGGCTAATCCCTTTGATTCCGGGCTTTAACAGTAGTGGATGCTGTATAAAACATAGCTCCTGTTGAAGTGATTCAGTCTAATAATAATTTATTTTTTGTTAATTACTTGACACGGGCATGTAAATTAAGATAAAGGGTTTCATTATTTCTGTATTCTTTTATTGGAAAAATTGATGATAATAGTAAAAGATTGTAGTGCACTGGGAAATTTTTTTCGAGTATCCCCGGTAAAGCTTTAGTGAAAAAAAAATTGGTCGATTAATATTGAAGTTAGGGTTTTTTGGAAACTGCCTGGATGGGATAAAGTATGAAGTATAATAATTTGATGCGGATGTTTGCAATTCTGCTGGTTATTACTATCCAGGGAGGGGGTTTGTGTGCTGAAGATATCAAATTATCAAAGAAAATCAGTGTTGGTGCTCCTCTTGATTTGATTCCATATGTTATTCCCGACAGCATGACAGGTATAGAGCTTGATATTGTCAGGCATGCTCTCGCAAAAGAAGGCTATAGCTGTAGCGTGACTCTTTACCCATACCTTCGGGTAATGAGGATGCTGAGAAGCAGGCAGATTGATGCAGCCCTCACGGTTTCTGTTGGGATGGTTCGGGCCAGGAAAGCGGAGTTTGAGGGACTCTTTTTTTCAGATTCACACCTTGCCTTTTCAAATGTTGCCATATCATTAAAAAAAAAGGGGTTGCACATTGAAGTTGTTGAGGATCTAGGTGGACATATTTTTTACTCATTTTTGCACGCAAAACGTATTCTTGGACCAAGCTTTGCCAGCTTCGCTGAAAAAAATGCTAACTATCACGAGTTTGTTGAAGCTGATAAACTGATATCGCTATTATTTTTAGAAAGAGCCGATGTTATTATCATGGATCTGAATAAATTTAAATATTACAGGAGCAGGGTTGCAAACATAGATACTGCCAGGCCTGTTAAGGTTCATAAAATATTTCCTCCAGGAGACAAGGCTGTCGGATTTACAGACTCTAAAGTGCGCGATGCTTTTAATGCTGGAGTAAAAAAACTTAAAGAAGCAGGAGAATATCAAAAAATATTTGACTTATATTTGAACGAGCCAGTTGCAAAAAGTTCCCTTTAGTCCAGTTGAACATTTTGAAACGGGCTCGGATAAATATTTTTTTTGAGCAGGAAGCTTTTTACTATTAACTATTTTTTAAAAGGGAATTTTACATGGATTCGCACAAAAAAAGAACTAAAAGTATTTGTTTATTGTCCGGGCTGATTTTTTTGGCCTTTTTTCTAATTGTACCAAGCACCTATGCGACAAACGGAATGCAGGTAATTGGTCATGGGCCAATAATGAGGGCCATGGGTGGAGCAGGATCAGCACTGCCCCAGGACAGCGCCGTTATTATGGTGAACCCTTCTGGTATAAGTGCACTTGATGCCAGGATTGATGTTAATGTTACCTATTTTGTACCAAAATCGTCATTTAGAGCTACACACACCCCAGCTATGGGTGGAGAAGATTATAATAACGGTAGCGATACAGGGCCTTCTTTTATGGCTGGATTCGGTGTTGTGGCACCGCTCAATGATGACATTACTTTTGGAGTTGGAGCCTATGGTGTTGCTGGAATGGGAACAGACTATCCACTTTCAATTTATAACAACGTCGTATATACTTCCTTTGAAATGATGAAATTTGCACCTGCAGTTTCCTATAAAATTAACAAGATGTTTTCTGTTGGGGCAGCAGCAAATATTGATTATGCAACCCTGAGATACAGAGCAGGAAGGAATACAAATAATAGAATAGTTAACCACGATAGAGACAGTCAGGTGGGGTTTGGATATCAGGTAGGTGGTACAGCTAATTTTATGGAAATGTTTTCAGCTTCAATTGGCTACATCAGTGCGCAGGAATTCCCGGAGTTTGAATTCACTACTACTGGTGATGATACGAATGGTAATGCTTTAGGGTATATTGATACAATGAACTTTGATCTTCCCCAGATGGTAGTTGGTGGTCTTGGGTTCAATTATAAAGAAAAGTTCAAGGTAGCCATTGATGTCAAGTTTATCGAATGGAGTAAAACCATGGGTATTAACAGTCCCACTTCACATCGAAATGAATCAGGCTCTCCAGCCTGGAGTTGCAGCTGGGACGATCAGACCATTTATGCTATTGGTCTTGAGTACGGAGTTCTAGATAATCTCAGGGCAAGGGTTGGGTACAATTATGGTCAACATCCTCTTGAGGCAAACCGGGCATTTGAAAATATTGCATTTCCTGCCTTGGTTGAAAGTCACTATACCGCTGGCTTTGGCTGGGATATTACTGACAAGATAACCGTTGATATAGCATATATGTATGCTCCAGAAGTCGAACTTACTGGTGCCAACTCTGAAAATCCACCTAATGGTCAAGGTATCACAAGTTATACAAGTTCTCTTGAAGAATGGAGCATGGATTTTGGATTGTCATATAAGTTCTAAGCAAATTTTTAATATTTAATATCAGTAGTGTCCCGTT
>JAOZSB010000032.1 GCA_029939895.1 Desulfobacterales bacterium
ATCGAAAATAGAGATCTATGAATTAAATATTAATCAATTTTCAGCCAACAGATTCTATTTTAAAAAAACCTGAAAAACCTATTTTTTCGGCAAATGTGATCATACCCGGTCCAGACATAAGTATAAGAAAGGGCATTACTCGCAAAAGCCAGCGACCACTCCAGTCTGCCCATGTAATTGCAACCAGGCCGCCCTGCACTGCAAAAATACTCCAAAACAGCATTGATTCCATTGAATTAAATATCTTAAACTTTGACAAAATTGATTTTGATTTTTTTATAACTGCCACAGGAACCATGGAAGATTTTAATGCAAAATAATAAATGAATAACATATAAAATGCCAAAACCACATTTTCCAACACATGATTAAAAGGTCTTACAAGTGAAACATAATAAAACATCCTGTAGGCCAGAACCTTTGTCAGCCACACAGGATCTGCCATAAAAAGCTGGACTGCTACGCTCGTCAGTCCCATGCCTTCCACGTCGGGCATTTGTTTTTGTGGCGCAAGCCCTTCATAGCCCCATATATAATCACCATTACTCCAATGCATTGCAACACCGTGGCTTCCCGATGCATTTGGTCCCATAAGCAGGAAATAAAGCAAATAGCAAATCATGAAAGCTGCTAAAGCATAATGCAAACGTGTTTTTTTAAACAGGCAATACCCGATTAACGGTATAACAAAAACAAAACCCTCTGGTCTGACCAGTGCAAGTATAATCGCAAAAATCGGGACAAGAACACCCCACCTTTTATCATCTTCCACTAGAATGCACGATAAAACCATAATCACCAGGGAACACGTTGCAAAGGTTTCCGTCAAAATATAGAAGCTCCAACCCTGAATATATGGATTTAACAAAAATAAAATAGCAGCAAGGATACCGGCATTTTTCCCATATAATTTTCTGCCTGCATGATAAATGACAATTGAAGCTGCCAGCCCAAAAAAACACTGGATAATAACAACCGATTTAAAGCCTGCACCGCTTCCTACAAGGGCCGCAAGAACCCAGTTATACCCCATATAGAGTGTCTGCTTGAAATACAAAGGAGTGTCGCTTAAAAGACGCTGAGCAGCATCAATATACCGGACTGCATCTCCCTTTACCCTGATCCCAAGAATGAGATAGTAAATGAGATATGCCAGCATCCAGCACAGGGTAATAATTTTATAGGGCTGAAGTATTTTTTTATTGTCGGTATTCATTATTTACTCTTAATAACAGATTTAAAATGTTCTTCCCAGATTTCCAAAACAACTTCCAGGGAAAAACGCTCTTTAACTTTCATTGCTTTTTCCCCAAGCATTGACCTATCTTCTTCTGATTCAGCTAAAAAAAGCATCATCTGTGCAAGCTGTTCAACATCACCATCCTTGACCAGGATTGCACCTTCACCATTGTTGCTCAAAAACCGAGGCCCGGATTTACAGTCAAATGCTACACAGGCTCTGCCCAGAGACATTGCTTCTGCAAGAACATTTGGAGAACCCTCCCACCTTGAACTAAGCACAAAAATTGACGACTTTACTACCTCGTCATAGGGGGTGACAGTATGACCTGGTAAAAAAACTCTATCACCAAGCCCCAGCCCGGCAACCTGAGACTCAAGCTGTTCACGCAAAGCCCCCTCCCCCCATATCCATAAATCCCAGTTCTTTATCCTGGGAGATATTGAAGCAAAGCTGGTAATCAGCCGGTCAAAACCCTTTTGCCAGGTCAGGCTGCCCATTGCCAGTATCCGCTCCCTGTCCGGGTATTGATGTTTATCCAGAATAATAGTTTTACTTATTGCCGGGGATAATGGACTTGGAGCAATGGCTGTTTTCATACTGGGAATTAATTTCAGAAAATCCTCTTCCATATCATCGGTTAAAACAGTCACCAAATCAGCTTTGGGATATAACAGCTTTCGCAGCCACGCATAGATAGAGCGGATTGGCTTTAAAACGGGATTATTGCGTTCGCATACAATTATTGGAATATTTTTACCTAATAAAGTCAAAAGCACGACAACATTCAGCTCATCCTGAAAAGAAACCACAATATCAGGTCGGGTTGCTGTAATATTTTTTCTTAATAATAAAAATCTTTTAATTTGATTGAAAAAAGACTTTGTTTTAACTACATGGGATAATCTTATACGTTTTACTTCATCGCTCAACAGATACAGATCATCACCAGTTTGAAAGCCTGTAGTAATCAGGGTAATATCATGCCTTGCTGTCCATGCATTGGCAAGTACAGCGGCTACCCTTTCAGCACCACCTCCATGCAGGCTTGAAATAACTATTGAAATTCTCATTAACCTGCCTTTTTTAAATGCCTGCTGTTTGTTGCCATATTTTTAATAACTCTCTGGAATTTTTCTCGCCATCGTTAAGCTCGCGAATCACTTTAATCCCGTTTTCCCCAAGTTCTTTTAATAAATCCCTGTCATCGGCAACCCTTAAAAGAGAGTCCACCATTTTTTCAGGTTCATATTCATCCATAAGAAAACCTGTGATACCATGCTTCACGAATTTATCATATTTCCCAGTAGTTATAACAGGCCGGCCCTGTGCCATTGCTTCAAATACATCCCTCCCCCAGGGATCAAGGCCCCGTGATGTCCTGTAAAGAACATCGCACCCGGCAACAACGCACTCTGGATTTGGAACATGCCCTAAAAAAAGAAAATACTCCTCAAGGCCCTTATGCTTTACAAAATCACTTAAATCCCCGCCTCTTTTTGCTATCATGACAAGCTCATCAGACATTGGCCCAGACAGCTTCATATTTCCGGCAAGAACAAACAAAATATTTTTTTTATTTCTCTTTTTAAGTATTTCAGCAGCCTCAACATATCTCTCCAGAGCTTTAACCGGGGAAAAATTGCTGATTGAAAAAGCCTTTAACCGCCCATCCTGCGGTATCTGAGGTTGAGGCTCAACATGATCTGGAATTTCAGTTATGTTGTAAATAATCGTTCCAGCATCAAAACCTGCAATTTCTCTTACATTATCCTGCTCGTTTTCACTTATATAAATTATCCTGTTCATACTTTTTTGCAGGGACTGGTATTGAATTTTGGCAAAAATCGTTTTTTTCAATCGTGTCCTGATATGGAGAGTAAAAGGAATATCTGTCTGTTTTTTCAGCCATGAACCCAGATAAAAGATAGAAGAATGATTGAAGTGGACAAGGTCAAAATCATCTTCCAAAGTACGCAGAAGTTCTTTCCTGAAACCATTTTTTGAATAAAACTCTATTAAACCCTTTGTGAAGAAATACAGGTTCCTGGACAGTTTTGGTAATGCATGAAAAATAGACATGTCAGTCTTTACATGACACTCAATACCCATCTCATCATAGGCCCTTTTAATCGGACCATCTTTTTTACACCATACCACAGGCGTTACCCTTTGCCTGTCCATGTGCTTGAGTGAAAAATAAAGGCTCCTGGATGATCCTCCAAAACCACCTTCAACATCCAGGCAAAGAACTTTCATTTTTTTTGATTGGCTTTTGATAATATCTTTACCCATCGTTTCTGTCGCTATCTTTATCACTACGCATTAACTGAAGCCGACAAATCTCAGAGTACCATGAGTTTGCAGTTATCAATTCATCATGAATTCCATTTCCCACAACTTTGCCTTCATCTAATAGAATTATCTGATCAGATTTTTCAATTGTACTAAGCCTGTGCGCGATAACTATTATCGTAAGGTCATTGTTCTTCCTGAGATTTTCAATGGCTTCATTGATATACTTCTCGGTTTCCGAATCAAGTGCGCTTGTTGGCTCATCCAGAACAAGTATTTTTGAATTCCGCAGCAAAGCCCTGGCAAGTGAAAGCCTCTGCTTCTGACCACCTGAGATATTGAGTCCCCGTTCTCCTAAAACAGTATCCATACCCTTGGGAAGAGCATTTACAAACATGTCAGATCTGGCCTTTTTCAAGGCTGAGAGAATCTCTTCATCAGTGGCATCTGGACTGGCAAACCTCAAGTTGGCCCTGACAGTATCATTTAATACTACTGCATCCTGTGACACAATCGCCATGGATCGCCGAATAGACCCAAGAGAGTAATTACTGCTTTTTACACCGTCAAATTCAATGCAACCTTCTGCGGGAATCCTCAAGTGTGACAGGATATCAATTATAGTAGATTTACCGGATCCAGACGGCCCAACCAGCGCAGTCATCTCTCCAGCCTTAAATGTCAGATTAACACCTGACAGTACTGGTTCTTTTCCCAGGGGATATGTGAATTTCAGGTTTTTATATTCAATTCCGTCTTTAATATTTTCAAACTCTTTTGTCCCTTCCCATGTCTCTATTTCAGAATCTGCTTCTTTAAATCCTTCCTTGATTATGTCCATACTCCCTGATGTTGCAAGAAACCCCTGCCGCGACTTTAGCAGTTCCTTTGCCAGGGGAAGCAGGCGAAGAAGTATAAGCATGAAAATTCCAATGTTGGACAGGGGCAGCCGATAGAACTCAACTGCTACAAAAAAAATCAAAATCCCTGTAATAACAACGATTGGCTCCATGATAAGGTCAATACGGGTCTTGAGCTTGAAGAGCCAGTAATTATTTTTCGCAATTTCAAGGGATGTTTTCTCCAGCATGGCAAGCTCCCTTTCAACTGTTACGGTTTGCTTTAACATTCTGAAAGCAGCAAGCCGTTCAATAAGCAAAAAAGAATAATCTTCATTTTTGGTGGTAACTTTTTTACTTATTGAGCGTGTTCCACGTATATGAAAAGTCACCACCCCTGCTGATATTGCCAGGAGAAAAATACACAGCAAGGTCATTTGATATGAAATCATAAACAGGATAATGATGTATCCGGTTATTATGATAAAATTTGCAGCAATACCAAAAAAGCTGGAAAAAAAGGTTCCAAGCCTGGCAGATTCAGTAGTTACAACATTAAGTATCCGCCCGCTGGAAATTTTGTCAAACAAACCAATGTTCGATCTGAAATATGAATTACTCAAATTATTCCTTGTGGTATGAATAATATGCTGTGACAGCCACGATGAATAAATGCTTCTAAAGTAATAAAAAATTATCCTGAACATAATTAAAGACACTACAAAAACTATTAAATTTAAGAGCGTTACTTCCATTTTTATAAAATCGAATGCTGCAACTATTTTTACCCATAAATCTGAACGTGCAACCAATGCATCTATATTTCTTCCACTTTCAATGAACTCTAACAGGGGAAGAAACATTGCTATTCCAAAGCCTTCAAAAAACGCAGTAAATATGGATAATAATAAGAATAATCCAATTTTGGAATTACTCAACCCGTATCGCTGACTATTATTTAGCATCATATTATTATTTTACACTTTGAGGATGAAGATTATAAACTGTATTAACAGTTATTAGAAGTAAACTGGCTAAGTAAAGCAAGGCGAACGGCTATACTGGACCAGCCCTGGGCAGATCGATTCTCCCAAGCCTTATCAACAAAAGACCGGGGCAGGCCTGATACATCAGGAGCTTTATCGCTGTAAGGTTTTAAAAAAATATCAGCCGGGAAAACAAATCCCATTTTTGGTTGATCCCTGAGTTCTTCAGGAAGATATCGACCCAGCAATCTGCGCAAAACCGATTTTTGGCCAAAGGCCATAAATGCCCGTGCATCATGATTAGCCAACTCGTCAATCAATGCCCGGCATAAAAAAGGCGTTCGCAACTCCAGGCTCGCCCGCATACTTCCCAAATCAAGGCTTGGCAACTGACAGTTAGCCATAATTTTTGTTAGCTCATAAAAGGGTATCGACAATTCAGGCTGCTCCATTCCCATAAACTCTGAATCTGTCCATTCTTCGTACTTTGGCAACTGCCGCAACCATTCTATGCAGGGATAATTTTTATTTGCCAGATAAAATTCTTTGCTTCGGACACCAACGAGGTTACTGAAATGACGGATTCTTGAAAATGATCCAGGCATCATGCCTGCAAAACCACCCAGACCCAGGCGCAGGGATTCGGGCAATGCATATAGATGCCGATAGCGATAAAAAAACCAGTGCTTAAAATAGCCGCAAAATAATTCATCACCGCCCATACCACCAATTGCTACACTAAAATTTGAAACTGCTGAAGAAGCAACCTGATACTGTGGAATCACGGTTAAGCCGCTATTGGGCTGTCCAAAAAAATCGAGTACCGCATCAGCACCTGCGGCTGAAGATGTTTCACTGCTTTCAACTTCAATAAATTCCAGACCAAGATGCCCGGCAATGCGACGCGCAACCGGAGCTTCGTTGACCACCGCCCCCCGTGGAAACGATACTGTCAGGCAGGTCACATCCTTTTCCAACTCACATTTTAGTAAAGATGCAACAAGTGACGAATCTACACCAGAGGATAAAAACAGGCATAATGGCACATCCGCAAGCAGTCGCCTTTCTATGCTCTGTATAAGTACATCACGAATACGATCCAGATTCTGCTCGGATAATGGGCGCACTCTGCCCCTGCCAGCCTCCAGAGGCGAAGGTTTCCAATAGGTCTTCTCCTCTTTGACCTGCCCCTGATTTATCGTCAGGAAGGTTCCCGGGTCAAGGCGTTTAATTTTTTTATAGGCTGTTGCCGGAGACGGAAAATATCCCAGACAGAGATAGGCAGTAAGCAGTTCTTCATTAATATCGCGTTCAGCCTCAAGCAATTGTGCAAGGGGGAGAAGTTCTGAGGAAAAATAAATTCCATCGGAAGTAATTGCATAAAACAACTGCTTTTCGCCAAAAGCGTCAATAGACAGGTAGCCATGCTGACCATCCCAGAGGGCAAAGGCAAACATGCCGTCTATATGATCAAGCACTTCACTTCCCCAATGTTCCCAGCCGCGAAGCAGTACTTCTGTATCACCAGTACTGGTGAAAGTTGCCCCCAGGCCCTTGAGACGTGAGCGCAACTCCAGAAAATTATAAACCTCTCCATTGTAGGACAGGACATTGGCGTTGCTTTTCATGGGTTGAGAAGCTGCATCAGAAAGATCGAGAATCGACAGTCGCCTGTGACCAAGATAAACACCTGCATCTATATCAAACCATTCTCCATCCCCATCTGGCCCCCTGTGGGCAAGAGCCTCGCACCCAAGGCGACCAAGCGAAATATCTGCTTCAGTTAGAGAACGAGAAAGGAATAAACCAAAAATACCGCACATTTACTTACCCTTATTTACTAAAAAACATCAATGGTTATTCTTCATGAATTTGTATAAAGCAGAAGATTCGGGGTGTTTTGTCAAATACATTTTTTTACTATTTGAAATTTTTTTCTTTGCCAATATTTTTTGTAGAATAAAAAGCCAACTTGAAAAATTTTCGAAATTTTGTGGATATGCTTTGAAAAGTAATTTTTTTAAGCCCTTCCTTAGACAGATTAAACAATACCGCCTGCTTCAAGGCATTAAAATTCGATAATCGGACATCTATAATGCCCTGTACCTCATCAGTCTTTGAAATAATTTCATCAATAGTCAGTTTTTCAATGTATATTGGCAAATTACGGTACAAGTCATCGGAAATAATAGACATTGACATCTGGGCTTCTGGAACATAATAAGGCTCAAACCAGTTGAAATTTTTAGACAACACTCCCTTTTCCATGGCAATCCGGTAAAGCTGGGCATCCGGGACAATCCTGGTTGTTTGCAGCCCTACATAGTATATGTATTTTGACATATCTTTCAAAAGATCAATTGTCATATCAACATCTTCAATAGTTTCATCAGGAAGACTGATCATAACAAAAACAAAAAGTTTTATACCCAGTTCATAAGCATTTTCACAAAAGGATTTAAACTGGTCTATCTGTGTATGTTTCCTAATCGCCTTCAATACCCTTGGTGAGCCGGTTTCAAGGCCAATATGGGCTGAAACCATCCCTGTCTTCTGTAAAGTTTTCAACAACTCCACATCAATATCAACCCTGCTGTAGCAGTTGAATCTTATATTAAGATTTAGCCTTGTTATTTCATTACACATCTCTTCAACATAGCTTTTGCGAACCGTGAAAGAAGAATCCCCAAAGGAGACATTTCTTTCACCACTAATTGCAATCTTTTGCTCAATTTCATCAACAACGGAATTAACACTCCTGAACCTGACGACGTTGGATGTCAAAGAGCAGTAAACACACCTGCCCGGACAACCTCTTGTTGCTGCTACACTGAAATAATTTCTCTTTGAATCAAGCTTGGTGTGAACTGTCTGGGCCTGTTTTTTTGCCTCTTCAATATCATTGACATCAAAACATCTAAACTTGTCAATATCCTTTTCCAGGGGCCTTTCTGGGTTATTTGTAATCTCCTCGCCATTATTGTAAGTAATGCCCAGAATATCTGCAATCTCTTTGCTTTTATACTTCCAGTCACAGATTTCCTTCATTGTAATCTCGCCTTCACCCCTGACGACAATATCAACCTCTGGCAATTCCTTTAAGGTTTCCTGGGCAAGGTATCCAAAGTGCCTGCCGCCAACCACAATAGTACACCCTGGAATTTTCTCCTTGAGTACTCTGATAAGCCTGTACGCAGAAAATCTCTCCACAGTATAAGCTGTTATTCCAATCAATGGATCAGGAGTTCCTCCAACCATTTCCAATACTTCGGTGTAGTTCTCAGAATATTCCGAACAATCAATTATTTTAGCACTATAACCGTTATCTGCCATATAGTACTTCAAGTATAGAAGACTTGAGTTTGTTGAAGAAGAAAAGTCTTTTGCACTCCATGGTGAAAGAAGAAATATATTTTCCATTCTGTTCCTTATCAATAATTCATTTCGAATTAGTCATTGTTTGATACCAAGGGTTAATGCTGGGTTTTAAAATCTTAAACCAGCGGATACATGTATTTATACAAATAACTGTAATCAGGTTGCGATGGCTCTGCCCTGAGAGCTTCCAGAAGCACTGATTCATCATAATTTATGCAATCTGTTTCATCAAGACTTGCAGGAATTATTTGACAACGACGCTTAAGCAATTCATAGTGCTCCGGATTCCAGGCAGAACGCTCATGATCAAAAAGCAAAATTCTACGGTTTGTACACAGGGAAAACCCAAATGTTGTACTGGCAGATTTTGTTACAATAAAAGCATCAGCCATTTCCCAGGTTTCCTCAAAGGGTTTTGATACAATTTCATCGCAGTGCGGTCCAACTATTTCTTCTATTGCACCCATACGTTCTGGATGAATCTTATACAGTATCCTGTATCCATTTTCCTTTAGCAAACGAAGTATGTGAAGTTCCAGTGAAACATAATAATAATAGAAGTTAACAGGCATCTTGATTACGCTGCGAATTGCACTCATTGGAAAACCAACAAGCATAACTGTCTTGACTTGCTCCGGGAGTTTTTGTTGAGAACAGGCTTGATGAAGTTCCCTGTAATATTCGGTCTCCGTTGAAATAAACTCCATTGGTTGTTTTTTACTTATAGCCGAAGACAAATAATACGCCTCATTTGCTTCCGCACATGGCTGCGTTGGACAGAGAAAAGAATCAAAAGAAGTAAATTCCAGATTATAATCCTGGGTCTCCACTCTACCGCCCACTTCTGTGGCATGCTGAAAAGCGACTGCCCGCCCGCCTGCAAGTCGATAAGCAAATGCGACTGCCCTGTGCAGCGGGCGTGCAACTTCTGTTACCCAGACCTCACCTTTAACATCAATATGGTCTGCAACAAATTTGCTGACAGTATTTAATTGAGATAAACGCTTGTTCCAGCACTCGACAGCTTGTTTTTCGTAATTAGGACCAAAACCAAATATCTCCTTAAAACATGTGGCCATTCCATCAATAATGGCTTTAGCAGCACGATCAAACTCTGGAACAGTCTCGGTTTGGCCCATATCTGCCGGTAAAAGGTTCTGGATGTAAAGATTTCGAACACGAACATCATGCAACCTGGCATAGTCGGCCTTCAATCTGGTAAAGCTGCCAATGCCTGCGACTGAATCTCCCATGCAGGCAATTCGTTTAAACAAACTGATATGATCGTTAAATTTCACATCCTTAACAAACCCTTTTACCAATGAGGCTCCTGCATTGCCGGTATAGCCCTCGGTCATATCTGACATTGCATGCCAGTCTGGATCATAATATGATTTTGCCATCGGCCCTACCAGGCATTCAATTCCATTTTGCTGGCAATACCTGCTCACTGCTATTGCATGAGATATCTGCAACATATAAAAACAAAATACAAAATCAGCCTGAAAAATGCCCCTGAATTCGAATTCTAAATCAAGACAGACCGTATTAAAAATTTCATGATAAGTGTCTGTTAACTTAAAAAACTGTTCATCGCTTACGGGCCAGCGCATTTCAGGATAATTCAAAATCCCTGCCCGCAATAAAGAATGCACATCCGTAGGCAATTTCAATGGTTTGTTCATTTACTACCTTTCCAAATATAAATCGGTAATTACTACTTGATTCACAGGGTGGCGTTTTTCTAAGAGAACTACGTAATTTTTCCTTTTTAATCTCATCTCTTTTTTATAAATTTTGCAGGATTTCCAGCCCAAACTTCTTCTTCTGGTATATCATTTATCACAATCGACCCGGCACCAATGATAGCTCCGTCACCAATGGTGACACCACCAAGCACGACAGCACCAGTTCCTAAATAACAATCCCGGCCAATCACTACTGATTTAAGCACTGAACTTTGATTAAGAATAATATTTTCTGAAGAAAACCCATGTTCATGATCAATGACATAACAATTAGGAGCAATAACAGTATAATCCCCGATAATAATTTTATTCTTGGCTGCAATTATTGAATTTCTGCCGACAAATACCCACCTGCCGATATTAACCTTTGGTTTTGGCATTGTTAACAGTAACCAGCATCCAGCATGGAAAAAACTATTTTCACCAATTACCAGTTCACCAGTTTCACAAATTGCAACTTTAGCATTCTCCTTAAAAACAACACTGGCTCCAGCAGTCATTCGAGGATTTTTTCTTCTTATCCACCATCCCCGAGTCCTGTCCATTATACTTATCTGGGAAGGGCTGCTTTTATCTTTTAGTCTTTCAACTTCAATACGATTATAATCAATCACAGTAATTTCCCGGTTTATTAAGTACCAAATTGCCTACCACTTACCTTTTTCCAATAGCTTTATTACATCCATTGTAACTTAAAAAATTAAGAACTATTCTATCACAATGCTTTCTGCAACCAGAAACGCATCTCCCCTTCACCATAGATATAAGGATCAATGCTGGGGTTGCTGTAAATGATTTCATCCCAGTCATGATCTGAACCGCGTGTTAATCGACGAGAATCAGTAAAACCAGTATCTTTGAGCATTTCATCAACTTCTGCGGCAAAATAGCGTTCGTTTATCGGAACGTACCAAAAATCAGCCCGATGAAAAATTCGACCCGGGGGATAACCCATAATCTTCATAAGTATCTGCATATACGACTGGGGGACATCACTTAAAATTGCACGACAAAAATCAACAATATCCCAAAACAAAGTTTCTTTACCTCCATAGAGATAAAGCCACCCCTGCCCTCCTGGCTGAAGAACACGATTTAATTCGCGCAGTCCCTGGTTGATGTCAGTAGTATGATGAAGCACACCGTTGCTGAAAACAAAATCAAAACTTTTGTCAGCAAATGGCAGTTCAAGCACAGAAGCCTGTTTGAAAATCACTTCATCTTCAGGAAAGTGATTCATTTTTGTAGCAAAGGATACAGAGTCAGGGCTGATATCAACTCCTGTCATTTTATGAATACCGCTTTTTTTCAGAGCCAGTGTATAGCGCCCGCCACCACATCCAGCATCAAGCCCACTTTTAAAGCCTGTCACATCAAGTTGATTTCTTGTAAACCGCTGTTCAAGCAATTGGAGGGTTTGCTGATAATATTCTTCTTTATTAAAATTCTTCCACAGATTAAAGTATACTGCCCCGGTTCTCAAATCAACAGGTAGCTCCTGCTCATTGTCATCCCAGTCACTGCCATCACCGGCAATATCAAACCTGTTTTCAATTAACGAAGAAAAATTATCAAGACCTGCCATATCATTTTTCATAATCTCGAACCAATCATCTGGAAAACTTTCATTTTTCAAACGATCAAGAAAATCGAACAAATAAATTGCAGTCAAAGCTTTTCTCAAAACTTTACAATTTTTATAAGAAGATTGAGTGCTTTGAAAATAATCGAGTACTAAGTTTCTCATAACTTACCTTTTAACAGCAATAATATGCCGTTGATCTGAAAGATGATTTAAATCAAATAAATTTTGCAGTTTATCCTGTATTTTTAATAATGCTCCCCCTGATTCTTCGAGTAGATCATCAGGATAAAAATCTCGCAGAGAACTGACAATAAACCGGCAAAAATCTTCAGCATCCTGCCCAAAAACCCATTGGGAAACTAATTCGAATTCTGCCATATCAAGGGCGTAGCCTACTGATTTTTCAGTAAAAACCTGAGTGTGAACTACGTTATCCAAATTACGAGCGTAAAATCCATTAAAAGCATTTTCAAGCATGCAGGACATACCAAACATGGGAACAGAAAAGTAGAAAATCGTTTTTGAAGGCAGCTTGCGTAATTGCTGAAAAAAACTATACAAGTCTGCAACATGTTCTAAAACAAAAAAAGCAATATATATACCAGCAGGGTTGGAGCTAACGGTATCCTGCAAACTGTCGGCAGTCTGCATGGCAGTCACATGATCCGGTGTCATGGCATTAGCTCTTTTGACCAGCTCTGCATCCATATCAAAACCAGCAATATTTTTAAATCCCTCTGTGGCAAGGCTCGATAAAAAATAACCTGCTCCGCAACCAAGCTCTACCCATTTTTTTGATTGCAACTCACTGTTATTTATTCCCTCATCAGCTAAAACCTGTAAAAACCAATCGAGTTTTGGCTTGTAAATTCTATCTATCCGATCCTGATAAGCAGCAGGCTCCAAAGGCGGATAGACAGCATGAAAAGGAACCTGGTCATCATGATGCGGATAACCATCCAAGGGCAATGCCAGACTCTGAACATGACTGCATTGACCGCAGCGAACATAATCAACACCACGATGAATAAACCGTGATCCTTTTAATGGATGTTGGCAGAGAAGGCAGAACTGTCGAGGCTCAGCTTCTTGTAAATCTCTACTTATCTGCATCTGTTGAAGGTATTTCTTATCAGCCGTACCAGACAAACGATCAAGACTCTCAGGCCCAATGTCACCAAGAGGTTTTGAATAATCCGTTCTCATTTAATTTTCCCTTAACATATATTTTGTAAACATATTGCAGATATAAATATTATAGAAAAGCTATTGGAAGTCAGAATATTTTTTTTTCAAGGCAACCATTAAGACAAATAAAAGATAAGAATAAATTGAAAAGCTGTTCCAGCAGCAACAATTACACAATCACTTTACAATTCACCCGCAAGAATATTGGCAATTCGCAATCGTTGTGCATTACTAATAAAAAAACATTCCTCACTGTCCACAATAAAATATACCATCTTGGGTCCCATTAGAGAACCGCTCATAATATTTGAATTCCGTGTTGCAATGGCAATGTTGGCTTCCCTGTAAATCATATCAAAATCAGAATTAATTCCATTAAAAGGATTTAACGGTATAAGTCCATGCGAGCTGCGTTTAAACAATTTTTCATTCATCTGCTCTACGCCAACAGAGCAATCTGCATTATTTAGAACCATTGTAGTAACAGACTCTTCAAGGGATGCAGTTGTCACAAAAGGAGCCTGACAATAGGACAAAACCACCATGCCTGAATCAGAAGAACCATACTGATTTATCATCTTTTCAACCGAAGTTACGATTGACAGGGATCGAATCGTATTTTCCGTTTTCCGCTGATAAAAACTCAAACGAGGATCATCATAGCTCTCCACCACCTCCCTGACCTCGGTGTTATCAGAAGCAACAACAATATAATCAAAGATTTGTGAAGCTACACATTTATCAATATTTATCTCAAGTAATGTTTTATCCAGAATTTTCTGTTTCCAGACATCAGGACAGTAATCATAATTTTTTCGGCATGGTATAATGGCAATAATCGGCCTGTATTCTTCAATCTTATCAGCCACCATATCAAACTTGATGTGTCGTCTGGCATTTAAAATATGCTCATTGGAATTGGTCATATTTTTTGAGTGCCGCCGATAATAAAACAATGGGATGTTAACATTTCCACATTTATATCTGCCCAGAAGCTTATTCCAAAGATCAAAACCATCCTGCGCGCCCAGGTCTTCCCTGTAACCACCAATTTCTTTAAAAATATCTTTGCTAATCATACAGCAGGCACCGTTGGCAGGCATATCCAGGGCATTATTACGTTCATACACCTTTTCACGTCTTTCATGGGCAAAAACTTTTCCGATTTCATTGATATAGTAGTGATCAGAAAAAACCATCACATGACCTGGATGGCGAAGCAACCAGTTATGAAAGACAAGCAGGCAGTTTTCATCCAAAATATCATCGCCATCAAGACGAATAACATATTTGCCTAAAGCCTTATCAATGGCGAAATTACATACCGCCGGCAACCCAACACCATCAAGATGAAACAGGTGGATTCTTTCATCTCCCTGATATAGCTGCATGACTTCACGGGTATTATCCGTTGAATTGTCATTGACAATAATAAGCTCCCAGTTATCAGTGGTTTGACGCAAAACGCTTTCAACTGCATCTTCAAGAAACTGGCCATAATTATGGCAGGCAATATAAACTGTAATTTCTACTTTCTTCATCTATACCAACTTCCAAAAAAAAATTATAAACACATTTGAAGTTCATCGCGAAAACGGCTCAATTGAGACAATTCCACAGGTGTCATGCTTCCTGAATGATCAGGGCCATACATGTTTTTATCTAAAGTGAAATGCTTCTCAAGAATTCGACTTCCGCGAGCCAATGCAGCATATGAAGCAGTTAAGCCGATAGTGTGGTCACTAAACCCGGAATATGCTGAAAAATCAACATCTGCAAAGTGTAAATCGCTAAACTCCGTTGGATACTTGGAAATACAATACAAAAAATCTACTTTTTCTGCCTCGATTTTCGGGAAACCACTTCCCTCCCACATACCCAGTGATACAAGAAGTGCTTTTCCTGTCTTGACGAGGCAATCAATCAAGGGTTGATCATTGATTGAGCGTGAGGCAATTTTATAACGTGATGTACCAATCTCTTCCATCCAGGCGACCCGTTCCACATCAAAAACCGAAACCATAAAATCAATCCCGATTTTATTACACTCAGAATTAAGTAATTCAACATCCTCGCGGGATAATTCGGTTTTGCAATTATAATCGTACCATTCATTGTTTTCTTTTGGGAATAAACCTGGTGCATCATAAAGTTGAAATTTGGCACAATCAGCACCATTCTCATGAGCAGCATGAATAAGTTCAATGGCTAATCCAATCTCGCCATTATGATTTTGTCCGATTTCAGCTATAATTTCCATAGATAGAACCCTCCAGCCATAGATTTAATATTATTAAACAAAAAATTGAGTGACCGTTTAAACGATTTTTGTCAAAAACCATCTTCAAAGCGATTTCCCTGCTTTTTTGATGAATCATCCCGCATTTGTACAGGGCTGAGTTCACTGAAAATGTTTCTTCCAGAAGATCAGCCCACTCACCTTTCAGCCAGTGATCAATGGGGACATTAAAACCGTGCTTCGGTCTGCCAGTAATAGACGGTGGTAATAAATCAGTAAATGCCTCACGAAGAGCCCATTTCAAAGTATTTCCACGTACCAAATGATTAAATTTTAATTTTTCAACATGATTTAAAACCATTGGACTTGCAAAAGGCACCCGGCCTTCAACAGAGTAAGCCATGGTCAATCGATCAAGCTTGCGCATCATCTCAAAGGGAAAATAGAACTGTCTGTCCTGACGAACAAAATCAATGGGTTTCCATTTTTCACCAGCTTTAAACTCCCTGAAAAATCGATGAGAATCAGTTATTCCTTCAAAATATTCATGATTAAACAATTCTTGTTTCTCTTCTTCAGCCGCATAATAATGATAAGCCCAGGCCCTTTTATCAGCAGAATACCCAGCCAGAATTGCCAACCGCTCATCAATATCCATTCCAAAATTCTGGAAAGAAACAGTGGATTGATCACCATTTGGAACAGCATCCATAGAATCTATTCCCAAATGTGAATACCAGGAATATCCACCAAACCCTTCGTCAGCACCGTCACCAGAAAGAAGAACCTTAATGTCTTCCTGCCTTGCGGCCCTTGCAACTGCCAGGATTCCTAATCCTGAAGAAACAGAAAATGGCTGATCCCCATATTTGCATAACTCTGGGAGCAGATCCCGAAAATCCTGTGCAGTCACACGAATCGTATGATGCACAGTTCCAAGTATCCCTGCAAATTCTGCAGCATCTTGTGATTCATCTGCCTTGCCATGATAAGGATCTGAAATATCTTCAAAGGCAATACAAAAAGTAGTCAATTGATCAAGATTTTTTGATGCAATAGCCGCCACAATGGAACTGTCAAGCCCGCCGCTTAAAAAACTGCCAACCGGCACATCCGAAAGAAGGCGACTTTTTACAGAATCCTCAACTATGCGCCTGGTTTCAGCTACCACAGACTCATCATCCAGTGCAATTTGATGGTCAGCAAATTTATTGGGGTACGATTTAAGATTAATTTCAGTGGAATCTGCAACCAGAAAATGCCCCCTTGGAATAGCCTGGATATTCTGGTAAACAGTAGCAGGCTCTGGAATCCACTGGAAGGACGGCATGTCCCACACAGCCTGCCGATTCAGGGTCAAATCAAGGCCGGGAAACAACACAAGGCTTTTGATTTCAGAACTGAACGTAAGCCCCTTTTCTCCGAGCATGGCATAATAAAGCGGTTTTTCACCCGCCAGATCGCGGGCCAGCAATAAACATTTTTTCTGCTGATCCCAAAGTGCAATGGCAAACATTCCATCGAGATGCTCAAAAACTGCACTACCATATTCTTCATAAAGATGACAAATTACTTCTCCATCACAATTTGTTTTAAAACTATGCCCTCGTTCCTCAAGAGCGATACGCAGAGATGGTGAATTATAGATCTCACCGTTATAAAAAAGGATTATATCTCCTTTTTCGTTAAATAGTGGCTGATCCCCGCTTTTCAGGTCATTAATTTTTAAACGGCGCATTCCAGCAGTATAGCCATCTTCGCTGTGGTAACCCTCAGAATCAGGGCCACGATGAACAAGTGCCTCAACCATCTGCTTAATGATCTTTGAATCAAATTTTTGATCAATTTTATATCCGGCAATCCCACACATTTGATAGTAATCCTTTTTGCAGAATATTATTTATACTGCAAGTATCTATTTTCATGGTTCCATTTTCTATGACTTGTTCTAAGACTTATTCTATGACTTATTAAATGACTAGAAAATTACTCCTCAACAGGTGGACGAATCACGGGAGTTATTACTTCACCTTCAAGCCAGTTTAATACATTGTCTGTTTTTACTGCTTCCTTTACAACAATAAGAGCATCTTTAAATACTGCAAGTGTTTTATCGATCTCGATATTCGTGTGGGAGGAAGAAATCATCATACCAGCTCTGGTTAAAATGCCTCTGCGCACAATTTCCTGCTGAAACAGGGACTGAATTTCCATGGAAGGACTACCTGCTTTGTCCAGGAATAAGTACTCCGGCCAAAATGGAAATCCAATCATTTTTGTTATATGGCCAACATCAAGCTCTTCAACTAATTGTGCATATCCCTTTTGCAATCGCTCACCCATTGCCCATATTTGACTAATACCATCCCGTTTTTTTAATGCATTAATAGTAGAGACTGATGCGCTCAGTGAAGCTAATTCTCCTGCAAAAGTAAATGAAAAGAAAACCTCATCAAACATTTGCATAATTTCAGATTTTCCAACAACAATCGAAACAGGCATTCCATTTGCCATTGCCTTGCCAAAACAAGCCAGATCAGGAATCACATTATAATACTCCTGTGCTCCTCCAAGACTCATACGGAAACCTGTAATAACTTCATCAAAAATAAGCACAGCACCATTTTCTTTTGCCATACTCTTTACCTTATTTAAAAAATCATCCTTTGGCTCAAAAAAATTAACTGGCTCCATAATAACAGCTGCAATTTCTCCGTCATGCTCATCAAAAAGACGTTGCAGTGATTCAATATTATTATATTCAAACTTCAAGGTTAAATCCTGAACAGCTTTTGGTACTCCTAAATTTCGCCCTGTTGATCCAATATACCAGTCCTGCCAGCCATGATAACCACAACATGCGATTTTATCTCTTTTCGTCCATGCCCGTGCAACCCTGACTGCACCAGAGGTAACATCGGAACCATTTTTCCCAAACCTCACCATTTCTGCACAGGGTATTATTTCGCACAGCAACTCTGCAAGCTCTGCTTCAAGTGGATGGACTAATGACGTTGAAATTCCATGCTCAAGACTATCGCTTATCGCACGATTTACCTCATCATCAGCATGACCAAGAATTGCAGGTCCCAGACCCAGCATATAATCTATATATTCATTCCCATCCACATCCCATACTTTTGGTCCCTTGCCGTGTGATAACATTTTTGGGGCAACACCATCTACATGTTGAAATGGAGCTTTGCTGAAGGTCAATGCGCCTCCAGGAATAACTTTAATTGTCTTTGACCATAATTGCTCTGACTTTTCAATTTTTAATGGATCTGCGAATTTTACCTTTGTCTTACCCATAATATTTAGTCCCCTTAAACAACATCAATCTCTATTTTTTGTAAATGAAATTGCATGACTTAATCAATAACCCGCAAAACATCAATAGCCTCTTCTGGATTATTCATCGGAGCTTCACAATTCTCAACACACTTAAAAAAGTACTTTAATTCACTTATATACTGATCATTTGGATTGTATTCCTGATTTTCAAAAATAATATTCCAGGTATCCAGGTCACTATTATAATGTTTAACAACAGTATGTTCTGGATTCTTGCCGGTCCTGTTCCACAACAAAGCTCCTTCTGTTCCGATAACTTCACAGCCCGGGGTATTGCCTGAAAAAGCAAGTGGATATGAAAATATTTTCTAAAGTGTTGGAAGAACCATCATCCAATTAGGAATGAAATATCTTCTTTATGGCGTAACCCACGTTCTATATCAGGCGGGCTGTATTCTGCTGACAATGCTTCATCAATACGTTCAGCAAACTCTTCTTCATTCTCTGCCCAAAGCACTCCAAGCTTTATAAAACTTGATTCTTCAGGATGTCTTTTCAACCATTTTTGGGTTAACCGAATAAACTGTATCGTTGGAGCTTTAAAAGCCATGGCATCCACTACGGTTGAAGTATGATGTGTAATAACAAGCTTTGAACCCACACTTAAAACACACGGATGTAAAAAAGTTATGGCGACATTCTTATAGTTTAATTTTTTTAAGCAAATTTCAAGGTGTTCCATATTTTGCATTGGATGCGGCTTGATTAGAATAATATCATCATTAAGTCTGCTTCTTATTGATTCAAGTACAACCTCAATCCATTGCTCAAGTTCATCCAAATCAAACAACCCTTCGACCGTAGAACCAAGAAAGACCGAAACAAATCTGGCATCCAGGCTCAAACCAAGTCGAGCTGATTCTGTTTCCAGTTCGTTTTTTGAAACTTTGATAACAAGGTCTTTCCAATCCCTGTACAAACGAGGATAACCAATAGGGTGTATTTTCTTTTTTCCCTCAAGCTTCAAATATTTTACATCATCAGAGCTAAAACAGATATGCCCATCACATTTATCCGGTGTAAACTTTGTTTTAAGCTTTCTTTCATCAAAAAAACCAAGGCTGTTAGAATGTTCATATATTCTACCTCTTTTTTTTCTCACAATATAGGAAATCATTTTCATTAACGGTGACTCTAAGCCACGTGATTGAAAAACAACGACATCGGGCGCTAATAACAACTTCAGCAAAAACTTTGACAAGTTGAGTCCTACAGTAAAAGTACCCTTTATGCTTTTCCTGAACTGCTCTTTTTTTAAAAAAACAATACTATTAACTACTGCAATATATCTACCGTAGAGGAATGGATTTTTTTTTAACTCATCATATGTACTGATTTCCAGAAAAACCAGTATTATATTAGTTGAAGGTGCAGCTTCTTTAATTTTAATAAAAACAGGAAGAAGCATGTCAAGGCCGCCAACCCTGAGAGGAGCAATCGTAATTAATGTTTTCACGAGCTATTGTCCTTTAAAAAAAAATGCTCATAGTTAAACTCTGCAAGAGCCCAATCAGCAGCAGTATCAATATCAGTGGAATAGTATACCGGCATCATATATCCCTTAATTTTAGGCGGAAGCCATGTACCGTGCCTGTGAAATGCTTCGGTTTTAATCCAACAGAATGCACTGTTGTCAACAACCGTTACCGGCATTTGAGAACTGGGCAGCATTTGCTGCTCTGGAAATAAAGGCTTCAACCAGCCTTCCTTTTCAATGCTCATTGCACACAATACGGGCTGGTAATACTCAGTAATACCCACGACCGCCTCAGCATCATCAGCTATCAGCATCTCATAGCCATTTGCAATATCCTTGTCTGTCCTCATCGGAGCAGTCCCCCACAACATGCAGATATTGTCAAAATTTTTCCCTTTGGATGTTAAAAAATCAAGTGTATATTTTATCACTTCATTAAGCTGAGCATTATCACTTGCCAGCTCGTCAGGCCTTAAATAAGGGCATTGAAAACCATTTTCTTCACTTATTTTTTTTATTTCCAAGGAGTCAGTTGATATAAATATTTCATCAAACAATCCGCATTTTTTTGCATATTCAAGGGTATAAAGAAATATAGGTTTACCAAAAAAATCTTTAAAATTCTTATTTTTAAGCCTTGTTGATCCTTTTCTCATCGGTATTATGGCAATATTCTTCAATAGATTTCCTCCGGCGTGGCAATTAATTTGCCGCATGTATGGTGAACGGTTTGCACAACAAAAATTTGATTGTTAATAGGCACCTGAGCGATTTTTATTCTGGGGTTTTTCAGGTTTCCTTTTTACTCTCAAATTTGCAAGGAATTCAAGTAAAGTGCTTGATAATCTTGCAAATACTTATAGCAAGAATAAAAACTTTTATCAATTACTTCAAACATTAATTCATTTTTCAGGATCGACTCATTAGCTATTCAATTTTTTAATAAAAAAACCTTCAAGAAAAACAATGATTTCTTCCAATGTTTTATTTTCAGTGTCCAAAATTATATCTGGACATTCAGGTGCAAGATATTCCTGATTAAAACCTATAAGTGTATCAATTTGCCCATTTTTTGCCTTACTGTAAAGTCCCTTTGGGTCACGACGAGCGCACTCTTCAATGGAACATTTTACATAACCAACAATCAAATTATGAACATTTTCCTGTATAAACTGCCTTGCATCGTTATTAGCAGTTAATGCGGAAACTATTACATTTAATCCTGCATCAACTGATTTATTTGCCAAATGAACAATCGTATGAACAACTCGAAAACGCTCTTTTTCTGAAAACCCTAAAAAATCACCAAAAAAATCTCGTACTTCATCTCCATCAAAATGTATAACCGGGACACTCTTTTTTCTTAAGTCCGCTAACAATTGAGTAGCAATTGTAGTTTTCCCAGAGGAGGTTGGCCCCATCAACCACAATACATAATTATTGTCCATTATTTCCTCTTTTACATTTCAAGT
>JAOZSB010000033.1 GCA_029939895.1 Desulfobacterales bacterium
AGATACAATATAAGTTTTTTCACCTTTTTCTCCTATACCTGTTTTCAAAAATATGTTCATTTTGAATCGACCAAGCCCCAAGGGGCGAAATATAATAGACTGGGTAAAACCCCAGGGATTAGGCATTTACATAAAAAAAACTCTGAAAGGGCGAGATATAAAACTAACTACACAAGAGCAAGTATCGGAATGTTGATATGAGACCACATATAATACACTTAAAATCTTAAGGAAGCTATTTATTTAGTTTATCCATGAGGTTCGTTTTTAAAAAATTACAAAAAAATCTTTTTCTGGCAAAAATATATAGGAAACAATGTATATACATCATCAAATATTCCATTTTAAAACAAAAGTATAAGTCCTTTAATGCTGAATTGTCAAGTTGGGAATTTTTAAATGCCAACAGGAGTAAAAAGTTTTTAGCATCACTAGCATCAACCCTTTGAAAAGTTCAGGCTGGATTCATATGGACTCATGCAACTGGCGAAACTGGAATAATTTACAATTTGACTTAAGTCATATTACTTTATAAAGCTGGCTGCTATGTTAATTCCGATTTTTTTACTTTATTATGTTGCCATATTAAAAATCGTTTGCTATTTGACTTAGCTCGGTTCACATAATGCATGTTCATTCCCATGCTTTAACATATTGGCCCCCATATTTAATTTTTTTCTATTAAACTTTTAAATTCCAGGGCCTTGAAAGGAAAACTTTTATGACAGACAAAGCTGAATCAAAAGACTTTATCTGGGATTTTTTCACCTCGATTAAATTATCTTTTGTCTTGCTCCTCACCCTGGCAGGGACCTCAATAATTGGAACCATCATTGTTCAGAACAAATCCCACGAGTACTATCATACAAAATTCGGGGATACCATGTTTGGGGATCTGGTCGAGATATTTGATAAAATGGGGCTGTTTGACATGTACCATGCCAAGTGGTTCCAGTTCCTCCTGCTCCTGCTGACAATAAACATCGTGGTTTGCTCCATAGACAGGCTGTCAACAACTCTCAGGCTTGCCTTTCCAAAGGACAGACCAATCAACCCGAACCGCTATAGAAAGCTTGAAAACAAACAGAGTTTCAACACTGCGCTTTCAGTAGAACAGGCCGGGGACATTATCAATAAAACGGTTTCAGGGTCTTACAAGATCCGGCAGACTGGCGACGGGTTTATATTTGCTGAAAAGGGCGGATGGACACGTTTAGGTGTTTATGTGGTACATTTAAGCATTGTAATACTTATAGCCGGCGGGCTTATGGGGTCGATTCTGGGTTTTGAAGGATACGTCAACATTACCGAGGGCGACACCATAGACTCCATTGAAATCCAAAACTCTGAAGTACCTAAAAAACTCGATTTTTCCGTCAAGTGCGAAAAATTTGTTGTGGATTATTACGATACAGGCACTGTAAAGGAATTCAGGAGCAGCCTTGTCGTCATTGAAGATGGTAAAGAAGTTCTTAAAAAGGATATTGTTGTAAACACTCCCCTGCGTTACAAGGGCATTAATTTTTTCCAGTCAAGCTACGGCGAGATACCTGGGAACATCACCCTGTCATTCACCAGCAAGGAATCAGGGATGGTTTATCCTGTAGAAACCAAGGCAGGCGAAACAATTGATATTCCAGAGGGCCTGGGAAAACTTGAAGTTGTAGACTATCGGCCGTCCTTTGGGTTCAAGGGCCACAATATCGGGCCTTCGATCCTGGGAATAATCCACCGTGACAAGGAGCAGCCAATATATGTTGTTATGCCCATGGACCCTAACAAAGCGAAATTTGACTTCATGAGACAGGGGAAAGTTGCAATTGTTGTGGATGATTATCAAAGTCGTTCATTTACCGGCCTGCAAGTCTCCAGCGACCCTGGTCTACCGATTGTATACACATCCTTTATTCTTATGCTGGTGGGTTTTTTCATAGCCTTTTATATGTCGCACAAAAAAGTATTTGTTGAAGTTACCAAAAAAGGCAACTCAACCAGGGTGCTGGTTTCCGGCAACTCAAATAAAAATAAAATCGGTATGGACGAAACCGTTAAAATGCTTGCTGAGTCCCTTGAAAAAAAGCTGGCAAAAAATAATTAAAAACCAAGATTAAACGAGGAATATAATGAATAGTTCGTGGATTCTATCAAAAATTACTTTTGTATACGCACTTGCCGGCATTTTGTACGTTGCTGCCTGGAATTTTAAACAAGACAAGCTTACCAAATACGCATTTTATATCACAGCAGCAGGAGCTGTCGGTAATATTGCAGGCTTTGTCCTGCGATGGGTCGAGTCTTACCAGCAGGGCATTGGTCATGCACCGCTTTCCAATATGTACGAATCCCTGGTTTTTTTCGCAATTTCTGTTGCCGTGCTGTATATGTATGTAGAAATTCGATATAAAAAACCGATAATCGGAGCCTTTGCACTGCCCATAGCTTTCCTTATTATGGCCTATGCATCCCTGTCCCCCGATATCAACGACAAGATACAGCCACTGCTTCCGGCACTTCAAAGCAACTGGCTCATAGCTCATGTTATGACGTGTTTCCTTGGATATGCAGCCTTTGCAATCGCCTTTGGATTAAGCCTGATATTTTTTATCAAAAAGATGGGAGGCGTGCATATTGACCAAAAAACCTCTTTGATTCCTGATGATAATATTCTCGATGACCTGACCCACCAGATGGTTATGTTTGGCTTTCTTTTTCTTTCCGTGGGCATTATCACCGGCTCTGTATGGGCAAACTCCGCATGGGGCAAATACTGGTCATGGGATCCAAAAGAAACCTGGTCCCTGATAACATGGTTTGTGTATGCAGCTTTTCTACATGCACGGCTCATGCACGGGTGGCGCGGCACAAGGCTTGCCATCATTTCCATTGTCGGTTTTTGTGCGGTTATCTTTACTTACTTTGGGGTTAACTTCCTTCTTTCAGGTTTGCATAGCTATGGAAGTTGATTTTTCCTTGACAAAAAAACTGCCGCAAGCTACTAAACCTTTGTTAAATTATTATATGTGACGCAGTTATTGACAATATAACGAAATTATAGACCAATGGAGTTTTCATGAGCGATTCAGATGAAAAAAACGGACAATCGGGTATCATAACCCTATTTTTCATTCTCGGATTCATCGGCAGCCTTTTGCTTGGCTGGATTATCTTCCCCGAACTACTCTACTCAAAGAAAGAGCAACCCGTTGCCTTCAACCATGCCCTGCACAATGAAGAGGTTGCAAATGGTTGTGAAAGTTGCCATTTCTTCCGGGAAGATGGAACCTTTTCTGGAGTACCAAAGCTGGCGCAGTGTGTAGAATGCCACGAAGAGCCTATCGGGGTTTCAGAAGCCGAATTGACCTTTGTTACGGATTACGTTGCAAAGGGCCGGGAAGTGCCTTGGCTGATTTATTCAAAACAGCCTGACATGGTATTCTTTTCCCATGCTGCACATGTAAAAATGGGGAAACAGGACTGCGTAACATGCCACGGGCATATCGGGGAATCAACCAGCTTGAAACCTTATGAGGAAAACCGTTTCACCGGAGTCAGCAGGGATATCTGGGGCGGAAACATTGCCGGCATAAGCATGGATTCATGGGACAGCATGAAGATGTCCGATTGCGACAAGTGCCACAAGGAACTGACCGGAAGGCAGACCAGCGTCCAGACTCAAAGGGATGCCTGCTTCGTATGCCACAAGTAACAGATTTTACGAGGTTGTATATATGAAAATCGATAGAAGAAGCTTTTTAGCTTTTGGAGTTGGCGGTGCAGTAGGAACCGCTATCACGCCACTTCCCTGGAAACTTATGGATGACTCATCCATATGGTCCCAGAACTGGCCCTGGACACCAGTCCCGCTTGACGGAGCAATTAATTACCAGCCAAGCGTATGCACCCTGTGTAAGGGCGGATGCGGAATAAACGTCAGAAAAATCGACGACCGGCCGGTAAAGATTGAGGGCCTGAAGGCAAACCCCATCAACAAGGGCGGAATATGCCTCCTTGGGCTTTCTGGTCTCCAGCTCCTTTACGGTGAAGACAACAGAGTGAAGTCTCCCTTAAAAAGAGTCGGCAAAAGGGGTTCTGGAAAATTTAAAAAGATTTCCTGGCAGCAGGCCATCACAGAAATGGTCGAAAAGCTGGGCGCAATCAGGCTCAAGGCACAGTCCCACACCCTGGCATGCATTTCCGAGACAGAACTTGGAACCACCGCCAGCCTTATAGGACGTTTCATGACAGCCTTTGGCTCAAAAAATTATATTAGAACACCTTCCTTTCTTGACAGCCTTGAAGCTGCAATCTTAAAAACAACTGGTACTTCAGCGGCCCAGGTCGCCTTTGACTTTGAAAATTCAGATTATATCCTGAGTTTTGGAAGCGGACTCCTTGAAGGATGGGGTTCACCAGTGAGAATGTTCATGGCAAACTCAGCACTGGAAGATAAAAAAGGCACCCTTGCCCAGGCAGAACCAAGGCTTTCAAATACCGCTGCCAAGGCTGATAAATGGTTGCCGGTTAATCCGGGAACCGAAGCTGATCTTGCTTTTTCAATGTGCGCTGTAATCATACAAAAAGCTCTCTATAATACCAACTTTACCGCAGCAGCAACAGGGCTTGAAGGCTTTAAATCCTTTGTGACTGCAAACTACGCCCCGGAAAAAATCGCAAAATCAACCGGAATAAAAGCGGAAGTAATTACCAGAATTGCAACCAGCTTTGCAAAGGCAAAAAACCCAGTAGCAGTATGCGGAAAGGGCAGCGGAGATACTCCGGGAAGCCTCAAGGAATCGCTTGCCATAGTTTGCCTCAACGCACTTGTGGGCAACATTAACAAAAAAGGCGGCCTGTGGCTTACATCTGAGCCTGATTACATAAAATGGCCGGAATTCATCAACGATGATGCAAGCACCGCAGGATTACAAAAAAACAGAATCGACTCTGCACAGTCCGGCAAATACAAGGACACAAGATTTCTTTTAAACAACTTTGCAGATGCAGTACTTGATGATTACGAATATCCAGTTAACGCACTTATGGTTTACAGGGCCAACCCCATGTACACCATGCCCGACTCAGAAAAGGTTAAAAAGGCTTTTGAAAAAATACCCTTTGTCATGAGCTTCTCATCCTACATGGACGAGACAGCCCTCTACTCTGACCTTATTCTGCCGGATCATGTGTTCCTGGAAAGATATGAAGACATACCCTTTGCAAGCGGATACACCAAACCGTATATTGGACTTGCCAGACCAGTTGTTGACCCGTTGTTTGACACCATGAACACTGGCGACGTGATAATCCAGATTGCCAAAAGGATTTCAAATTCAATCGCAGGTGCATTTCCCTGGAAAGACTATGAAACATGCCTGAAGGAAACCCTTGGAAGCATGTGGGCACAGCTTGAATCACAAGGCTTTATGACCGATCAAAGCTACACACCGCCTTCAACGGTCAACTTTACTTTTCCTGACAAAATAGCCGATGCTCCGGCAATCGAAGGCGACAGGGGCAAATACCTCCTGACGCTGGTTCCAGTTGATTCCATAAGAATTAACTGCGGATATATTGCCAACCCACCCTTTGCAACCAAGACTGTTGACGACACAGTGCTTTTTGAAAACGATATTCTTGTGGAGATCAACCCCGCAACCGCAAAAAGCCTGGGACTCAGGGACAGAAAAAAAGCAGTACTTGAGACTCCAAAGGGCAAAGCTTCTGTACGGGTTTTCATAACCGATGGGATTATGCCTGGTGTGGTTGGAATGCCTAAAGGGCTTGGTCACTTTGGCTATGATTCATATATTGCGGACAAGGGCGTGAATGTTAATGCACTTATTGGCTCACTTGAAGACCCGGAAACAGGTCTTGATGCAGCCTGGGGGATTCGAGCCAAGCTCAGCCCCGCCTAATAACAATACGAGGTTCTGATGAAAGACTTTCATGAGAAAAAATACGGAATGGTCATTGACCTGGACAAATGCACCGGCTGCGG
This sequence comes from Desulfobacterales bacterium, assembly GCA_029939895.1. Taxonomy (GTDB): domain Bacteria; phylum Desulfobacterota; class Desulfobacteria; order Desulfobacterales; family JAOZSB01; genus JAOZSB01. The sequence continues at coordinate 5,999 of JAOZSB010000033.1, forward strand.
TTCCTGCATGGTTGCATGCATGTCTGAAAACAATGTGCCTTTCAAGGAAGACGAAACGAAAAAACGCCTCAGCATAACCTGGATGAAGGTTTACAAGTTCACCAACGGCAAATCGTTTCCAGAAACAGAGGTTTGCTACCTGCCCAGACCATGTATGCACTGCGAGGGACACGGCGGACACTCACCATGTGTTTCAGTCTGCCCGGCAACCGCCACTGACTACAGCACAGAAACAGGCATCGTCAGCCAGATTTACACAAGATGCTTTGGCTGCCGGTACTGCATGGGAGCCTGCCCATACCACGCCAGATACTTTAACTGGTGGGACCCGGTCTGGCCCAAGGGCATGGAAAAACAACTCAGCCCGAACGTATCTCCACGCATGAGAGGCATAGTCGAAAAATGCAGTTTTTGCTATCACAGACTCCAGCTTGCCAAAGAAAAGGCATACAGCGAAGGCAGACGTGAAGTAAGAGAGAATGAATATCAGACATCGTGCACCCAGGGCTGTCCTGCCGGAGCAATTACCTTTGGTGACCTGATAAATCCCAAGCACGAAGTTTACAAGCTTAAAAAGGATCAAAATGCTTTCAGGCTTCTTGAAAGGCTTGGCACAAACCCAAAGGTTTATTACATTTCAAGCCGTGAATGGGTCAGAAGAGCCGGGGATAACTACCTTGCTCATGAAAAAACAGGTAAGAAACAGAACCATTAAACAACGTAAGAGATTTTGAGCTTTTTTTTGCTTATTTTACTTAAATAAACAAAATTCAAAGCTTTGTTAAAATTTTAAGTTTTAGGAGTTATATTATATGGATTCCGCACTCATACCAGTTGGTGTCAAGCGTTGCAGCTTCCCCAAGTTTATGTTGCTTCTGGGTGCTGCTGGTGCTGTCCTCGCCTGGGGCGTATTTGCAATGCTGTTGATCTGGATCAAGGGATTGAACCAGACCAACATGAACGATTACTATGGATTTGCAATCTGGATATGGGCTGACCTTGCGGTCATTGCCATTGGTGGTGGCGCCTTCTTCTCCGGCTTCCTCAAATACATAGTCGGAAAAGACGAGCTGAAGAACATTATCAACTATGCTGTTCTTCTGGGCTTCATCTGCTACAGTTCCGCACTGCTTATCCTGGCTATCGACATTGGCCAGCCTTTACGGGGATGGTTCATCTTCTGGCACGCCAATGTTCACTCAATGCTTACAGAAGTAGCCTTCTGCCTTACCTGCTACTTTATTGTACTTACAATTGAGTATCTGCCCCTGGTATTGGAAAATCGAAAACTCGACAAGATTCCATTTTTCCATAACCTGACCCATAACATGCACGAAACCATGGCTGTCTTTGCAGCCACTGGCGCATTCCTTTCCTTTTTCCATCAGGGTTCACTTGGCGGCGTTGCAGGCGTACTTTTTGGAAGACCATTTGCTTTCAGGGAAGGCGTTTTAATCTGGCCCTGGACATTCTTCCTTTTCACATGGTCAGCAGCAGCCTTTGGCCCGTGCTTCACGATTCTGGCAACCAAAATTTTGGAAAAGGTAACCGGAAAAACCCTTGTTAAATTTAATGTCATCGACCTTTTAGCAAGAATTTCCGGGTGGATGATGCTTACATACATGATAGCAAAAATTGCTGACACTGCATACTGGGCCTTTGTACTGGCCCCATCAAAGGGATTTGATGTCGGCTTCTTCTACACAAATAACGAATTTTACGGCTGGTGGATACTCATCCTGGAGCTGGTTATTTGCGGAATCGTTCCTGCCCTTATACTGGTAACCAAAAAGGGACGGGCAAGCAAAACAGCCCTGACAACCGCTGTGGTTCTTGCTGTAATCGGCGTCTGCCTCAATCGCTGGGTCATGGTGCTTCAGGTTATGGCGGTTCCGGTTATGAGCTTTGATACATGGGCCACATACTGCCCAAGCTGGCAGGAAGTTGCAACAACCATACTGCCCGTTGCATATGCTGTCATCTTGATTGCAATTTCATACCGTTATCTGCCTATCTTCCCACAGGAAGCAGAGTTAAATCCTATTGCTCCTGAAGAGGCTCTGGCTGATGAACAAGAGTCAACCGAAGAAACTGCTGATGTTGCAGGTGCTGAACCTGCGGCACAGACATAGGGGGATAATTATATGTTTCCTTTTAATTTCGAATGGATCTGGGACATTTCCCATCTGGTTTTCATGGGCGGACTCTGGTACGCACTTGGCATAATAGGAACCGGAATGGGCTATTGCATTATTAAAACAATATCAGACACGGCCCAGGGCAAAGGCGCTCATCACGACGAGCATCACTAACCTTATTTTGTGTCTACATATAAATTTTAAGAAGGGGGGAAATTGTTCCCCCCTTTTTTTTCTAATTTTACAGCAGTTTTTAAAGCAACAGGCGGATCTATGGACAAAATAGTAATTGAAGGCGGCAAGAGATTATCTGGAGAAGTAAAAATCAGCGGTGCAAAAAATGCTGCACTTCCAATCCTTGTCTCATCCCTGCTGGCTGACGGCTGGAGTACATTCACCAACGTGCCTGATCTCAGGGACATCCGCACAGTTTGTAAAATACTTGAAAACCACGGGGCGACTGTCCTGCTCGATGAAAATGATTCCAGCGTTATAAGAATCAACGGTTCCGGCCTTAACAACTTTGAAGCCCCCTACGACCTTGTCCGGCAGATGCGGGCATCAATCCTTGTGCTTTGCCCGATTGTGGCGAGACTGAAAAAAGCCAGGATTTCCCTGCCCGGTGGATGCGCTATTGGAGCGCGCCCAATCAACCTCCACCTCAAGGGGCTGGAAAAACTTGGTGCAAAAATTGAGTTGAAACACGGCTATGTTGAGGCTTCTGCTGAAAAGCTCATTGGTGCTGAAATATATTTTGACATCCCCACGGTAACAGGAACTGAAAACCTTATGATGGCTGCGGTTCTGGCAGAGGGACGAACAATACTCGGCAATGCAGCAATGGAACCGGAAATAGTTGCTCTGGCAGACGTGCTTAACAATATGGGCGCAGATGTACGGGGAGCCGGCACATCGGAAATCACGATCAATGGTGTTGATTCGCTCCAGCCTGTGAACTCCCGGATAATCCCTGACCGCATAGAGACCGGAACCTTCATAACCGCTGCTGCACTTACAAAGGGCGACATTACAATCACTGATTGCGAACCATCCCACATCAGTGCCGTGATAAATAAATTTGAACTTGCCGGCGTGAAAATCAAATCAGAAAAAAATACAATTCATGTGCAGGGCCAGGATGTAATCACCAGCGTTGATGTTAAGACGCTGCCCTTCCCTGGTTTCCCCACGGACATGCAGGCGCAGTTCATGGTGCTTATGTGTGCGGCTAACGGTACGAGCATGATAACAGAAACGATTTTTGAAAACAGATTCATTCATGTCAGCGAACTAAAACGCCTGGGCGCAATGATCAAGGTCTCCGGCAACACAGCCCTTATTACCGGCGGCGCACAACTATCGGGCGCACCAGTCATGGCAACGGACCTCCGGGCAAGCGCATCGTTGATACTTGCCGGATTGATTGCTAAAGACTCCACCTCGGTCAGCCGTGTCTACCACCTTGACCGTGGCTACGAAGCCCTGGAAAAAAAGTTTGCAAACCTGGGGGCCTCTATCAAGCGTGTCCCGGAATAACCATGACAGGGCGCACCCTGTTAAGGTGCTGATACTCAGCCGCCCCCTTGCGCCCCTGTTCATAGCACTTTCCTGCGGAATAATAGCCGGAAGTGCGCTTTTATCCCCTGCATTGATCCTCCTGTTCCTTTTACCGCCTGCAATAGCTGTTCTGACTTTCCTGAAAATCAATAAAATTGTTCCTTTCTTTAATCTTGGCCTGCTTTTTTTCTGCTTCTTCTCAATGGGTGTTTTATCCAGCTTTTTTCCGCCAGACCTTTTCACCTTTACCAGCACTGCACCATCGCCTGTCCATATTTCTGAATATATTGGCAGGGGCAAACTAACTGTTATCGGAACCATCCTCAAAATGCCGGAAAACCGCCATCGCACAAGGCTTACCATTGAAGTTGAAAGCGTTTTGGCAAATGGCAATAAAAGCACACCCCGCAAAAAAGGCAAGGGCCAGGCAAATAAAACCCTCAGCCCACCAGTACCGACAAAGGGAGTAATCCGCCTGTCAACACCTTCCACCGCCTTGTTTGCACCTGGTATGAAAATCAGGTTCATGACAAAAATATCAAGCTTTAGAAGTTTTTCAAACCCTGGATGCTTTGACTACAAGGGTTTTATGAAATCAAAAGGAATATCTGCCTCTGCATACAGCAGGGACGTTGCAATTCTTGATGAGCATTTTGCGGATGGCTTTTTTATCGGGGTTGAAAAGGCCCGGCAGAAAATTGCTGTTTTTATTGAAGCCCATGTTTCAAAGGACAGGGCCGGGATTGTAAAGGCACTTGCAATCGGCGACAAGTCCGGGATTTCTCCTGCCACAAGGGAAGCATTTGCAAACTCCGGCACAGCGCACGTTCTTGCGATTTCAGGACTGCATGTGGGCATGGTGGCCATGTTTTCTTTTTTTGTACTCAAGACTCTGCTTTCTTTTTTCAACTTTCTCAACGCCCATGCTTTGACAAAAAAAATTGCTGCCCTGCTTTCAATCCTTCCGATCACTGCCTATGCATTACTGTCCGGCCTGTCTCCATCCACACAGCGCGCCGCCATCATGGCAGTTGTCTTCCTTGTTGCAGCAGCAATAGACCGTGATAAGGATCACATCAACACCCTGTCCCTGGCTGGGATAATCATCCTGGCGATAAGACCGCTTTCAATTTTTTCAGCATCGTTTCAGCTTTCATTTTCTGCGGTATTTTTTATTGTTGCAGGGTTAAAACTTTTAGTGGGCCACGACTACTCAGAATCAAAGGGCCTGTCTGATAATGATGCACTGGGCAGGGATCATGCTGCAAAAAACCAGGCCTTTAAAAAAGCCAGAACCAGGGCCAGGGATCAATTTTTATTCAGGCTCAGTGTTTTTCTCCTTGTTCCGGCCCTTGCGTTTGCAGGAACCCTCCCCTTTGCAATGGCCCATTTCAACGCCATTGCTCCAATCGGGCTTATTGCAAACCTTATTGTTGTTCCCCTGACCGGCTTTATTGCTGTGCCCTTGTGCCTGCTTTCAATCGTTGTCCTGCCTGTTTTTCCAGGGGCATCAAGCCTTGGATTCAAGCTGGCAGCTATGGTCACAGGATTTACTTCACAAACTGCGGAAGTTTTTTGTCTGTTCCCCTTTTCATCTTTTATGACATTTTCCCCAACCTGGTTTGAGGTCGCCATATACTACACCCTGATACTTTCCATTGCCGGGCTGAAATATTTTTCAAGGGCCAGATACTTCCTCCTGGCAGCAATCATGCTTGCTGTGGGCGATGCTGGCTACTGGGTCAACAAACGATTTTTCAACGAGAATTTTACTGCCACGATTGTAGATGTTCGACACGGAAACTGCGCACTCCTTGAGTTTCCAGGGGGAAAAACCGCCCTGATTGACGGCGGTGGGTTCTCGGACAATTCAAAATTTGATATTGGCAAACTGGTTGTGGCCCCGTTTCTGCTGAAGAAAAAAATAATGACCATCGACTTTGTCATCCTCACACACCCTGAAAGCGATCATTTAAACGGCCTTATCCATATTGCAGACAGGTTCAACGTAAAAGAAATATTCACAAACGGTGCCCGCAATACCACAAAAGGGTTTGAACAATTTCAGCAGATGAACATGGATAAAATCATTGTGATTGAACCCCCGGCAAGCCTTAAAGTTAACGGCGCAGACCTGAGCTTCATGTATCCGCCAAAGGGTTTCATGGAAATGAAGAAAAAAAATGCCTGGCGTGACCTCAACAACTGCTCCCTGGTTACACGGATTGATTTTGGAGATTCATCCATCCTGTTTCCAGGAGACATAAGGAAAATGGCTGAAAAAGAACTCGTGGCAAGCAATGCCCCCCTGCTCGACTGCGACATCCTTGTCTCACCCCACCACGGCAGCAATACATCAAACACGGATATTTTTCTCGACAGCGTTGCACCAAATGCTGTTATTATCTCCTCCGGCTTCAAATCAAGATTCAACCTGCCCAACCCCCATGTCATAAAACGCCTGCAAAGCCGGAACCTGCCTATTTTCCGCACAGATCATCATGGCGCAATAAAAATAATTTTTAACGGCAGGGGCTATGAGATAACGACTGCACGCCCACTGGGTGAGACCGGGTAATTAACTTTCCGTATCCCCTGTGTTGTCTGCCAGTCTGCGGGCTAAATTTGTTTGAAGACAAAACTAAAACCCTGCTGGTACTTTCACAAGTTTTACATTACACGCACAATATGATACGAATCCATTTTGGACATAAGAAGAGGCAGGTGAAAAACATTTTTCTGGTCAATTACTAGTTTGCTGAGGAGCACTTTGAAAAAAAGCAATAAGCCGACATTACAGGACTGGTGGGACAAAGCTAAAGAAAAATCGAACCCAGAAGACATTGTTAATTATCTTCAAAATAATAAAGAAAAACTGGAAGAATCTTTTTCTGAGCTTGATAGCAAGAAGTGGTTATACAATACTTTTAACAGATTGTTTTCCATATTTTCGATGCTGGCAGAAATTGCCGATAAAATATCAGAGGCTGTCCAGGGCTTCCTGATGAAGTATTTGGGGTTTCAAGATTTTATCACCAGCGTCCGCAACTGGAAAAACCAACTGAATTTCAAGGAACTGGTTGAATTTGGAAGGGCAAAGCTATATTCTTTGAGGCATGCACCTCAAAATGAAAAGCTTATCAAGACATTTGCAGAGATTTTTGAATTTGCCTCCAAACATGGATTAGACCTCAGTCAACAGCTTCCCCAGGCTCCCCGCAAATTGAAGGAAATGAAAGAACATCTCTTCCAGCATAAATTTTCCCATGAGTTTTCAAAGAGTCGCATGGAGCAGCTTCTGGCTGTAAAATTTGCTTTTGATCGTTCCATTTACCCGGTACTGCCGGATTCTGCCTTTTGGCACCGTTTTTTTGAATTTTTCGAGCGGCAAATGATTGTAGATATAATCCTTGTCAATCATGATAACCGTTTGCATTCTTTTAAATACAGCGCACCCAGAATAATTGAATCAACCGATGTTATCCAGATTCTACGCAGGGCCATGCAAATTAAAAATAAGGGACACCGCATATTTTTTGTTGGTCATCACGAAGGTTATTTAGGCCCTTATTTTGTGAGAAGCGTGATTCGCAAACTGGGTTTTGATGAGCTGACTAAAAATTGCAACACCGTGGTTGGTCCCCGCATGTTTTCCAATCTCGTCCTGCGAAATGGTGCTGCAAATGTCGGCAACCTGTTCGTAACTGTGCCATCCCAGAAAACAACTGTAATAAAAACCACAGGGCTTGCCGAAGAGCTGCAAAAAACCGCCAGAAGAACACAATGTCTGATCAAGCTTCCTGATGCTTGTCTTTACCTGATTAAAAAACTGGATTTTAATGAGTTTAAATCGGTTATTAACGACAGCCAGTTGCTGGAGCAACATTCTGGCTTTATCGGAGAGGATGAAAAAGAGGCTCTTAAAAAATTTCTCGCTGATAACCAGGTTTCTCAAATCATGCAGGACACCAGGGAAGAGGATTACGAACTGTTTAAAAAAAATATGCGGGAATGTTTCCTCCTTTTCCCCGAAGGCTCCAGATCCCTTATCGATTCAGACGGTACTGTTTCGATTAAATATGTAAACCCGCGGTATCTGGAAGCCTATATGCGACCAGGCGACTTTATTGTTCCCATCAACCTGGTTGGTGGATCAGATATTGCCAAAGGGTGGCGTTTGCGGCCCGCAAAACTGGGGCTTTCTTTAGAAGAACCCTTTGAGGTAACAGAGACCATGATTGAGAACTACACGACTGAAGGGCTGGAAGTAATGCGCAAAATCTCAGCACTGCCAAATATTAAGGCTGTCCGGTTTAATAAATCGCTCTATCAAGGGGATCAGCCCGCTCCATGAGCTTCCCGTCCATGTTCCGAACATGGATACAAATTCTAATGGAATCATGTGTAGTAATAAATGATTATATTTTTTTCGTGTTTAAGCTTTTTTTTTGAAACAGTCCAAAAATTAAAAACCAAATCAGGGGGTATAAAATGAAACTGAAAACTACTGCTTTAATTATTTTATCACTGGTGCTTTTTCTGGTTCAATCCACGATGGCACAGCCGAGGGCAGAACTCAAAAAGGTAACAGAGTCGGTTTACTCGTACCTGGCCGTTCCTGGCGGAACGCCTGGAAATGCATTTTCTGCTAATGCTGGAATTATTATTGGAAAAGATGCAGTACTCATAGTGGATACTTTGACTTCAGCCGGGGAAGCAGAAGCATTTATGGCTGATATTAAAAAGATAACCAACAAACCTGTCCGTTATGTTGTAAATACTCACTTTCACCTTGATCATGCACTTGGCAACAGTTATTTTGCAGATAAGGGAATCACAATTATTGGCCATGCAAAATGCCGTGATGCCATTATCACTAATGGAAGTCAATTTCTGGAAACGCCCGACATGTTTGGACTACCGGCAGATTTTTGGAAAGAAACCCGCACTGTTTCGCCAGATATAACCTTTGAACGTGAAATGCTTATTGACCTGGGCAACCTTACAGTAAAACTAATTCACAGCGGTATAAAATCACACACTGCCGGATCAGTCATTGTTCATGTACCGGAGCAGAATGTCCTTTTTACGGGTGATATTCTTTTTACTGATTTTCACCCATATCTTGCCGAAGGTGATTTACCCGGGTGGGAAAAAAATCTTAACTTCATCAGCGCATTGAATGTTAAAAATATCATTCCGGGTCATGGCCCGTTATCCACAAATAAAGATATTGAAGCCATGAAAACCTACCTGACAATTTTTGATAAAAATGCAAAAGAATTAAGTGCAAAGGAAAAGGATATTGAAAAGCTGACTTCGGCTATGTTAAAGGTTCTTCCCAAACTGTCAAACGGCGATTTTATTGTTTCAATGAATCTTGGTGGCCGCTATTTAATCAAGAGCGAAAAATAACAAACTTTTATTGCTACTCATACTCCCAGGCCGGGCTGACGACATGAAACCCGCCTGGGAGTTATTAGTGGAAAAGCCTGCCCCTGCAGGGTTTACCATGAATCTGGCTTATCCCTTTTACTGCATGCTCTTATCATACAGCGCCCCAAGAAACTGTGCCAGCTCAGTTGGATCAACTATTTTTGCGTCTGAAAAGTAATTCAGGGAATAGTCCTTTTTAAGAAGCTGGTAGCAAACATCCTTTGGCTCAATATCCCGATAGGTGCACTTGAGGGTACTTTCGTTAATGGTGTGTATTGCCTTTATTTTTTTATTTTTCAACCTTATTGTAAGCCCTATATCAGCAGGCAGAAATTCAGTTTCTTCAAATTCATTGTTAAATATTTCAGCAAGCGCAACCCTCTGACCCTTTAGTTCTTCGCCAAACTCCGAGATAAAGCAGACATCCGGGCTTAAAGTTTCGTTTATCTTTACCATGCCGATACGACCCAGGTGGTTTTTATAATAGGAAGAGTCTCTGGCATCCTTAATAACATAGTTTCTTTCACAGGCCTTAAATCCGCCCAGATGAGCAACAAGGATTTTGTGTGTTTTCTCCTTATACCAGAACTCGCCATCATTATCTTTAGCATCATTGGCAAGGTGCTTATAGCTTTTTTCTATATCATCATTCCACCCAGTATCACCTGTGTAGACGACTGCGGTATTGTCGATGGAAAAAATAAACCCAAGAGAATCACGGTCAGAAATAGCATCATGATGCTTTGCAGGAAGAGCCTTTACCTTTACCCCGCAGAGGTTTCCTGCCCATTTCTGATCAATTATATTTATATTGTAATAACTGTCAGAATCAAGGCGCAGCATTCCCTGGTACTTTGTATAGGTGCTTTTTGTCAGGTAAAGTTCAATGGTTTTCCGCCTCCTTGATTCAAGAAAGGCTTTTTCAACATCTTCCTCACTGGCTATTGCGTAGGGTTCACGCCTGTCTTTGGAAAGATCAACCCAGTAATTGCTGCCAAGCTGCTTTTTTATATTTTCTTTTATTGCATTGTTATACCTGTACAACAGGGTAAGAATTGATTCCAGGTCTGCTGCGTGGTCATTGTGCGCATGGGATATGATTACTGCATCAATTTCACTAAAAGAATGCCCCATCCCCTTAAAATTGTCTATGAAGTTAAACCCCGGATCAATAACGATTCCCCTGCCTCCTGTTTTCAGGAAGTAACCACCGCCTTTGCTGATGTGGTAGTTATCTGCAACAATGGGAGTATATGAGTTCCAGCGACGAAGCACCTGAAAATAAGGCTCACCCTTTTCAACAGATAATGGTTTCTCCCTGGTAAATTCATCGTACAATTTTTTGTTCTCTTCTGCCAGCCCCTCAATCCCCAGCTTTTCAGCCCTGCCCGGAACTCCCAGCTTTTTGGTCTCCTTTAATATCTTGAGGGTTCTATCGGATTCCGTTGTCTCAAATATAGAATTCTCTGCTTTGATCATAAGCTCAATCTGCCTGATTTCTTCTGCACAATAATCAGCCCAGTAATGATCTTCCATATTTCTGTAGAGTTCGCCCGCCTTTTCATACTTTTTGATGGCATCATCAAATTTTCCCATATCCTTGTACAAGCTTCCCAGTCCGCTGAAAGAGTGGGCAAATTCCCCATGCAGCTCAATAGATTTGTTGTAGTGTGTAATTGCTTTTTTGGAATTTCCCTGCCAGTAGTAAACACTGCCCAGCCCGTTCCAGAGATATGGAAACGCTTCATCCACCTCTTTGGCTTTAGTGTACGCCTTAATCGCCTGATCAAATTTTCCCTGTAAATAATATGCATTCCCAAGCCAGTAGAAGGGATATATTTCGGTCTGATCCAGTTCTATCGCACTATTATAAGCTTCAATTGCATCATCATACTCCTTTTGAATATAATGTGCACTTCCAAGCCAATAGTAAGTAGCTGCGGTTTTGCTCAGATTTATGCTTTTGTTATAAGCTTCAATAGCAAGTGAAAATTTGCCCAGGGCATAATAGACATATCCGATTCTGAGCCACGGTTCCCCGGAATTTTTGTCAACCTCCATTGCTGTTTTATAGGTAGTAATTGCCCTGTCATGCTCTCCCTGGTCAAAGTACACACCCCCCAGTTCGAGCCTGAAAAATGCAGAGTTTCCATCCAGATTTATGGCTTTATTAAGTGCATCAATCGCAGGTTCAAATTCTTTAAGGGCCCTATAACTGATTCCCTTATAGGCCCAGGAATACGCGTGATTTTCATCTATTTTTATTGCATTTTTGTAGGCTTTAATCGCCTGCTTGTATTCCTGTTGACCATAATACATATTTCCAAGATCAAACCAGAAGGGTGCCCAGTTTCCATCCAGCTTTATGGCCTTTTTATAAGCTTCAACCGCCTTTGAGTTTTTGGTCTGCACTTCATAAGCATGACCACACCCGTTCCAGGGATGGGCGTATTTTTTGTCCAGATCTATGGCTGACTCATATTCCCTAATTGCAGCATCATATTCTTCAAGTGCAAAATGCAGGTTCCCCATCCCATTCATGGAAAAGACAAATTTTTCATCAATTTCCAGGGCCTTGTCATAAGCTTCTGCTGCAAGCCCATACTCCTTTTGCGCCAGATAGACGTTCCCAAGGCCGTTCAGGGAAAATACAAAGGTCCCATCAATTTCCATGGCTTTATCATATGCCTGTATTGCCTGGTCATATTCCTGCTCCTCAAAATAGACAACCCCCAATCCATACCATGCAAACACCAGATCCCCGTCCAGACCAGTGGCTGTTTTAAAACAATCAAGTGCATCCGGGTTGTTCTTTTCCAGGTTGTAAATCGCCCCTTCCAGGCAGGCGATATACGCTTCAAGTCCGCTTTTCCTGCTAATATCGAGAAGTGAATTATAAAACCTTTTCAGGTTTTTATTCCCGTGAATCTTCTTGTACTCGTTGCGAACTTTTTTGTGAATAAGTTCCTTTGCTTTTTCTTTATCCAAACCAATTCCTCTCTGGTCGTTGTTTTAAGCACATCAGCGTGCAATGCAGTTAACTCACAGACATGACGATCACATAAAAAAGATAAAGTTTTTATCAAGAATGTCAATGGCACAGCAGTAATGCCTGATAGATATGTGCAGGCTGGCAGCCCGGACTATGTCAACTGCTCACCGCAAAAGGGGCAGTGTTTGATCCTGATCTCAAACTCGTCAATCTCCGTGAAATCGTCTTCTATGTATTCCGACTCCCCTGATATGAAATATCGACGCAGAATCCAGAAATCTCCCTTTGTGTCTTCAATTTTAATGATTTTTTGTGAACTGGGTTTCTGGTTTGCCTTGCAGGTGTGATATTCGAGGATTTTTAAATACTCATTTTCAAAGTCTTCGCCATCAGGATCATCTGCATTGCGGCCCCTTGCGCCTTCTACGCCTGTGATGCTGTCTTCTCCGTCAATATCTTCAATAATGACATCATCGGCAGTCAGGGTTATTTCGCCCTCGGTCAAAAGGACGCTCAAGTCAAGCCCGCCGTGCTGGTTGTGGAAAACTTCTTCAAAGAGCCAGCCCCTGCCCTCAATCTCTTTTGGGCCAATGAATTTGCGAACCCCTTCAAACACAAGCCGTCCCCTGCGCCCGAAACCTTCGCTTTGTTCACCGTCAATTTCCATGACTACCTGATCCCGTGAAGGCCTGGAAAAGCCTGTTATCAGCGAATCCCGAAGACCGGCTACGGCAAGGGTCTTTGCGCCGGGTGGCAGTCGTTTTTCGATTTTCTCAAGTTTTGCTGCATAATCATTGAGCCGCTGCGACATGATGTCGTCAAGCTCAAATTCCCTTTTTGCAATCTGCTGGAACTCGTCAAAAAGCTCCCGCGTAAAAAATTTCACAATTCACTCCCTGTATATTATATAAAATAAACCTTAACACTTACAATTCTTTCATATTTCGTTGTGGGCAGCAAATCAACTCCTAAATTGCCTGCCTATGGCAGTTTGTAAATTCCAACTGGATTTAATTCCTGTGATTCTACGGAACAATCAATGGCAAGATACCTCCGAATATCAAAACACAGGCTGCACTTTTCCAGATATTGATCCTGCACTTTAAAACCGTATTCCTTTTCTGCAAATTCCAGCAACCCGGCCACGCCCTTGTTGTACAGCATTGTCAGGATCGGGTATTTATCCCCTGGCAAAGGGCTGCCCAGATCCTCAAGCTTTATGGAAAGCCCGGTGCACAGGCCAGGAATATAGTTGCCGAATAAATCAAAATGAAAATGCCCGGTTTGGGTCAACTCCCTGCACCCGGCACTTGATTGTTCTACGATTTGTTGCGCCGGACTTTTGTTAAACACTCCTGAAAAAGTTTCAATTGCCCGCCCGCCAATACGGATTGAATAACGATTCAACAGCCCGGCCAGGTAGTCTGGCCCATATTTGGCCTCGTACTCAGAAAGCGAGTGCGCAACCCCATCGTCAAAGGACTCAATCTCCTTATAAAAGCTGTTAACCCACGGAAAGTCGTTCATACGCTCCTGCCGACAAATATCGATCAGCGTCTTGACACGTTTAAAGGGGATGTACTCGTTATGAAAGGGACTCATGGAAATAAGAAGACATCTCAGCCCCTTTTCCATCAACGCCTGGATTATCTCCCTGGCCTTTGCCTGGTCAACGCACCAGCTTGAATTTGTTTCAACATACCCCACACCCACGCCAGCAGCAAAACACTGCTCAACCACCATCAACAGGCATTCTGTATTTAGGAAAGGCTCGCCACCGCCAATATGTACGCTGGTTCCGCCCATTGCTTTTATCTTTGCCAGTATTTTTTTTAACGTGGTCTCATCGATGCAGTCCCTGTCCCATTCCGGGCTGCACCCGTACAGGCAGTGACCGCACCTTGAGGTGCAATGGTAGTTTGTTATTATCCCGCCAGATTGCAGGGCTGGTATGTTTAATTCTCGCATTTAATCAGCTTTGTTGTCTGGTTCATTTGCGCTGGACAGCCTTTGCGCCAGCTTTCTTTGCTTTTTCTTTCTCTGCCCCTTTGTCATGGGCCGTTTTCTCAGGAGTATATAAGTGGCTCCTGTTCCGCCATCATTCCAGGGTGCGCTTGAATAGGCGATCACCCACTTTTTCCACCGCCCCAGATTGAGGAGTTGCAGGATACCCGGTTTTATGACTGGCTTTTTTGGAGATGAAAGCCCGCGGCCATGCACGATTTTCACAGCACGCCTGCCCAGGCCTATTGACTGCCCCAAAAAACTCTCAAAGGCATCCTTTGCTTCATGGGCGTACATTCCATGCAGATCAATCTGCGCCTGTATTGCAAAATCACCCCTGTGCAGTCTTTTTGCGGCTTCCGGATTGCTTTCATAGCCAAGCCCCTCAATATATTCCGGCGTGTCAGCTACAACAAACCCCTTGCCACCCCTTACAAGGGCTGAAAGGATTTCCTCAATGCATTCCTGGTCATCACTGTTTTCAACTTCGTCAGCACCTCCCCTGCCCCTTTCATCTTTATTATGAAAAGCAGTCATTACTGCGCTGATCTTTTTCCAGGCAGCAGGAATCACACCCTCCATTGCCCTTTTAAAAAGCTCGTCATCGGACTTAATATCTGATTCTTTAATGAAGACTTCGGGTTCCTTGCTGGATTCAATACCCGGAGATGCAGCCCCGGTCGCCCTGTGTTCCTTAAATGAAGCCTGTTTAACTGAGGAATCATAATCAGAAGAACGAACCAGCCCAGCATCGGGCGCAGGAGGATCAACCTGTTTTAAAGCAGAAGTTTTACTGCTTTTTAACATCGCACCAAGTTCTTCAAAGGGCCTGAAGGCCCCTTCTCCTTCCGAGGTGTTCATGGGTTAATCTGCCTCTTTGATTTTGCCGGATAGAGGATCGCAGGTTACAGTTCCTGCACTCCCTTTGGAATAACACACGCAAATACAAAGTCCTCGTCCCCGGTGTTTCTTAGCTGGTGTTCCTCACCACCTGGAATAAAAATGACAAATCCTGCTGAGACAGCGCTCCACTTGCCATCATTAAAGACCTCGCCTTCTCCCCTGTGTACTAAAATCTCATGCTCCCAGTCGTGGGTATGTTTTGGCGAAAAGCCATCTTTTGCCAGTTCAAACACCCTCATGCAAAAATTCTGCGCACCGTCAGCCCTGCCGATTGCAACACGCCCTGTCACACCCTTTGCCGGCCCGGTATCAAATTGCTTACTTTCTATTGTTGTGTAATGTGTTATCTTCATTTTTTTTCTCCTGATAATTTTAATACTTTCACTAAGCATCTATTTTTTTTCATTGGTCTGGCTATTAAATAAGCGAAAAATTTCTTTATATTTCAAAGTTTATTCCTCTGGTTCATTGACAATTTTTATGCCTGAAGCACAACACTTGAGCATACAATTATGGTTACTATATCAGCATAAACCCGTTCTGGTCAAACAGAACTAAAAAAATTTCTTCCTCATACAGTTTTTTACACCAATGTTGTGCAAAAACGAATTGCGCTTGATTACAACAGGTTAACTCCACTTTATTTGTTTTTAAGGAAGAATACAAATAATCAAAACAACTTTACTTGCACCTTTACAAAAAAAAGTGTTCACAATTGATGGGATATACTGTATAT
>JAOZSB010000262.1 GCA_029939895.1 Desulfobacterales bacterium
TCGATGTGCCAGAACTAAAACTGCCTTCACGCCCAATCTCATCGTTGGAAAAAAACATAATCCTCAGCGTACAACTGAGTACGCCTGCGGTTATTTTGTTTTTTCCACCTCGATCTTGAGCGCGAATTCAGCTTTCATTCAAGCACGGTTGTAAAATTGTCGGTCGATGTGCCAGAACTAAAACTGCCTTCACGCCCAATCTCATCGTTGGAAAAAAACATAATCCTCAGCGTACAACTGAGTACGCCTGCGGTTTATTAAATTTTTCTCCTCGACCTTGAACTCGAATCCAGCTCTCATTCAGGCACGTCCGTAAAGTGTTGGGTCAATGTACCTGTTAATAATGTCTTCGCATCCGTTTGCCCTTCAAAGTTTATCTATGTTGGTTAATTCGCAAAGCGGACTACTTGCTCCTAATAAACTAAAATGTTTTAAGAAGCCGATTGCTTACTTTTTACCGAAGGTCTGGTTGTGAAATAAGCAAAAAGCTCCTGATAAACTTAAAATGTTCAACAAAGCTTTTTTGCTTTGTTTGTTCCGATAGTATAGTTATGAACAGTCGTTCTTTTCTCAAACATTCATCATCTTCTTCAGTTTTTCAAGAAGTCTGATCTTGTTCAGCTTCCCTTCCCATTCAGTAAAACCAGCATCGAGGCCTTTCTGAGCGGTATCTTCGTCACCTTCTCCAAGGGAAGTAACAGCCATCACTGGAAGGTTCTTAAGGCGTTCCTGTCCTCGAATCGCCTTAATTGTTTCCCACCCATCCATTACAGGCATAATAATATCGAGTATTACAGCATCAACCTCCTGGTCCTCAAGTATATCAAGTGCTTTTTTTCCGTTTTCTGCCAGCACCACATCATAGCCAACCGAATTCAAATAATCAGATTCAACCATTCTAAAAAAAGGCGTATCATCGACAACGAGCACCAAAGGCTTTTTCTCATCCTCATCTTTCTTTGAGCCATTGTCTCCAAACCACTCTGGGGCGGCAAGCTCAAAAAGACGATACATGTCAGGCAAAAGTGTTATCTTGTCTTCCAGCACTGCTGATCCAAAAAGGCCAGGCGCCATTATTGTTTCAGTATCAAGCTCCACATTGCTGGTTATTGTTGTCAAAACACGGTTAATAACGATTCCCATTGGATGCTTCACCAGCTTTGGAATAATAACACCAAGCGTGTCCTCTGGTTTCCTTTCAGGACAGGTTACAGGAAGATAATCCTCAAGAAAAATCAGCTTGTACTTAGTACCTTGATATTGTAAATACCTGTTATCCTTAACACGCTCTATATCAGCGACCGGAACCTGTTCTATGCGGGTAATAAGTTCAAGTGGAAGTGCAAAGCGTTCTTCGGTATTATTTTCAAATAAAAGAAGCGTCTGATGTTCACCAGTTCCTTCACCAGAATCATCTTCTTTTGTTACTGCGCTGGTTTCTTTCAAGTCGTGAAGATTAGCTTTTTTGACAAGACCACCAACATCAAGGATCAAAGATACTGTGCCATTCCCCATTATGCTGGCACCGCTGTAGTATTTCATTTTCTTCAGATAGCGAGGAAGGGGTTTTACAACAATTTCTTCGATATTTTCCAGGCTGTCAACTATAATTCCAAGCCGGGAATTTCCATGCCGGGCTATCAAAATCCTTAAGGGTTCGATACGGTCGTCAAAGCCTTCGCCATTCTCTCCGTGAAGCCCCAAAACCTTCCCCAAATTTATCAAAGGCAGCAACATATCACGCAGTTTGAGCACCTGTGCATCCTGAATAACATTGATACGGCTTTCAATTTCATCGGGTTTTACCCTTACAAGCTCTTCAATATTCGCCTCTGGCAGGATAAAGGTTTGGTCATCGGCCTTGATAACGAGTCCCGAAACAATGGCAAGGGTCAGAGGAAGCACAATACGCATTTTCGTCCCTAAACCTACAGTTGACTCAATGTTTACGATTCCTCCCAACTGCTCAATATTCGTAATCACAACATCCATGCCAACACCTCTGCCACTGACGGCAGTTACCGTTTCTGCTGTGGAAAACCCAGGCCTAAAAATCAGTCTGACGCGCTCTTTGTCGTCCATGGCATCTAACTGCTGCTTAGTGATTATCCCTTTTTCAACTGCCTTTGCTCCAATTTTTTCCCCGTCTATTCCGCCGCCATCGTCATTTATTTCTATATGAACCTGACCGGCTTGATGATATGCTTTTAGTTCAATGGTTCCATGACGCACCTTCCCACTCTTTTCCCGATCTTCCGGCATTTCAACACCATGATCGACTGAATTTCGTATTAAGTGGGTAAGGGGATCTGACAACGCTTCAATAATAGTTTTGTCAAGCTCGACTTCTTCACCAATGGTTACAAGTTTAATTTCTTTGCCCAATTTTTTAGACAGGTCACGAACAACACGATTGAATTTACTAAATATTATTGACACAGGCTGCATCCGCATGTGCATAATTTTTTCCTGCATCTCGGTTGTAATCCGGCTAATATGCTGCACCACAGCACTAAGTGCAGGAATTTCCTTAACCAGATTAAGGGTGTTCTGCGTAAGCTGATTTCTACCCAAGACCAACTCCCCGGCCAGGTTTACAAGGTCATTTAAAAAATTAACTCCAACCCTGATTTTTTCCTCAGCCTGAACATGCCGCACAACTTTTTGCTTTGCTTTCTGTGGTTCTACATCAGTACCACCAGTCTCAGGAGGAGCTTCTTCTTTTTCCACAGGAGCAGCAACTGCTTCTTCAGGGGGGGGCTTTATCTGGTCAGCCGAGGCAGCATCTTTTACCTCATCAGTATCTTTACTCCGAATTTCCTCTACCTTGAATTTTTCTCTATACATTTCAATATCAACTGGGGCAATGTTCTCCTCAGGAATTTCAAGTGCTACTGCAATAAATTCTTCCTCAAGAAGGGAAGCAAACAAAAAATTAAAAGACAGGTTGTTATCCAGACAATCTGCAAGACCAGTAATTCCATCAATATCTAAAAAAGCATCGATGAACCGACCCACGGATTCCATTTTGCCTATTAAGCCAAAAGGGAAATCAACTTTATCCATCAGTTTTTTGTTAATATCCAATTGTATCGAATAAAGATTAAAGCCCTTATTTATAACAATTTTAATCTCATCCTCTGGAATATCGTACATTGTGGGTATTTCTAAAATATCTTCCCCTGGAATTTCCGCAACCGTCACAGTTTTAGAAGAACCAGCAGGATTGTCGAGGAGCTGTTGCAGAGTGTTCAATTCATTTTTGATATCAAAAGATTCACTGGCACCTACATCATCAACCATCACACGCAATGCATCCACACCAGCCAGGAGTGCGTCCATCAATTCGGGATTTAATTCGATTTTTGACTCACGAAGCAATGACAAAAGAGTTTCCATTACATGGCTAAGCTCACCAATATTTTTAAGCCCAAAAAAACCAGATGCGCCTTTTACACTATGGATAGCGCGAAAAACTCGGTTAATTATATCAGGATTAACATTGCCATCACCACCTTCAATTTCTAGCAAATCAGGCTCAATTGTCTGTAGATGCTCCTGGGATTCTTCAACAAATGAAGCTAACATTTCATCTTGTTCATCGAAATCCATGATTGCTATTCCCCCGCTTCTTTAACGTTGAAAAGTTTTGTAAACTTAAAAAAATTGGCTGCCTTCATAAAATTTTCACTTGCTTCGATCACCTCAAAGGTTTTGAGGTTTGCAGTCAGTTCCTTGAAAAGCCCTATAAGCAAATTGACTCCAAGGGGTCCAACAGCTTCAATATCACTGACATCAAGAACAAAGCGAGAGGCATCCATATTGTTTTCAAGATGCATCAATAAGTCATCCCTCATTTCAACAATATCAGAATCAACCAAATCTCCCCTGGGCTTTAATGTGAGAGTTTCTTTATCTCTGTTGGTTTTCATCATAATCCTCCAAATATCTAATTTTTAACTCATTATAAGCGGGCGTATCTATCTAAAAGAATATTGCCCATCATTGATCCTTAACAACGTTGCTCCTCGCAACACAAAATTGATATGTGTCTAAAAACAGCAATTCTTCAGTCAATCGCCAATGTTAAAAGTAAATACCTGTCATTAATAATTTAATATTTTTTTGAAACATTTCACAATACAACAACTTTTCAAAAAATTCCATAATTTTATGTTGAAAATTCAAATGATTTTTTAAGACGGAAATCTTTTGTGATATTTTAAATCCCGGCATGGCGATAGATATTCTACTTAACCCTTTTAATATATTGAAAAGACGTTAAAAATCA
Organism: Desulfobacterales bacterium; assembly: GCA_029939895.1. Lineage (GTDB taxonomy): Bacteria > Desulfobacterota > Desulfobacteria > Desulfobacterales > JAOZSB01 > JAOZSB01. Next base: position 4,292 of record JAOZSB010000262.1, read on the forward strand.
TCGATAAAACGATAAATACTTTTTAATCAGACTCACTATTTCACAGCCCCTGGCACAAGTATTTAAACCAATAAAAATTCAATTTATTAACAATAGCACCCACAACGATTGACAAAGGCTCCTAGTGGTGATATTTTTTTTTATTTAAATCATTATTTAAATTTAATAGGTTTTTTTGGAATCAAATATCTCTGGAGACTATCATGCCCGATAAATCTAATCCATCCTCAGACCTTCAAGGCACCGGTCGTATTGTGGTTGATGCAGTTAATGGTGTTACAGATCTTGTAGAAGCAATGCACAGCACAATTTCCAGGTGCGGCGGCTTGCTTGGCGAGTCAGAACAAAATCGTACAAAAGGAATCACGGGATTGGTTTATCGCAACATCCGCACAATATCCAGCCTGGTTGGCAGTGGTATTGATATTTTGCTGGAAAACCTCGCCAGGGTTATTGATGAAAAAGAATCTTCCTATGAACGTGAAATTATGCTGTCTGTACTCAACGGAGTACTCGGTGACTATCTTGCTGATAGCAAAAATCCACTTGCCATTTCCATGCAGTTGCGTATGGGTGGCGAGGCAATAGATATGACAGATCAAGTATTTATTGATGCCATAAAGCAATCCAATGAAAAAATAGTCCTACTCGTGCATGGATCATGTATGAATGATTTACTATGGAAGCGTGAAGAACATGACCACGGCGTTGCGCTGGCAAAGGACCTGGGATACATGCCGATCTATTTGCGTTATAATTCTGGTCGCCATGTTTCTGAAAACGGGCATGATCTTGCGGAACTCCTTGAAACATTTGTCAAACAACTGCCCCCTGCAACAGAGCTGGTCATCCTCGCCCACAGCATGGGCGGGCTTGTTTCCAGAAGTGCCTGCCATTATGGCAAAACAGGCGAACACACATGGCTGACCCAACTCAAAAAACTCATATGCTTAGGCACACCACACCACGGAGCACTTTTGGAACGGGGCGGCAATTTAGTTGACACTCTCTTGGAAATAAGTCCCTACAGTGCACCATTTTCTCGTTTAGGAAAAATTCGGAGTGCCGGTGTTACAGATCTGCGTTATGGCAATATATTAGATGAAGACTGGAAAGGACTTGACAGGTTCGAGGTATCGGGGGATCACAGGACACCAGTGCCCCTGCCGACAAACGTAAAATGCTATGCTGTTGCCACCACCACAAACAAGGAAGAAACCACATTAGGCGATGGTCTAATAGGAGATGGGCTGGTGACAATAGACAGCGCACTGGGTCGCCACAAGAATCCCGACTTTTGCCTGTTATTTCCAGAGTCCAATCAATTTATAAGTCGCGAAATAAACCATTGGACCCAACTCAATCATCCTGAAATATATGAAATAATCAAAAAATGCCTTACAAAATAACATCCATGATAAGACAGTTTATTATCAGGAATACTTTTCGTTAGACAGCTTGTTAGTCGGGTCGCCTTCGTTTACTATCTGCTTTAGAAGCTCCCGTTCTTTTGCCAGTGGTATTCGTCCTGTCAAGCTGGCCCAACATACCTGTTCGCCATTCTGGTTTGTAAAAAAAGCCTCTGCCTCTGCATGACCATTTTCTTCCAAATTATTTATCGTAACGGCACATTGAATGGTATCGCCAAAATAGACAGGCTTGATGAATTTGAAGTTCATACCAGTAGCAAGCCAGCCTGTTTGTCCACCAAGCTCGCAAACCATTGAACCAACGAGAAGGCCATGACAGATAAGCCCCTTAAAGCCCTTCAAGTCAGCCCACCGCAAATCATAGTGAACTGGATTATAGTCTCGTGTCAACCCCCCAAAAGCAGTGGTCTCATCTTTGGTAAATTCACGAGTATAAGTAAATGAGTCTCCTACCTTAAGCCCCTGAATAGCTCTTATCCGAATGGGATTTGGCATTTTATCTTTTCCTATTAATATTTGAAACTTTGATATACTTGCAGGTATAGATGCCGTTCATCAAAAAAATTACATAACAGTTATGATAAAATAAATTTTTATTTTACGTACGGCCCGGTCAGTCCC
>JAOZSB010000263.1 GCA_029939895.1 Desulfobacterales bacterium
AAGGTCTTCCGTGAGTTATCATTTTTTCCTTGATACTCCTTGTGATATATATATATACTATGCTAAAGTATTTCAAATTTTTAAGTAAAACAAGTTTAAACTGATAATTTTTTTTATGCAACTATAGGGTTTATCCCCTTTGGTGAAGCTTAAATCTTTTAAATCTTTATCAATTATTGGATGGCGCTTTGACAAAAGGTTTTTTTGTATCTTATCGCATAGCCTTTGCGCCTTTATTTTCAATCAATGTTATGAAATATTGACAATGAAAATATTTTTTTTAAAATAAAAACAAACTAAAATAATTTGATATAATATACCATGAAAATAGTGACAACCCATAAGGGTACAGACTTTGACGGCCTTGCTTCTGTAATAGCAGGAACACTTCTTTATCCTGGCGCCCTGCCGGTAATCCCAAAGAATCTTAAACCCAACGTAAAGATGTTTCTTTCTGCACATAAACATTTATTAAAAAATGTTCAACCTGGCGATATTAATATTGATGAGGTTGAGACTCTCATCGTTGTTGATACCAACAACTGGGGCAGGCTTGAAGGCATGAGCAAGCTCAAGAATAAAGATGGGCTGAAAATCTTTTTGTGGGATCATCATACAAACCCGAGCGATATTGAAGCAGACTGGGAGTGCCAAAGGGTGATCGGGGCCAATATTACCAACATGATTCGTCACCTGAGGGTGGAACGTATTCACATTAATCCTGTACATGCGACACTTTTTCTTGCCGGACTCTATGAAGATACAGGTGGCTTAAGCTTTCCATCCACAACACCAGATGATGTCAGTGCTGCTGAATTCCTGCTTAGAAGAAGGGCTGACCTTAATATTTTGGCTTCATTTTTAAGGCCAGGTTACGAAGAAAAGCAAAAAGGTGTTCTCATTGAAATGCTGAAGGATCAAAACAAACAAAACGTTAATGGCTATGCCATCAGCATCCGCCAGATCGAGGTTAATACCCATGTAGATAACCTGGCTATGGTTATGCATATGTACAGGGAGATAATTAACGTGGACGCAGCCTTTGGGATATTTGTAGACACCCGTCGGAACTCATCCATGATTATCGGACGTACGAACATAGACGGTCTTGATATTGGTACGATCCTCAGGGCAATGGGCGGAGGTGGACACCCCAGGGCAGGAAGTGCGGTATTGAAAAATGTAAACCCCGATGCAATTGCAGAATGGATAACCGAACTTATCAAGGGAAGCCAGCAGTCATCGGTCAAGGTGAGCGACCTCATGTCATACCCTGTTATAATGGCATCGCCCACCGACAGCATGGAGCATGTTGCAGCACTATTGCGTGAAAAAGGCTGCACTGGTGTTCCCATTGTAGATGATGGCAAACTCGTGGGCGTACTATCAAGAAACGATTTTAAAAAAATAAAACGTGAAAAGCATCTCAAATCTCCGGCAAAGGCATTCATGTCCAGGGAAATAGTCACAATAAGTCCTGATAAAAGCCCAATGCTCGCTGCCAAACTTATGGTACGACACGACGTAGGAAGATTGCCAGTGATTGAGGATGGAAATATAATTGGTATAATAACCAGGTCCGATGGCATGAGCTATTTTTATGATACTTTGCCGGATTAAGTTTTTTTTTTGATAATATACATGTGTAGTAATATAAAAGGTGCCTGTTTTTCATGAATAGCATTGATGCGATAAATGATGAAGCCGAAATAACTATCCTGGTGGCTGACGATGAAAAACAGATACTCAGCCTTGTTCAGCAGTACCTTCACCACACAGGCGTTAATTGTATTGTGGCAAATGACGGTGAAGAGGCTCTTGAAATCATCAGAGACACCCACATAGACATGGTGATTTCAGACATCAATATGCCAAAACTTAACGGTATTGCCCTTATTGCAGAGGCAAAAAAACTGCACCCGTCCCTCCCCTTTATTCTTATGACTGGCTTTACTTCGGACTACCATTACGTTGATATGATAGATGCCGGGGCTTCTGACTTCATGATAAAACCCTTTAGCATGAAGGAAATGGTTGCCCGAATAGAAAGAATAAACAGGGAGAACAAGAGCAACTACGATCTCAAGGAAACCAATAAACGGCTGGAGAGTGCAATCGAAAAAGCCAAGGTTGCTGCATGGGCAAAAAATAATTTTTTGGCAAACACCAGCCATGAAATTCGCACCCCCATGAACGCCATAATCGGAATGTGCGAGTTTCTGCTCGACACCCAGCTTGAAGATGAACAAAGAGACTATGCAAATGCTATTCTCATCAGCGGTGAATCACTTCTTACGATTATAAATGATATTCTCGATTTCTCAAAGATGGAATCCGGGAAAATGCACCTTGAAAAAATTGATTTTAACCTGCGAACCACTGTTGAGGGAATCGCAGACATGGTGGCAATAAAGAGTAGAGAAGGAGGAATAGCATTTTCATGCATGATCCATCCAGAGGTTCCCTCCCATGTTAATGGCGACCCTGGAAGGCTCAGGCAGATTCTGATCAACCTCATTGGCAATGCTTTTAAATTTACCAAAAAAGGCAATATCTCCCTGCTTGTTACACTTCATAATCCAGGTGAAAATGAACAAGTCAATAATCCTGAAGACAAAGTACTCGTACATTTTGCAGTAAAAGATACAGGAATTGGTATCCCCCCGGACAAGGCTGACAGGCTGTTTAAGTCATTCTCCCAGGTTGACACCTCAACCACAAGAGAATACGGCGGAACCGGCCTGGGACTTTCAATATCCAGACAGCTTGTGGAACTAATGGAGGGCAAAATTGATGTTGAAAGTGAATTTGGAAAAGGATCAACCTTCTGGTTTACCTGTCCCTTAAAAAAACAGCCCGGAGCAACCCCTGCCTCGTTTGTATTGCCAGCAGATATGCGCAACAAGAAAATACTTGCGGTTACAGATAATGATATTGACCGCAAAATTTTAAGCACATACATGGAGTCCTGGGGATTTAGATTTTTTGAAGTATCCAATGGCCAGCAGGCACTTGTGGCCCTGGAAACCGCGGCTGCCAGCAATGATCCCTTCAATCTGGCTGTTATTGATATGGGCTTACCCATCAAGGATATGGAAATATTTGGAAAAAGTGTAAAAGACAATCAAAAACTTGCCGATACACCCTTGATTTTAGTCACTGTTTTCGGACATCGAGGGGATGCTGCAAAGGTTGAGGAAAGCGGCTTTGCAGCATACCTGACAAAACCTTTCAAAAGTTCAGAACTTTTTGAATGCATCTTAACAGTACTCGAAAAGCAAGGCGCAGAACTTTCAAGGGCGGGAAAACTGATAACCAAGTACTCCATGGACGAGCTTAAAAAAACAATTGATCCAGTACTCCACAATACTGCAAACCAAAACAGTAGCTCAATAAACCATGATACACCCGATAACGATGATCAGCTCAACCAGCGCAGAGAACCTTTAAAAATTCTGCTTGCCGAAGACAGCGATATGAATCGCAAGGTCGCTACCATAATGATTGAAAATATGAATCATGAAGTCATTATTGCAGAAAACGGAAAAATAGCCACTGAGATATTTGCTTCTCAAGACATTGACCTGATACTCATGGACGGTCAAATGCCGGAGATGGACGGACTTGAGGCAACAAGAATAATCAGAAACAAATATAAGTCAGATATTCCCATAATTGCCGTTACTGCACATGCCATGAAAGGTGACAGGGAGCAATTCATAGCAGCAGGCATGGACGACTACCTGACAAAACCCCTGCGGGTCAAGCTCCTCAATGACGCTATTTCTCGTGTACTTAAAAAAAAAAGACGCCCTGCCAAGCCTGAAACTGTTGATGAAACCGTTGATAAATCATCACCCAAACCAGACAATAACACCGAAAATACAACCCAACAAATTGACACAGTTACAGAACCGCCAATCGACATTCATGAAACTATTGAAATAATGGACGGCAATGAAGAACTTCTAAAGGAATGCTTTCAGGACTTTCTTGCTGGATGCCCTGCTTTTCTCGCAGACATAAAGAGCGCTGTTGAAAATGCTGACCCTGATGCCCTGAACAGGGCAGGACACAAGTTTAAGGGCAACCTGAAATACGTTGCCGCCCCCAAGGGAATTGAAATCGCCCTTGAACTCGAAATAATGGGCAAAAAAAACTGCTTTGAAAATGCAATGGATGCTTATAAGCGTCTTGAAGATGAATGTGTAAAAATTAAAGCATTTATTCAGGCCTACAAATAGGCCCGCTATAAAGGCCACTCTGCTGGACAAGGATTTGAGGAACATGAAAACCTTCTGAGCCGCCTTCTGATTTGACTTTTTCAAACAAACTGCCACGGGCAGACCAATTTATGAATTTTTTTTCTGGCCTTAAGCAAAATATGAAAGAATTGTAAGTTTTTAAGATTTCTTTCATAAAAAATCTAAGAGATAAACAACAAATGACTCAACGAATTGAACATCTTCCGCTCAAAAAAAAACTTATATATTCTTTGGGGCAGTTTGGCTGGTCACTTGGCTCATACTCCGTCATTAACCTTTTGATATATTTTTACATGCCCCTTGAAACAGGCGTTGCCGGTGCAATCTCTCCAAGGGTTTATCAGGGTTCCATAATTTTGGGCATTACCATAATCGGAATAATCTTCACGGCAGCCAGGCTGTTTGACGGGATAATCGACCCGATAATTGCAAACTGGTCAGACTGGTCTGCGTCAAAGTTCGGCAAAAGGCGCACCTTCATGGCTATTGGGGTGTTTCCCTTTGCAGCATTCTCCATCCTCGTGTTTTTTCCTTTAACAAATTCAGTCTCTGTCATCAACGCCCTGTGGCTGATTGTTACTTTGTTTTTCTTCTTTTTTTTTATGACTTTATATGTAACCCCATACTATGCATGGATCAGTGATCTTGGCCATAATTCAAAAGACAGACTTCTTTTAAGTACTTTTATTGGCATCACCTTTGCGCTGGGGCTTGCGCTTGCATCACAGGCCATACCCATAAGCAAATTTTTTGAAAAAACCCATTCCCCAATGCAGGCATTTCAAATGGTCATGATTATATTTGCCTGTATTGCAGCATTTTTCATGTTCCTGCCTGTTATCATGATAAACGAAAATCAATACTGCAAACAAAATATGCTGAAGCAATATACTGCAAAAAAAAGTACTTTAAAATCCTTTATCGATGTCTTTAAAAATAAGAACTTCTTTGCAGTCATAATTGCAAATTTTGCTTATCTTACATCAATTGTATTTATTGGTACTGGCATGTTCTACTATGTAACCGTACTTCCCGGCCTGGGTCAGGATGTACACTCAAAATTCATGCTGATAATATTTGCCCTGAGCATCGCCTTTTATATACCGATCAACCTGATTGCCAGAAAGTTCGGAAAAAAAAAGCTGCTTGTTTTTGCTTTCATCCTTCTTGGTGTTACATTTCTGATTTTCGCAATAATTGGATTACTTCCAGTCAATGCCTATGCTCTGCTTTTTCCGGCAATTACTTTTACTTCAATTTCTTTTTCCATATTCGGGATACTCCCCAATGCAGTTATTGCAGACATTGCAAAGGCCGATGGAATAAGCACCGGCAACTACAGAACCGGCTTGTTTTTTGGCACAAAATCTTTTATTGCTAAAATGGGCGGAATGCTTGGAATCCTGATTTTTACGCTCCTGCTTTTATTGGGTAAAACCATAGATAACAGCCTGGGAATCCGGCTTGCCGCAGCCACAGGATTTATCTTGAGTATCACTGGTTTAATATTTATCTTGAAATACGATGAAAAAAAAATTAAATATATCCTTAAGCAGTATGAAAAGGAATAATTGTTTTTTTTCATCATGCAGACCAGACCGACATTTTTAAAACCCGACAAATACTTAATGTTATAAAAATATATTGAAACAACCCATGCAAAGCCTTGATCAGCGAATAAAAAAATGTGAAACAGAAGATATTGTAATTCTGCCCTATGACACCAGGTGGGTGGAAATTTTTGAAAACGAAAAAAACCTGCTGTTTTCAAGCCTGCCATCTGATTTAGTCATAAGGATAGAGCATATTCACATGGTGGAGGCTGATTCGACTCTTTGGGACGCGCTGATTTTCATGCATTATCTGACTGAAGATCCAGATGCAGCAGCACACTACCAGGATCTGAAACTAACTCTGGCCAGAAAACACCCCAATGACAGGGTTGCATATACCAATGGCAAAACTGAATTTGTGAATCAGATTATTGCAAAGGCAAAAAATAAAAAATAATAAAACTACAATTTTTCCTCAAGCAAACAGGTAAGATCTTCCATAACCTTTCCGGCACTTTCCCTT
>JAOZSB010000264.1 GCA_029939895.1 Desulfobacterales bacterium
ATATATCAATAAAAGATCAAGTATTCAAACATTTGTCAATCAAAATTTGCTTTTTCATATTTTGAAAAAATCCTAATTGCATGGGTTATTTCAATACCCTGCAAATCATTTCAGGCTGATTTCAACGTGGCTTTCTTCAAGGTTTTCTTTTGCTTCAGAAACATCCTTTGGTTCCACAAGAAAAACTCTTCCAGCCTCAACCCCTCCAGCCTCAAGAAGATAGCTTCTTACGTTTTTTGTTCTTTGCCGAGTCAGGCTGCGCAGGTCTTCACCAGTAGTCTCAACATGCTTGCGCAGCACCTTTTCCATCTCTTCATCAGGAAGGTGTCGGGTCATGCCGAGTCTGTTTTTAGCTTTTTTAAAATCACCTGACTTATAAGCTTCCCACAAAAGATCCCCATACTCTTCTGGAAGTATTTCAATTTTTGATGGGTCTGAATCCTTTTCAGGCAGGTTTTTTTGTTTTTCAGCCTTGATAATTTCCTGAAATCGAAGTTCTTCCATTGCCCTTTTATCTTCTTCTGGTTTTGAAAAGCCTGCAAGCTCAACCTTGAGTTCCGGGCGTTCAACAAGCGCCTTTGAAAGCAGGTCAAGCCTGCCTTTTGCCTTATCAGTCAAGACATCCACGCCATGATCAAACCTGACCAGGTTCAGTTCTTCACCACTTCCTACAATTCCGCTAATAAGAGAAAATGGAGAAGTCGCAGCCTTTACCAGTATATTTTTTAGCATTGTAAGGACAACTCCGAATATACTGAATTCAGGGTCATCAAGATTTCCGGCTACTGGCAGGTCCAGGGATATTGCACCGTCAATATCCTTTAGAAGTGAAACTGCCAGGTTCACAGGCAGGTCAATGGAGTCTTCACTTTCAACATCAGAGCCAAAGGTGAACTGGTCAATAAAGACCTTATTTTTCGCATCAAGATTTTTGTTTTCTATAAAATAATCAAGATCAAGGGTGAGCTTACCCTTTTCAATGGCCTGCCCCAAATATTTCCCAGAGTACGGTGTAAGAGGACTCAGGTCCATATCAGATAGTTTTATGCCAAGATCAACAAAAAGTTTTTCCGACACCGGATTCAGCTTTCCCTTTACTTCAAAGGGAAAACTATTGTTTAATCTGCACTTGAAAACCATGTCCCCAGACTTCATTGTTCTGGAGTCCAGATCCTTGATGCTCAACTGTATATCGGATAGTTCAGTGGCATACCAGGGCTGCACAGACTTATCGACAAATACCGCCCTGCCTGATTCAATCGCTGCACTACCAACACTAACAAGTATTGCTTCTTTTTGTTCATCTGGTTTTTGCTTTGGCTTTTCTTCAACAGCTTCACCAGCTTCATCCTTTTTGATGACGAGCGTTGACAGATTGACAACCCCATCCTCTTTAACAACCAATGAGGTTTCAGGCTTTGTAAGCACTATCTTATCAATATTTATTCCAGACGGGGCAGAAGTAAAATCAAACCCCTTTATTGCGAACTTCTCCCATTTTACAAGCTTTTCATCCTTTGTTTTCCCAATTACTTTAAAATTGTTAACTTCTACATTGCCACTGACGCTGACATCAACGCCCTTGTCCATTTCTGCCTTTACATTTCCCTTTGCAGAAACATCTCCCTCGGTAACCCGAAGTTCCAGTTTGTCCATATAATAAGGATGGAGCCAGTTCAGGGCAATGGAATTTAAATCATAATCAACCTTTGCAATCAGAGGATCCAGCACCAGAAGGCACTTAGCTTTAATGCTTCCGCCTTTGCTGAGTGCTGCGGAAAAATCTATGGTGGCTTCTTCCTTTTGGGCGGTTGAAATATTTTCCCCTGTTATTTTGATATTATCAATTGAGAGATTAACCGGCTCAGGAGTCGAGCCATCGGAAAAGGCAATGGAGTAATCCTCAACACTGGCTTTGGCAAGCTTTACAACCCACTGTGCACCCTGTGCCTCCTCACCACCCGCGTTTTCCTGGCCTGGTGTATCTGCATCTGCGTCAGATTCTGAAACGCCAGATTCTGAAACGCCAGATTCTGCAGCATCAGGTTCTGCAACCGGGACTAATTTCTGAAAATTAAAAAGCCCGTTTTTGTCTCGTGCAATATTAAATTTTCCTGCCGTGGTATCAATGTTTCCAATAATGATTTCCTGCCTGGTGATATCTGCACTGGTATTTGTTATTGAAAACTCCGGTACAGAAACAACCGGGGAGTCTTCACCAGGTGCTGTTAATTCAAGCCCCTTGAGCTTGCAGTACAGGTCTTTGATAAAAACATTATTATTGGCAAATCTGTATCCGGTTCCAAGGGCAAGGTCTTTATTTTTAATTTCAAAATCTATAAATGGCGAATAGTACTGTTCGTAATTGCCTGTGATAATTTTTTCAATACCTGCATTTCCTTCCGAAAACAAAGGATTAACGCAGAAAACACCCTTTGCAGTGACCCGCTCACCAAAGCCTGTGTCTGCTGAAAAATCAAAGCCGGCATTTATATCTTTTGCAGTACTAAAGTCATTGATGCTAATTGAAATATTTTCTGCTCTTGTCTTGAAAGTTTCTTTAAGAGAAAGATCAGAAAACCTGACAATGCCATTGGAAAACTCAAAGTTTGAAAGGGTGAGTTTCAAGGGGGTACTGTTTTCAGGGACCTTTACTTCTTCATCCTTTACTTCTTCATCCTTTTTTTCGTTGTCTATTTTCGGAATAAGTTTTGCAAGGTTTATTGCACCATCCTTTTCCCGCAGGATATTTGCCTCAAATCCGTTTATCATTATTTTTTGGATGTTGATGTTCTGTTTAAGGGGTTCTGACTCTGCCAGGGTGAGTTTAAGCTGAGGAAGTGATAAGACCTCTTTTTCCTTTAAATCGATTATTGATACATTTTTCAGGTCAATGTTTCCTGAAAGTTTTACTTCTGGATTTTTTCCGCCCCCTTGAGTAAAGGCAAGCCTTAAACCAAGATCAAGTTTTCCAGTGGGCAGTTTAAAATTTAACTTTACAGGAACATATTCAAAATAATATGCAAGGTCGATATCTTTCAGATCAAGGTTCAAAACTGTTTCCATAGAGTCCTTGAAGGGCTTTGTCATACCGTTTACTTCTATGGTCCAGGTGTTGAGCGCTGCTGAAAAATGAGGCTCGGTAAAGGTGTCGAGCTGGTAGTCAAGGTTCGACAAAAAAGGTATGCCAAATTCCATCCCGGAAAGATCATGCGTTTTCTTTTTAACCCTGTCCTCAAGCAACACCCTTCCATTGGTCATTTGTATATTATTGACAGAAAATCGTAAGCCTTTACTGTCCTTTGTTTGCGAGCTTTTTGCCTGTGGTTCATTTACTTTATATTTTTTTAGAATATCACTGAAGTTGAAGTTTTTTTCATCAACCCGTGTCAAAAAAATATGTGGGCTATTGAGCTTAACTTCTTTTATGATAAGGGCCTGCTTAAAAAGCGAGACTATCTCTGCATTGAAGTAAAGTTGCTTAAAAAAGATAAAATCTTTTTTTTCATTTTTTTGTATGATTTTAAAATCTTCAATTTCCAAAGAAAGAGCAAAAGGATTGATATAAATTTTCCCTATGGAAGCCTCCCTGCCCAGGGCATCTGACAGCTTTTGCGGTACAACAGATTTCAGGATTATTGGTAAAACAAAAAATCCAGTAATGGTATATAGCATAAAAAAGACAACCAACAGCACCCCTGCCTTTTGTGGTCTTGATAGCTTCATTGATTTAGTTTCCTTATTTCCAATATTTTAGCCCGTATTTTTTAAGAATTTTATCTAATACCCCTGATTTTTTTAGAGTTCTTATGCCCCTGGTAAAAGTCTCTGCATACTCTTTTGATTTTGCAATATTTGGAGAGAATGCAATATATACCCTGTTCGCTTTATAATTACTTTTACTTTTCAGCCTTACAACCTGATCAGGCAAACCAATTTTCACCAACATCCGGTTCATTACATTTGCATCTTCAATAGCTAATTCTATCCTGCCTGCAATCAGCATTTTAATAATTCGAGTAAGGGCATCTTCTCCGTGAATAAATTGAATATTCTTTTTGTTATGAATCATAAATTTATCTATCTCTTCACCATATGAATAACCCTTGATAACACCAAGCTCTTTTCCTATTAATGATTTTGTTCCCTTATATTCAAAAGTGCAACCTTTTTTACCGTACAAGGCCAATTGAGAAATGCCGAATTCTTCATCTGGAAAAATAAAATCAGGAGCATCTTCTTTATAAGCTCCAATAATTGCATTATGGTTACCCTTTCTAGTCCTTAAAACAGCTCTACTCCATGGGACTATTGTATACTTGACTGTATGACCTGCTTTTTCAAAAACCTGAACAGCAATCTCAATCCCGTAACCAGGCGCAGGTGAACCCGGCTCTCCATTATAAGGCTCCCAAACATCTGCAACAATAGTTATTTCATCAGCCAGAACCAGGGTCGATAATCCACAAAAAATTACTGACAGCATAGCAACAAACAGCAAACAATAAACAAGTAATCCCTTTTTGTTTTTTTGAGTAGCCATCATTTCCTCCCGGGCTTAAATATATTAAGTTACTTTGAACAGGGATATAGCTTAACCATTTCCCAGTGATTTACCGTCTTTTCGGCAGACTCTCTGAAGAGGAGCAATACTTGAAACTAACCAATTTACCAATTTTTTTTGAATTTATTATCAAAATATTAAATATAATTCTACAGGGCATGTCAAGAGGATAATTACCATTTCGAGGCAACTACTTGAATATACATACTATTTCTACAAGTTGTTTTTCGCTGACAAATGTCAGTTGAATCCATTGGGTTTATAATTTCATTTCAATTGCTTCTCCAGTTACAATTATATTAGCAACCTGTTCTGGAGTTTTGCCTGTTGTGTCTATTTTTATATCCCTGTATTTTTCGTAAAGCGGAAGGCGTTCTGAATAGAGGTGAGCAATGGTTTTATCCTTTGCCATTGCGATTCCACGGGAGTCGATGTTGTCGATTCTTTTTATGAGAAGTTCCGGGGCAAGGTCGAGGTGTATGACAGTTCCGAGTGATTTTAAGTATGCCATGGCCCGCGAGCCGTAAACCACGCTTCCGCCTGTGGCGATAACGCTGGTTTCGCAGACAAGGGACAGAATTACTTCCTCCTCCAGCCTGATAAATTCATCAAGCCCTATTGTGTCAAGGATTTCCTGGAGCATCATCTTCTGCCGTGTCTGTATATAAAGATCAGTGTCCACAAAGCCACAGCCCATACGCTTTGCCAGCAATACGCCTATTGTGCTTTTGCCAACACCCGGCATTCCAGTAAGTATGATATTTTTATCCATTAAAGCCTGTCTTTCCAAATAATAATTTTTCAGCACTTCCGCCCAGGATTGCGCCCTTTGCAGCCTTATCAACACCTGATTCATCAATATCCCTGTAGTATCGTGCAGGCTGCAAAAGTGGGTAATCCGAGCCAAAAAGAATTTTTTCGCTGCCAATAATTTCCAGTGCAATGCTGTAAATCCGGGCATCATAAAGGTATGGCGAGGCAGCAGTATCAAACCACAGGTTTGCAAGAATATCCTTTACTTCTTTTTTCATCAGGTGATAAAAAAAGATCCCTCCGCCCCAGTGGGCAAGGATAATTTTATTTTCAGGATAGGTTTTGGCAAGATCAAGAATCTGTCCCGGCGTGACAGGTGTCTTACCAGGATATTCATGCCCCACGGGTTCATTGGTGTGAATCATGATGGGGACGTTTTTTTCACGGCAGATCTTCATGATGGAAGAAAGCCCGTTAATGGCTGCCGTGTCGATGCCGCCTGTGTAAAAGGCCAGCTCCCCTACTCCGGCAAGCCCTGCGTTGAAGCACCGTTCAACCTCAAGGTCTGCACCCGAAGAAAGGGGATCAAGGCAGCAAAAGCCGATCAGCCGATCCGGGAACCTGTTAACAGACTCAATCACATAATCATTGTGCGCCCTTGATTTCTCAATATCAGCCCATGGAAACCCAAACACCACAGACTTATCCACGCCACCCTCATCCATTGCCTGCACAAGCTCATCCGCACTTGCCAGCCTGGATTTTTCCGGCCTGTACAACATTTCAAATGCAGGCTCGCCCGGAAAAAAGCGTTCTCTGTCATCACGCATTTGTTTCGGAAAAATATGTGTATGGATGTCGATTATCAATTTTTAACCTCATTGCGTTCTATGGCAGGCTCCGCAGCCATTATCAAAACAACCTTGCTTCAGCCTTCTGACAATGAATTTACAAATCACTATTTTTGAGTGTCAAGTAAATTCAGCGCAGTTTTTTTGAGCCTGCTGTA
>JAOZSB010000265.1 GCA_029939895.1 Desulfobacterales bacterium
ATAATGATCCTATCCTGGTCAATTGATTTATATATCGCCCCTACAGGGCTAAATGAATGCCGATTGTTGATTCCCCGAAGGGGAAAAGTCGTATAGCCGGTGTGTATCACCTTCAAAACCCGGAGTCAGATTCCCGGGTCAGTACAGCTCCGCAGCATTTCTTTTTATTTTGGCTTTTTCCAGTGCCTTTTCCGCCATCTTGATAAGCTCGTCAGATGTCTTGGCCCCGCTCTTTAGCAGTGATGCAATTCCAATGCTTATAGTGACCTGGAAGGGCGTTGAATTATACTCGAACTTCTGTTCTGAAATTTTTTCCCTGAATCGGTTTATAGCGTGGATTGCCTTTTCCGGTGTTGTATCTGTCATGATAATAGAGATGTCGTCGCCCGTGAACCTGCAAATATGGTCGCTTTCACGGATGCTGTCCTTGAGCATCTTTCCTATTTCAGCCAGCACA
The DNA here is from genome assembly GCA_029939895.1 of Desulfobacterales bacterium. Taxonomy (GTDB): domain Bacteria; phylum Desulfobacterota; class Desulfobacteria; order Desulfobacterales; family JAOZSB01; genus JAOZSB01. The sequence goes on from JAOZSB010000265.1 coordinate 458, forward strand.
AGATCCCCTGCTCCAATGCCGAGGTTGTCATTTACTACCTTGAGATGGTCAATATCTATGTCGCACAGCAAAAGATCAGCTTTAAAACGTAAGGCCCTGGCGACTTCACGGTCAAGAGCCTCCACAAGAAACTGTCGATTATGAAGCCCGGTTACATCGTCCATCATACTCATCAGGTGCAGTTTCTTCCTGGCCTCGTCAAGCTCTCCCTGGAGTCTGGCCTTTTCCAAAGTACTTCCAATTACACGCGCCATGAGCTTTTCGTCAAGATTTTCCATGGGAAAGTAGTCAATAACTCCAGCCTGTACCATCTGGGAGAAAGCTATTTCCTCTTCCTTTTCCGTCACCCCGATAACATGAACACCAAGCTCGGCTTCCTTTAATGCCTTTAGAAAGCGCACAACATCTTCCCCGGCCTGTCCATATTCAATAAAAACTATCGAGTACTGACCTGTTCTGACTTCCTCAAGCATATCAACGATACGAGGTACTTCAAACACATTAACCCTGCCGTCGGCTTCAAGAAGCTCCCTGATTTTTTCCAGGTTATCAAGGGATTCAATGCCCAGCAGCACATTGGCCTTCTGATCAAAGTTAATATATGTATACTTGTTTGCGTAAGTCTTTGTCTCGTAACGCCTTACATACTGCATATTTTTTACTATGTCAGAGACATTAAGGGCGGTTCCCTCCAGGAGTTCAAGGTGTTCTTTTGTCTGTTCAATATTGCCTTCTTCAACAGCCATTTTCATCATATAGATAAGGCCCATGGTATCGGCAAGAGGCTCGTTAAGCTCATATGCCGCAGCACCGGCAATCTGCAGAAGGGTCTTTAACCTGTCTTCTTCTATGACTGTTTTTTGATGATCAAGTATTCTTGCATTTGCCTTCTTCAGCTCCATGACGGTCACCCTAAGGTCTTCGGCAACCTCTTCAACAGCCTTTTTCTGTTTGTAAATATCTATAAACTGTTTTGTTTTTGCCCTTAGTATATGGGAGCTTACCGGCTTAAAAATATAATCTATTGCTCCGGCATCATAACCCTTAAAAACATCATGATCGGTTTTGTGGATTGCAGTAACAAAGATAACCGGGATCTCTGCGGTTGCAGGATTTTCCCTGATTTTTTCAACCGCTTCAAATCCGTCCATACCCGGCATCCGTACGTCCATAAGGATAAGCGCGTATTCCATTTCCGTGGATTTTTCCACTGCTTCTTCACCAGATTCTGCAAAGACAATATTGCAGTCAGGCGCTTCAACAATTTTACCAACAGTCAGGCGATTGATTTCGCTGTCGTCAACAACCAGCAGATTTATCTTTTCATCCATGATTCTACCTTTCCGAGGAAGTGTTCAGGGAGATTCTTTTTAAAAAAAACAAATAGACCATGCAAAAAATGGATTTAAGTTAAATGACTGCAGGGCCCTTCAACAGGCTCAATCAGCATTTCATGCTTCAAGCCCTGAATCAGCGTGTCAACCTCATGCTCGCACCCCGGAGCAATCCTCAAAACCACGATACCATTTTTAGGTTCCACTGTAGTCATCATGGCGATTCCTTCATAGGACTCCAACAAAAATCGAAAATAACTTATCTCGCTTTTGTCAATGCGATAAACCTTTTCAATAGTTCTCATGAAGTACTCGCCGTAAGTAAAAGGTTTTCATTTATATTCAAAAACATAAAATTATATTTTAATACAAGGTTGCTCTTGTCTTTGTTATTCTTCTGGCAATACCTGCCATACTGCTTATCTGTCTTGTACAATTTCTTTTATCGCCTCATATACTTCTATTGGATTAAAAATTAATAAAAAATCAGTAATGGTTCAATTATTTCTGTTCAAGCCTGCCTGTGCCATAAAAAAAGGCAGTACTGCTATTGATTGTCATATTTTACAGCAAACTTGAAACTGCTTTATATATAAAAATTTTTATGCAAAATCACAAATACCACCTTTTCTCCACAAGGGCAAATATATTCTTGTCCAAAGGGATTGCATAGGTTATTAAATCTTTATGAAGACCAAATGGAAGATACATCAACCAGACAAAGAAATCGTAAAGGGGCTTCGCTCTGCCCTGAAATGCAGTCATATAACAGCATCAATACTTGCGGGCAGAGGCATAACAACTCCTGAGCAGGCAAGGGACTTTTTAAACCCCGCCATTTCCAGGATACGCCCCCCCTTCGATATGAAGGACATGGCAGCCGCTGCAAAAAGAGCTGCCCTGGCGATCACAAACAATGAGCAGGTGCTGATTTTCGGGGACTATGATGTTGACGGTGTAACATCGACAACCCTTTTACTTGAATTTTTTAAATATACCCGAACAAATGTTTCATACTATATCCCGCACAGGTCTGATGAGGGTTATGGACTTCAAAAAAACCATGTAGAAACTTTTGCAAAGGGCGGCAATAAACCGCACCTTATTATAACAGTCGATTGCGGGTCGAGCAGCATTGAAGCCATAAAAGCAGCCACGGCAGCCGGCATTGACGTTATCGTTACCGACCATCATAAAGTGCCGCAAATCCCGGAATGCATTGCTGTTGTCAACCCGAAACGGGACGACTGCAATGCCGGGTTTGACGACCTTGCAGGGGTTGGCGTTGCCTTTTATTTTGCCGTGACCCTCAGAAAGGAACTCCGGGAACAGGGGTACTGGAAAAGAAAAAAAGAACCCAACCTCAAGGACTACTGCGACCTTGTGGCACTTGGAACCCTTGCAGACATGGTTCCCCTTACCCAGGAAAACCGCATATTCACAAAAACCGGCATGGAAGTAATTCACCAGGGCAAACGCCCTGGAATACAGGCCCTTATAAATGCAAGCGGCATCAAAAACGGAAAACTCGAATCCGATGACATAGGGTTCCGGCTTGCCCCGCGTCTCAACGCAGCAGGCAGGCTTGGACACGCCAATACCGCAGTTGAACTTTTAACTGCAAAAAACCTGGAAGCTGCATCCAGGGTTGCACACACCCTCGACAGCCTGAATTCAGAAAGGCAGCAGACCGAAAAGCTGGCACTTGAAGATGTATTTGATCGAATCCAGAGGAACCCCGACCTTGTTGACAGGAAGACGATTGTGCTTGTCGGCGGGGACTGGCACGAAGGCGTAATTGGAATTATGGCAGCCAGGATTGCCAAAAAATTCTTCCGCCCCACGATCCTGATCTCTGTAAATGACGGCACAGGCAAGGGATCAGGCCGCAGTATCCAGGGGTTTGACCTGTTCAAGGGGCTTTCAACATGCAGCGATGACCTGGAAGTGTTCGGGGGTCACGCAATGGCTGCGGGTCTTACAATTAAGCAGGAAAACATTGATCGTTTTAAGGAGAATTTCGAGCAGTCCGCAGCATCCATGACATCCAGCCAAGACTACGTCCGAACCGTATCCATAGACCTTGAGCTTAATTTTGAGCTGATAAACGATAACCTCATCAACGAGCTTGAAACCCTTGCGCCCTTTGGAACCGGCAACCCGGAGCCATTGTTTCTTGCTGCAAATTTAAAAATTATAAAGTCGTTCATAGTAGGGGAAAGCCACAAACGGCTTGTCCTTAAACAACCGCCAACCGGCAAGGGAGCGGTAATGAACGCCATACACTTCAACCCGCCGGAAGATGCATACACAGCAGAAACAATAAACCAGATTGCCTATCGCCTCCGCTGGAACCGATGGATGGATAAAAAAACTCCCCAGCTTGTCATTGCAGAAACATGACCACTCAAAGGTCACACAGCCATACTGTGTAGATTAAATTCAGATTCTGTTCAAAAAAAAACCAGCCTGCACCAAACAGCATATCAGGGTGGTCACTGTGTAAAAAATTTGTGTTTTTACACGTTCTTCCATGGTTTGCGCAAAGTTGGTACAGTAAAAATTTTGCGTCAGCCAAAAAAAAACCACCATATTTCTAAAGCCAAACCTCCCCTAATTAGTAACTTTTTTATGATCTTTCAAATTTTACTTGCAATCTTTTCCACACCTCTTTATTATACTTTGTTGGAGTCGGGGAAATAAAAAAACATCCCCTGTGAACATGGATGCAACATCCATTTTCGACAAACTGCCATGGGCAGATCAATTTATGAGTTTATTTTTTGCCCACAACGAAATATAAAAGAGTTGCAGATACTTAAAGCAACTTTAATACAAATACATAACTAAGATATAATCAGGGTGGTAATCATGGCTAAGGTTTTCAGGCCCAGCAACCGCGAAGCAAGCATACTTTCAAAGATCGAGTCCTCAAAAGAATACGCAAGAAGACAAACCATAAACAAACTACGAGACGTTGTAGAACCACTGGCAAATGCGATTGCCATGAAACTGGTTGAAAGCAAGCTCGTAGAGACAACCAACAAAAACAGCCTCGAAGAACAGGTCGCCGGCTGTCTTGAAAAGCTGACACGGAGCGAAGATTTTGACATCGATTATCAAATCGCACCCTTTAGAGCGATAATCGAACGCCCCAACATAGTAAGCATTTATGTGACCGCATTTATCCTCGAAACCATGATAAATCACAAGGACGTGGTCGATATCTATGGCTCGGATGAAGAAGTCTACTACTGCATAAACAGAGTGGTTATCAAGCAACTGGTCTAAAACCCATGAGTCCACTTTTTATGCCACGGCTTGTAAACGGCCCCTTTGACGATCCTGGTCTCTTTGTTCCATTCTCCTTTGAGAACAGGGCCATCCTTTTTGATCTTGGAGACATCAGCACACTCTCTCCAAGGGATATTCTTAAAATCACACATATATTCGTGACCCATACCCATATGGATCATTTTACTGGATTCGATACACTACTGCGACTGCTGCTGGGCAGGGATAAAAAAATATTCCTGTTCGGGCCAAAAGGCATTCACGAAAACGTCAGGGGCAAGCTTGCAGGATACACATGGAACCTGGTTGAACGCTTCCCCGCAAGCCTGGATATTGTTGTCACCGAAGTCCTTGAAAATCAACGCACCACCACCGAATACAGGTGCAAAGACAAATTCGCACCCACAAACACATCCATACAAAACAACATAACCATAGACTCGCCAATCCTTTCAGAGCCCGCCCTGGAAGTATACGCACAGGTGCTTGACCATGGAATCCCAGTCCTGGGCTTTTCCCTGAGACAACGGCTACAGGTTAACATTATAAAGGAAGCAGTAGAGTCCCTGGGACTTGAAATCGGCCCCTGGCTTAAGGAACTTAAAAATGCAGTATACAATGCCCTCCCCAATGACAGCAATACCAACCCCCAACACCATACCTCCTATACTGATGATCCCGATTTCAAGGACAGACCCTTTGAATTTGAATCCAACAAAACAAAAAAAACATTCCAACTAAAAGAACTGACAAACACCATAACCACCCTGACTCCTGGACAGGAAATCACATACATAGCAGACTGCGCCTTCACTCCAGAAAATACCCGAAAAATCACCAAACTCGCCAAAAACACCCACCACCTATATATCGAAGCAGCATTCTCAGACGCTGACAAATCACTCGCACTCGATAAACACCACCTCACAACAAAACAAGCCGGCGAAATAGCAGCAACCACCAACACTAAAGAACTTACCATATTCCACTTCTCACCACGCTACAACGGAACGGAAAATACCATGCACCAGGAAGCAAAAGCTGCCTGGCTAAATAAATGAATAAATTTAAAAACAATCCCGTCGTGAAGATATTTTTTGCCTGGCGCACGAAAGACTTATTGCAGGCTGGGCTGATAATACCAAATATGAAGAATTTTTTTTGTGCCTGATAATATGGCAGTGCCAGC
>JAOZSB010000266.1 GCA_029939895.1 Desulfobacterales bacterium
CTAGTGCCCAAATCCAATTGAAATTATTCGATTTTTAACGGGACACTACTGAGATGTTATTTTTACTTATTTTCGCAAACCCGTCTTTGTATCAACTATCACAAATCTTAAAATCAGAGGAGTAAAACTTCAACCAAACGACGAAATTTGATAAAAGGGCACGTTTTTCCATGGTATCTATTTATAGATTGCATTCTTTATTATAAACTGATAAAAGAAACAAAAATCAATAACAAGTGTTAATAATCGGTGAAAAAATACATTGTTTTGATACCGATCTTTTCAGGATAATTTTGCCAGCATAGATGACTTAAGGCTTACGTGCTTCAGGTCGTATCCTGCTGTTGCAGCACCCCTGATGAGTTTTGTTTAAATTTTTTAGTTTACCTTAAAGTTTTTTTATACTTAATAACCGAACAATCGGAATAACCAGGAGGAAAAATGGCAAAGCTATCAGTCGAAGACCTCGATCTCAAAGGCAAAAAAGTTTTAATGCGTGTTGACTTCAACGTACCCTTTGACAATGGTGCTGTTGGCAACGACAAAAGAATACGCGCTGCACTTCCCACAATTAAATACGTGTCCGACAATGGTGGCAGGCTCATCCTCATGTCCCACCTTGGAAGACCAAAGGGAGAAAGAAACCCAGCAATGTCCCTGAAGCCATGCGCACTGGTACTTGGCGACTTGCTTGGAAAACCTGTTGCTTTTGCAGACGACTGCGTGGGCGCAGATGTTGAAGCTGCTGCTGCCAAACTGGGCGACGGTGAAGTACTTCTGCTCGAAAACCTGAGATACCATGATGCAGAAACAAAAAATGATCCAGCCTTTGCTGAACAACTCTCAAAACTTGGCGATGTATACGTTAACGATGCATTCGGCACGGCCCACCGCGCACACGCCTCCACAGAAGGGGTTACAAAGTTCATCGATCAATGTGCATCCGGCTACTTGATGACAAAGGAACTTGACTACCTTGGCAAATCCACAGCAGACCCGAAACGCCCGTTTGTTGCAATACTGGGCGGAGCAAAAATTTCTGGTAAAATCGACGTAATCTCCAACCTTCTTGCCAAGGTGGATAAGCTGCTTATAGGTGGTGCAATGATTTTTACCTTCTTCAAAGCAAAGGGGTTAGAAATCGGAACTTCCCTCCTGGAAGAAGATAAACTCCCTCTGGCAAAGGAGCTGCTTGAAAAAGGCGGAGACAAAATTTTACTTCCTACGGACTGCATTATTTCAGATTCCTTTGACTTTGGTGCAAAAACAACCGGCGAACTCAAAACCGTAAAGGTCGAGGAAATCCCCTCAGACTGCATAGGCCTTGACATCGGCCAGGAGACCGTTAATATTTTCAGCAACGTTTTAAGAGACGCAAAAACAGTTGTATGGAACGGCCCAATGGGTGTTTTTGAAATAGATTCCACTGCAAAAGGCACTTACGCCATTGCAGACATACTCGTCACAGCTACTTCAAACGGTGCAACCACAGTCATAGGTGGCGGCGACTCTGCTTCAGCCGTAAAAAAAGCCGGCGTTGCAGACAAGGTCTCCCACGTTTCAACCGGCGGCGGTGCATCACTTGAATTCCTTGAAGGCAAGGTGCTGCCAGGAGTTGCTGCATTATCTGAGAAGTAATTTAAAAGAGGATAAACCAGCAGGCCAATAAACCATAAAAAAAAGCAAACAATTATAATAAATGAAAGGTGAACAACATGCGCAAGACAATAATTGCCGGAAATTGGAAAATGAACAAAACAGCTTCAGAAGCTGTTGAACTAGCAAACGCCATTAAAGCTGCTGCAAGCGGCACCACAGATGTAGACATTGTCGTATGCCCTGCCTATGTATGCCTGGCTGCTGTAGCAGAAGTCCTGAAAGGTTCAAACGTTAAAGTTGGAGCACAGGATCTGCACTGGGAAGCAAAGGGAGCCTACACTGGAAAAATTTCCGTGGAAATGCTCAAATCAGTAGGCGTAGAGTACGTGCTGGTGGGTCACAGCGAGCAGAGGACATATTTTAATGAAACAGATGAAACCGTAAATAAAAAGACAAAAGCAGCCCTTGACGGTGGACTCACTCCTATTGTCTGCATTGGCGAGACCCTTGAAGAAAGAGAACAAAACAAGACAAATAACGTTGTTGAAACCCAGACAAAGGGCGCATATGCCGGACTTACCGCAGAGCAGGCACGCAATACAGTAATTGCCTACGAGCCAGTATGGGCAATCGGAACCGGCCTGACAGCCACTGCGGAACAGGCCCAGGAAGTTCATGACTTTATCAGGAACAACGTGCTGAAGTCCATATTTGATGACGAAACAGCAGCATCCTTGAGAATCCAGTACGGTGGAAGCATGAAGGGCAGCAATGCAAAAGAACTGCTCGAACAAACCGATATTGACGGCGGACTCATTGGTGGCGCATCACTGAAGGCAGAAGACTTTAAAGGAATTTTTGCCTATCAATAGCATTTGATTCAAGTTGCAACCGGGGGAGGCGATTTTCGCTTCCCCTTTTTGCATGAGCTTGATTTTTTGTTTTGTTTTTTTATATTAACTGCCCGGCTCTTGGCGGTGTCTGCTATATCTGAACTCTAACACCTGAACATTATCCTGGATTCATGACAAAAAAAAACAAACGCACATCCATTGTTAATAATGAAACTACTGTAAATCTTTTCAGAGAAATTCTGGAAGTTGAAACCAGTGACGGCATGAACCTCATCATGACCCGCAAAAGGCCTGCTGAGGGAAAACCAGTCGGGGCGGTTATGCTTGTTCACGGCCTGGGACAAAACCGTTTTTCATGGACACTTCCAAAAAGAAGCATGGAAAACTTTCTTGTTGCAAACGGGTTCGAGACCTTTAACGTGGAACTCCGGGGACACGGACTCAGCAGGGCCAACGGCAGCGACTACCCTTCTGAAATTGAGTCATATATTGACTTTGATTTGCCTGCACTAATTAAAGAGATATATCGCCTCAACGGTTCCAAAAAATTTTTCTATATAGGCCACAGCCTTGGTGCATCACTTATCTACAGCATCAGAAAAGAACACACAAAATATCTTGCTGGCATTATCTCAATCGGCGGCCCCTACCAGCTCACAAAGGGCAACATTGTCTTGAAAGCAATTGCTAAAATGGGAATGAGTGCTGCAAAAATTTACCCCTTTTCATCAGAACCAAAATCCTTTCACATTGATGCAATTGGCCTGATTTTAAATTCCGGGCTTTTTATACTCGACAGCAATAAATATTTTTTCCCACTTCAACTCTGGTATCCTGGAACAATTGAAAGGGATATTCTTGTCCAGCGAATAACAAAAGGCTTTGATCGTACCAGCTTCAACGTGATAAAATTTTTCTTTATGTGGGGACACAAAAAACAGCTTTTTTCCCGGAATAACGATACAAACCTGGAAAAAAGAATAACTGATATTGAAACTCCATTCCTGTTTATTTGCGGTGACAGGGACTATGCAGTGCCTGTGGACTCCATAATTGAAGCATTTGACAATGCCGGGGCCAGTGACAAAACCATGGTAACTTTTAACAAAAAAGATACTGGCACTCACTGGGGACACATTGATCTTATTTGCGGAATCCACGCCCCAAATCATACATGGCTGAAAATTGTTGACTGGATGAAAAGCAAAAGCTAAAATCAATATAATCTGAATGGCTATTTAGATAAAGCTGTCAATATAATCCTGAATAAAAAAAATTGGACTATTAAGTTGCCAACAAGAAACGATCATGAAATGAAGCAGGCAAACATTTTTGAAAAATTAATGAATGAAAAGCTCATTCTTTTTATTCTTCTACTTGGTTTTTTTGTCAGGATTTACGCTGTTCTAAATACCAGAATCCTAAACCCCGATGCATTGCTGTACATATACCAGGCAAAGGCGATGTATATCGGTGATTTTGGCAGTATTTTTGGCTGCTTAATGCCCAACATTTCTCTTGTCCCAATCTTTACTGCTGCCTGCTATTCAATTGTCAGGGACTGGGAACTGGCTGCCATGCTGGTCTCTCTGTTTTTTGGATCAGCCACGTTAATCCCAGTTGCCATGTGCTGTCGAAGCCGATTTAGCTCTCACGCAAGCGCTGTTGCACTTTCGGTGTACGCATTTTTGCCTGTCCTTGTCAGCCGCAGTGCGGATGTATTGCGTGACCCCTTTTACTGGTTTTTTCTAGCCTGGTCTTTTTACTTCCTTATTAAATGGTATGATAATATCAAAAGCTCCACGCCTGCAGAAGATGAAGAGTCTTCAGTTCAAAAAAAAGCATTAAAGTTTTTACCCTCAATCAATGACTGCGCCCTGATCTTGTCCGGCATCTGTTTTATCCTGGCTTCGCTGAGCCGGATTGAGGGCATTGTCTTCTACTTCATGGCAGGCGCATTTCCTTTGTTTACCTTGAATCAAAAAAAGATTAAGTCGCTTCTTTTCTTTTTTGCTCCAATAATACTCATAGCTGTTGCTGGAATAACCCTTGAGCAGACAAGTAATTTTGATTTTTCACAAAGGTTTAAAATTGACCCTGTAATCAGCAAACTTAAAGGTCCCATATCAACACATGCATACCTGGTTGAAGAACTTGAACGGCTTAGAGTTCTTACGGACCCCACGGAGGTTTCATTATTTATTGAAATGTCAAAGGGCCTGATTGGCTATGTTGCGCTGGTGGTTATTATTAACAGAATCCTGGAAGGCTACTTTTACTACTTTCTTATTATTTTTTTTGCTGGTTTTATTGACTTCAAGGCATCTGCCAAAAAAGACAAAACCACATTATACTTCCTCCTTTGCATACTTGCGTCCTTCCCGGTATTATATATTCAAGTTCTTGACTGCTGGGTTATTGAATATAGACACCTTGCTGGCATGATCATGTCGTCATGGATTTTCTTCGGCCTTGGGGCTGAAAGGATTTTATCCTATTTTTCCCGCAAGTTCCCTGCACGCAAAAACACTCCCCTGGTAATTCTTCTTACTTTTATTATCGTGATGGGACTTGGTAAAAACTTGAAAACAAGGGGCGAGGAATGGGAAATTTATAAGGATGTTGGAATTTATCTTTCTCAAAACTACAGTTCAGGCAAAAATCTGAGCAAAGAACTTGGCAAAAAGCCTGACAGTGAAATCAAGGTCATTTCTACTTCTTATTTTCCGTTATTTGTACATTTTTACTCAAACCTTGAATCCATAGAGCCGTATTGTCACAGGGATACCAAGCTGCCGCTGCTATTTGAGCCTGACTCGCCAGGGTTGACTATTGCACGCCTGAAAGCTAAGAAAATGGATTTCATGATCCTTGAAGAAAAATTATACAAAAAAGAAGATTTCCCAAAAATAGAAAACTACATTCGCAAAACCGCAAACGTAATCCACGAGTGGAAAGACTTTTACGGTCGCAGGATTCTCCTTGTGCAGATATAGCAGCAAGGTCGAAAATTATGTAATTACTTCCAGATCAGAGAGCAAGATTCAAAGTTAGTCAATCACGCCCATTTTCTGAATATCCTGTTTAAAGCTGTTTGCTTCAAAAACCTTGCCCGGTCGCCATGTCCCGTTGAATTCCAGGGTAGGAACCACCCAGTCGTCTCCGCCATTTACTTCAACAACCTTCTGAACCACATCAGGGGGCTGGGTTTCGATATTTATTACATTAAATTCAATATTATTTTCTTCCAAAAACTTTATTGCCTTCTGGCAGTGGGGACACCAGGTAGCAGAGTATACGTTCAACATTTTTTTCTCCTAATTAATCGGTGTGCCTTAATGAAAATATGCGACTATCCACAAAGGCCAAGTGTCTTTTCTATAATGATCAGGTCATTAGATGGTATATGTCGCCCCTTCAGGGCTGAATTGATGCTGTCATTTTTTAATTTACCACATCACATCCGAGATATTTTGTTAACTATCTTCTTTAGCTGCGATTGAATTTGCAATCAGCCATTGTGCTGCAAGATATGTCCACATTACAAAAAATGGCGGCAGGGTAATACCATCATGAAACTTGTTCAGGGCAAGCAAGGAATCAGATGCCAGAAAAAACAATGCACCTGCAAGCGCCATCATAGAGGCCTTTGACTTTAGCTGCAAGTGCCTGTCCAGCGCCTGTCTTGCCATGAGAAGTATAATTGAAAGGTATATTATTACCGGGATCTGCATATCCCCAAGGCCAGGCTGGATTATATAAAATCAGTAGTGTCCCGTTAAAAATCGAATAATTTCAATTGGATTTGGGCA
>JAOZSB010000267.1:0-1784 GCA_029939895.1 Desulfobacterales bacterium
TTTTTTACAACGCAGATATTGGATGTGAAGACATTTTTTATCAGGTACATTTAAAAAGGAGGAAATAATGTCACAGTCAAAAGTTTCCAGGTCTAGGAAACGCGAATTAGAACAGCCTGATGAGTTCCTGACAGTAGGCCAGCGCTTTGTTGCTGCGTGTATTGAAAATAAAACCACCACAATTGCAATTGTGGCATTTATATTTGTTGCGCTGGCTGGAGTATCCATGATGAAGTTTTTTGGTGTTCGTGCTGAAACCAAAGCAGGCGAGCTGCTCACCATAGCCAGAACCGAACACGCAGAAAGCGTAGTAAAATTTGGCCCACACAAGGCATTAGAGGAAAATCAAGCCAAATTCCAGGAAATTCTGGACAACTATCCAAGACTCAAAAACACAAGCATTACACGTGTTTTTTTTGGACACGCATGCTACCATGCCGGAGAATACGACCAGGCTATCAATCTTTACAATACTGCTCTTAATGCTTTTAAAAAAGACCCTTACTACAGGGATCTGTTAACCAACAGCCTGGCATATGCCTATGAAGGTAAAAAAGATTACACCAATTCCCTGAGATACTTCAAGCTTGTTGAAGAAAAAGCAGATGAAGCACTCAAGGCAGAGTCTGTATTCAACCAGGGCCGCATTTACGAGCTGATGGGCGATACTGCAAAAAGCCAGAACTTCTTTGACAGGATCGTTAAAGAATTCCCGGAATCTATTTACATTGACGTGGCTAAGGAAAAATTTCCTACATAAGCACTATCAATAACATTAAATGTTTTGTCGAAGCTTTTTGGCTTAGTTTATACCTAAGGCCTGGTCATGAAATAAGCAAAAATATTATCAAAAATTAACCCACAAAAAAATTGATCGGAAAAATTCGCCCGGATATAAACAATTATATCCAGGGCGAAACTTTTTATTCCACTACATCAGTCCAACAAACTGCCAGGGGCAGACCAACTTATGAGTTTATGTAGCTGCCCTCAACGAAATATGAAAGAATTGTAGGTATTTATGATCTCTTTCATACAAATTAAAGGAGAAGTAAAATGGAAAGAACGCTTTCAATTATAAAACCAGATGGTGTTAAACAGGCTGTTATAGGCGAAGTAATTAAAAGATTTGAGGCAAACGGCATAAGGGTTGCCGCCATGAAAATGATCCACATGACCAAAGAACAGGCACAGGGCTTTTATGCGGTTCACAAGGAAAGACCATTTTTTGATTCCCTGACAGATTTCATGTGCTCTGGCCCGTGTGTTCCAATGGTGCTTGAAGGCGATGATGTAATAGCCAAAAACAGAGAGCTGATGGGTGCGACAAATTACAAGGAAGCTGCTGAAGGAACACTAAGATTTGACTTTGCTTCAAGCATCGAAAGCAACATAGTCCACGGCTCAGACGCTCCAGACACTGCTGCTTTTGAAATTGGATACTTCTTCAATTCCTTTGAAATTGTTTAACCTGACCGTTAATGCAATTTCAGATTTTGCTGTAATGCGACTGGCAAAATTTTAAAAAAAAACATAACCAACTGGTAATATAATGACTGAAAAGGCGCGCCTCGATAACCTTGCAATAGTGTTAAAGGGGCCAAAGTACCCGGAAAACATAGGGGCCGCCGCACGGGCAGCAAAAAACATGGGGCTGGGCGAACTCATTGTTGTCCAGCCCCAGCTTTTTGATATTGAACCGCCCCGGCTTTCCGCTGTTGATACAGCTCGGCTTTCCGCTGTTGATACAGCTCGGCTTTCCGCTGTTGATACAGCTCGGCTTT
>JAOZSB010000267.1:1884-6260 GCA_029939895.1 Desulfobacterales bacterium
CCGATACAGACAAAGATCGGCTTTCTGATATTGATAAAGCACGGCTTTTTGATATGGATCAGGCACGGCTCATCAATATGGACAAGATCAGCAGGATGGCAACCCACGAAGCAAAGGATGTCATCAACAACATGAAGTTTTATGCCACCCTCAAGGAAGCTCTTGCAGACTTCAGCCATGTTGTCGGCATGACCGCAAGGCACGGCAAACAAAGGCTTTCATCAGCACCAGAAAAAGCCGCAGAAAAACTTGTATCAATAACAAAAGAAAACAAATGCGCCCTTGTTTTCGGCCCGGAAGACACAGGCCTTCTCACCGAAGACGTGCGCCTTTGCCATGAACTTGTAACAATACCGACTGCAAACTTCTCCTCCTTAAACCTTGCACAGGCGGTTATGGTGATGTGCTATGAAGTATTAAAAGCGCAGATAGAAGACAGCGAAGACTTTGCTCCCCGTATGGCTACCCGTTATGAACTTGACCCGATGTACGATCAGGTCAAGGAAATCCTGGTGAGACTGTGCTGCATTGACAAGAATAACCCAGACTACTGGATGAACAACATCAGACGTTTTTTTACACGCCTGGGACTCAAGGCAAGGGAAGTAAACATAATTCGCGGGGTTTGCCGACAGATCGACTGGTACGGCAACAAATGCTATAATGACGGCATGGAAGAAGCACAAAGGCAAATCCAGTCTGACAACGGGCCAGAGCCAGTCAATAACGAAAACTACCCTGATAAAAATTTGTAAGGATTAAACCATGAAGATAATTAGATTCGGTGAGCCGGGAAAAGAAAAACCTGGACTGCTCAATAACAATAAAATTATTGACCTGACAAAAATATTTCCCGATATTCCTGATATTACCGCTGAATTCTTTGAAAACGGCTGGCTTGAAAAAATTGCAGAAGTAAATGAAGAAGGCGAAGAACTTGATGTTCGCCTTGGCCCTCCTGTTAAAGCACCCTCCAAAATACTGTGCATTGGAAAGAACTACGAAGAACATGCAAAGGAAGGCAACTTTGAAAACCCGGAAGCCCCACTTGTTTTCAGCAAAGCTGCAAATGCATTAAACGGGCCATATGACGATATCCTATACCCTGCCACCAGCAACAAGGTAGACTGGGAAGTAGAACTTGCAGTAGTAATTGGAAAACAGGGCAAAC
This sequence comes from Desulfobacterales bacterium, assembly GCA_029939895.1. Classification (GTDB taxonomy): domain Bacteria; phylum Desulfobacterota; class Desulfobacteria; order Desulfobacterales; family JAOZSB01; genus JAOZSB01. The sequence continues at coordinate 3,056 of JAOZSB010000267.1, forward strand.
GCATTGCTCCAGAAAAAGCCTTTGACTACATCGCCGGATACACCATCATGAACGATGTATCAGCAAGGGATGTGCAGTTTTCTGATTCCCAGTGGTTCCGGGGCAAGTCCTTTGATACATTTGCGCCCCTTGGCCCTGCCCTTGTTACAAAGGATGAGGTGGGAGATGTTCACGCACTCAGGCTGAAAACAATTGTGGATGGAAAAGTAATGCAGGACTCAGACACAGGAAAGCTGATATTTGATGCACCAGAAATAATAAGATACATAAGCCAGGACATAACCCTGATGCCCGGCGACGTTATAGCCACCGGAACTCCATCAGGCGTGGGCATTTTCAGGAAACCGCCAATACTCCTGAGCAAAGGAAGCATTGTCGAATGCTCCATTGACAAACTCGGTTCCATAAAAAACCGGGTTGTATAGGAAGCTTGTTATACGCCTAATCCTGCTGCCCCAACTTATAGCATGCCTGGAGCCATTTTTTTCTTTTGTCTTCCGTTGACATTTTTACGGAGCCAAAATAGGTTTTTTTAACAGGCTTAATGCCGCAAAAGTTCAATATATCTTTCATCATCTTAAAGCCTGGATCCCCGACAACCCATTGGTAATACATGGGCGGGGAATCCATTGTGCTTATTATTCTGGCAGATTTTCCCATCAGATACTTATCCCAGGCCACCACCTTTTTGCTTTTCTTGTATTTGTATGCAAAGCCAGGCAGCATTGTCCGCTCAAAAAATGCTTTAAACAATGCAGGCGGTGTTGACCACCAGGTTGGATATACTATAACCAGGTGATCAGCCCATTTAATATCATCCTGTGCTTTTATTATATCCTGCTCTATGACCTGATCTTCAACATACCCACCGTCAAGAAATGGAGCAAAGTTTAACTCACCAAGGTTTAGCTGCTTTACTTCACTGCCGGCTTCTTCTGCCCCTTCACAGTACTGTGCAGCCAATGATGCACACAGGCTGCTGCTTGAAGAATGGCCCAGTATTACAAGAACCTTTTTCATGTGCTGTTTCCCCTCTTATGAGTCAAATCGTTCAGCCCATTCTTTATCCTTGGGAATCATTTGTGCTGCAATTTCTCTTGCCTTTGTGGTGTATGGTTTTATGGCCTCAGTGATTCTGGATGCATCATTTTGCATTTCAACAGCCCTTATGAGATATACTTCAAATCCATACATTGAAAGAAAAAATGAATATTTTTCATACACATCCTTATGCACATCTTCCATATCAGCCTGGCTTAAAACAAGTACTGCTTTTTTACCCTTTTGCACCCGTGATGGTTCGGGGTTTGTTTTATAGTCTGGTTTTACAAAGGACCATGTGCGGTCAAAAAAAGATTTAAACTGGCCTGAAACATCCCAATAGTGTACTGGTGATGCAAATACTACAATGTCAGAGGTTTTAATATCTTCGAGAGTGGCAGTAAGATCATCCTTCATAACGCAGTCTTCGGTTTTGGATTTACAGGCATGACAGCCCTGACAACCCTTATAATCCATTCCATGCAGGAAGTAATTTTTTACTTCTGCGCCACGGCTTTCTGCTTCTTCAACAAAGCTTTGCGCTATGGTTGAGGTGGCTCCTTTTTTTCTTGGGCTTCCCAGTATTGCAGTAACTATCATCGTGTCTCCTTATTTTTTTTAGTGCTTCATTTTTGAAATTTTCAGCATCAAAATCAAAATCAAAATCAAAAATAAACCTAAAACAAATTTCCAATTGAATCAACTACATTCATATCCACATAAACAATTATTTTTTTGTATTGATTTTTTTTACAACAAACCCGCCACCCAGGCTTCCTTAAAATTGTAAACAGGGGCTGAAGGTGCGAGGGGCAGGTATTTGGTATTTTTTTTTAAGATAGCTTATAGATAAATAATACAGCGAGTCTATTATTCCATAGCCTGTTTCCAGAGCAAACTCATGCCATTGCGGTGTCTTTGCGAGAGTGTCGGCCACAGGATTCTATGTTTAATAAAATAATCAGCTTCATCTAAATGATGTTTTTTTATCTCCTGGGGAGTCAGTAATTGGCGGGTTTTTATATTAACAGGGTCGCATCCCAACTGCCTCACAACCACCTCTGCTTGGAATTCAGGGCTGAGAATATAATTCATCCATTCTTCTGCCACCCTCCTGAGAAAAGGATCATTTTTAAGTTGGTTGTTTACTATAAAATTATCAACCCATCCTGTAGTTCCTTCCCTTGGAGAGGCTATTTTCCATACCTCGCCTTCCTTCGCTAATGCCGACAGGGAAAATCCCCAGGTGGTCGCCAGAGCCATTCCCCGCAGGTCATTGGCACTATCTACCCCTGTCCAGAAAGAATGAGAATTTTTCGCAAGTTGCTTCAATCTTCTTCTAAAAATATCAGAACTCTTCAAAAAATCAAAACTATAATACTGATTAGCAGAATAACCAAGCTTCATTGCCGTAATATAACAGTTTACCTCATAGTAATCTTTGCTGATGGTGTATTTTCCTATATATTTCTTGTCCCATAAAATATTCCAACTCTCAGGAGGGGTTTTAAAATATTTAGTATTATAAGCCAGTCCGTAGGGACCATGAGCCAGTGGCACTCCATAGACCCTGTCATCCACGCTGATGTATTCAGCATTTTGAAGTGGTTCCAGTATATCACGATAATTGGGAATGTTATCCATGCGCAGGGCCAGGGCAAGTTTTTTTCGAATATAATTAAACCGTTCATCTTTGATGATATTATGCGCCGGGGACACAATATGGGCATCCCCCCCCCCTGAGGGCATTATAAAACTCCTTGGGATCAGAAACCTTATAGCTGACCTGAACCTTTACTGACCTCCCAAGTTTTTTCTTTACAATATCACAGAACTGCTTAACCTGCCTGGGAGGAGCATAACCTTCCCAGACCAGCAGCTTTAGGGTTCCCCCGCCACAAACAGGAGATACCCATAAAAACAAAAAACAATACATAATACTGAATGTAAGCAGTTTTCGGATGCCCATCACTTCTCCTTTGAGAACTCAAATTGCAGATCATAACAGTGAAAAAATAATTCAACGATGCCATGCAATACGTTGTATTAAATGAAGACAGATGCCATTAAGATATTTTTTTTCTACATTCAGGCGATTTAAAATTTTATATATATCAATAAAAGATCAAGTATTCAAACATTTGTCAATCAAAATTTGCTTTTT
>JAOZSB010000034.1 GCA_029939895.1 Desulfobacterales bacterium
GAAGCTGGATATTTTCTTAAAACTACAAAAAATTTTATACTAAAATATGTCACTAAACTAATCCGGTTAAAAAACATTATGTCCAGGCGGCGGAGTCGGGCTTTTTGTCAGGTTTGCACCCTTGTCGTAGCCGGTTACCCATACTGCTAAATAGGTTTCCACATAGTCGAGCCACGCCTTGAATGTATCTGGATTTTCTGCGTGTCTGTACAGCTTTGAGGTCACCACGGCACTTCCGGCTGCGTAGTGCCTGCAATCATCACAGTCAGTATCTGGTACACAGCAGGCTGCGTCCCTGTCCCATGTTAAATCGGTTCTATACTGCCGAAACGTTCTGCCAAGCCCCAGATCGCCAGAGGGGTTGCGCCTCGGATAGGGGCATTCAAAAAGATCGTGAAGCCCTTTTGTGTGGGTGTGTGTGACTGCGTTGTATGGTGAAAAAAGAACCGTTTCCGGGTACTTTTCAATAAGTGAAAGCATTTTCTCCCGGGTTCGTGCAAGGGATGCTGCATCATGCTTTAAATCGCCGGTATAGCCCACTGGCTCGGAAAACATATTAAATGTTGCCTTGCATCCATTTTCCTCAAGCACCTGTATTACGCTGTCTGCCTCATCAATATTAAATTTGGTAAAGGTGTATACAAACACAGCCCTGGGATCAGACTTATAATTCTCAATCTGTTTTAAAAGCAGATCCTTGGCTTTTCTGACTCTGCGGCTTGTCTCGTCGTTTCCCCACACAGATATGTGAAGTTTATACCCGACTGATTCTGGAATTTTTTTAAAACCATTGGTGGCAATGCAACCAAGGGGCAGTACATCATAGCAGGCCTGGCAAAGTTCCGGAACAAGGGAAGGCTCGGCTCCTGCCAGAACCACGTAAGTTATTCCCCGCTCCTTTTCTTTTTCCATGTGCTGCCGCCATGCCTGTACGTCGATGTTTTCCTTTGCAAACTGTTTTTCGCCCTCGAAGTAATAGCAGCCATTGCAGCGGATGTTGCAGCGGTTGGTCATGTCGTAGGTGGACTCACGCAGGAAGAAGTACTTCTTAACCTTGAGCCACCGTTGCTTTACTTCCGGGATGGCGAGGATGTCTGAAAATTTCCAGACTTTTGTTTCAGGAAGATTGTCTTTGTCCTCGGCTGTCCGTGCGATATCCAATTTGCTATTCTCCAGCGTTTTGTTTTATCGTTTTTTCGACATATTCTACAATGAGCCGCAGGTTTGTGAGTTTTGGATAATCATCTTCATCTATCCTGATTGAATATTGATCCTGCAACACCAGCACGACAGTTGTCATATCCATGCTGTCAATCCCCAGTTCATCCACAAGGTCGAGTTCCGGGTCAAAGGATTCCGGGGTTGCGTCTTCAAGCTTTAATTCATCAATAATAATTTTTGCTATTTCAAGCGTTAAGTCATTAGATGGCATGGTTACCATTCTCCCTCATTACTATTTTTGATTTCCAATCGTAATAATACCGCTTCCGGCGGCAATTTGTTCTGCCGTGAAAGTGTATGTGTATGCGTTCCTGTTTTTTTTTCCGGGCGTGGCAGAAATCGAAAAAAAATCACCCGGTCTGACAGTATGTCTGAACCGCACCCGTTTTACGCTTTTAATGTCAAGCTCTGTTTCAAGGGCAGATTCCAATGCTGCTTTTACAATTTCAAGCTCCACAATACCCGGCAGCAGAGGGTCTTCTGGAAAATGTCCAGCAAACAGTTCTGGATCATCACTAATATAACCTTCTGCATATACACTATTGTCAGGCAAGATTTCAATCTTTTTAATTGTATACACTTGTAAAAACGTTTCCGTTTCCCTGTTGGACGTTGTTTGTTGATATAAAACAGGTTGTTATGAGTCGTGATTATTATGGCTGTATTATCAAAAAAATTGCTTTCATGCATAAAAATTTACAGACTTTTAATGCCTATGCAATAAGATATTCCCATAAAGGCCCGGAAAAACCCCTGGCGTGCATTCTTTTGATAATTTTGCCGGTTTCTTCGCCTCCAGCACCAATTACCCAGTTGCTGCGGCCCGCGGCCTTGTTTCGTACTGTTTCGAGAACATCCCCCGGGTCTGATGCCGGGTCGCTGCTGGTGTAAAAAACCGGTTCCAGAAGTTCCACAGGCCCGGAAATCAAGCCCTGACCGAGGGCAATATTATAGAGTTCCGTGTTGGGATAAATTCTCATTCCACAGAAAAAAAATAGTACGGTTTTATGCAGTTTGTCAACATTGGATAATGTTTCCTGGAGGGTGGACAGATTTTCACCAGGGCCGCCAAGCAAAAAATAATGGGCCGCAAAAAGCCCGGCATCCACAGCATCAGCGTGGGCCGCAAAAACATCATCCACACTAAAGGGCTTGCCATACGCCTTTAGCACCTGGTTACTCAGGGCCTCGGTTCCAAACTCAATGTGGGTGCAGCCAGCCTCTTTCATCAGGCGGAAATACCCGGCCCGTGGCGAAATCGGAGCGAAAAATGCTCCCCATGGTATTGAAATCCCTTTTTTAATAAACGCCTCTGCAACCTCCATGCTGTGGTCTGTGTCTGCATTAAAGGCAGAATCAGATATGAAGATGTATTTTGCTCCAGCATCTTCCAGCCCCTTTGCAGTGTCTGCAATCTCATCAGCCGGGATAAGCCGCATTTTCCGGCCCTCGATGTGGGGGTATGTGCAGTAAATACACCTGAAAGGGCATCCCCGCTTGGTCTGGAGGTTCAGCATTCCCCCTTTTTTTAAATAAAAATCAACATGGGACGCATCCGGGCGGAACTGCCGTGTAAACCCTGCATCCAGTGGCGGCGGGATGTGAATCGAAGCGGATGTCTCTAAATCATATGCCCTTGCAATCGTGCCGGGAAGGTTTGCCGTGTTCCTGTTGTTTTCTATAGCATCCACAAGGGCTGCCAGCCGTTCCCCTTCGCCAATTATGCCGTAATCAGCCCCAACAGCATGGAGCATCTCGCGAGGAAAAATCGTAAACCCGCTTCCGCCCAGAACTATGGGGGACGCAGCAACTTTTTTTATGGATTTGATGAGATCCTTATAATAGCCCATAAATCCCTGTGATGCAGAATTGTCAGTATTGTCGATATTGCGGACAGAGATTCCAATCAGGCCCGGTGCAAATTCTGTTATCGCATTTTCAAGTGCATCATCATTGTTGGCAATGAGGTTCAAATCAAGAAGCCTGACCTCATGCCTGTCTGGAATCGCACCAGCAACATAGTCAAGCCCCAGTGGGTAGACCGGGTACGGCTCAAGGAGCCTGTTTGCAGAGATCAGCAGAATTTTCATCCTGCCTCCGTCAATGTCAGAACCCTGCCTAAATTTAATATCAGGATAGATTTTCCCGTCATGTCCATGTTATCACCGTTTATCAGCGAACCGGGCAGAATGCCCTTGCTTAGTAACTCCATTGATATTCCAGCGGCAACTGCCGAGGCAGATGCATGTTCACCGCAAAGCCTTTTATAGTCAATTATCGGGCAGGCCAGACTGGTCTGTTCCAGGAAATCCTCAAGCAGGCTTTCCCCGGCTTTCCTTGTGATTCCGGGATATGCAACCATTATCGCACCTGGTTTTTTGGGGCTGTGATTATTCTCGTCCCTTTTCACGCAGTCAACCAGAGCCTTGAAATCTGTCCCGTAATAACGGCACTCCAGGCCTGTACCGCCCTTGCCGGATTCCATTATAAAGGCTGCTCCGCCATCCGATGCCACGCCATCAGAGGCATGGGACCCTGGATCATGGGGCGGATCAAACAGGGGCGAAAGGGCATCGTGATACTCGTCAGCGCATACAACAAGAAAGGGTGCGTCATCGGCAAGATACTGCGCAGACAGCAATGCCTGCTCAAAGGGTGCGTATCTGCATGTTGCCGTGATGTTCGGGCCTTTTGCACCGTACTTGATTGCAGCTTGGCCAGCAGGGGCATTATGCACAGAGCCAACAAAATCAGTAGGGCTTGTGAACTGCTCGTCGGATTCAAAAAGCTTGGTCATAAAATCATAGGTTTCGGACAGAGGCCCAAAGCCGGTTCCGAAAAAAATTGACTGTGGAATTATGCTGGATGCAGTATCCTCGTCAGGAGAGGCAGATAAAACAGATGTGTTTTCGATTGCGCCCTTCACCAGCCTGAGAACCATTCTCGGCAGTCTCTTCAGCCGCCTGATCTCCCGATTGGGAAGCCCCTCGGCAAGAGCCTTGCTGTCAAGGCATCCAGCCAGGGTTTTGTTTTGTGCAATCTGTTTTGCTGTATTGCCGACTCCGGCAGCCGTCAGGCAGCATGTCCCTGCAACGGTGAATCTGCGGTTTTGCTGTGCTGGTTTTTCTGATTGCTCCTGCGTACCTGCAAATCCAGGCTTTGTGATAACCAGTGATGCATTATTTCCGCCAAATCCAAAGGAATTTGAAAGTACTGCCTTTACTTCTTTTTTTACTGGCTTCTGGATCGGGCTGATCTGTATTTCAGTTTCCGAATTTGAATCGGGATCGGAAATATTTGCGGGAATAAAGCTGTTGACGATTCCCATAACAGCAATTACTGCCTCCATCGCACCCGATGCTGCCAGTGAATGACCTGTTGCGCCCTTTATTGATGATGAATCAGGTATTGATGGCGGGTCAACAGAGTCCTTTGCAAACAAAGCTGCAACAGCCCTTGATTCAGCAAGGTCGTTGTCAAAGGTTCCTGTTCCGTGAAGGCTTATGTAGTCTATGGATTCCAAATCTACATGGGCATCCTGCATAGCACTGTCCATTGCCGACAATGCGCCAGCGCCCTGTGGGTGCGGTGCTGCGGGGTGGTATGCATCACAGGTAAGCCCTCCGCCTGCAAGCTCTGCCATTGTATTTTCCGGGGTTTCTCCATCCACGCCCTGCAACAGCACAAATCCTGCTCCCTCTGCCACGGACATGCCTTTGCGGTTTCTGCAAAAGGGTTTTGCGCCTGTGGGGTCTATGAGTTGTAATGAATTAAATCCATAATAGGTGAGCCTGCAAATGGAGTCTGCACCCCCTGCAAGAACCCGTTTGAACCTGCCGGATCTAATCATGGAAAGCCCAAGCATGATTGCTGCGGACCCGGATGAGCAGGCAGTTGAAATGGTCAGGGCAGGCCCTTTGCAGCCAGTTTGCTCTGCCACAAAAACAGCTACAGAGCCTGTGGAATGATATTTGTATTCTTCGGGCCGGTCTTCCTTGTGTAATAAAAGGTTCTCGGTTTTTTCCATGCCCCCGGTTGTAATCCCCACAATAACGGCATCTGGAGGGGCGTTGATGCCCTCCATTGCCTCTGCTGCTGCTGTTTGGGCGATTAAGTGGGTGCGGGGAACTATAGCCGAGTTCCAGTCAAGCCCGGTGATCTCGCCAACGGGCAAAGGCACGGCAGCAGGGAAAACCGTAAGGGGCGCAACCCCTTTTTTGTCAGCTTTCAGGGCGGCAAGGGTCTGCTCACAGCCGATTCCGACCGGGCAAACAATACCTGTGCCTGTGATAACAACTTTAGTTGTTGAGGTGGTGTCCATTCATTTCTTTTTCTTTGCAATGTATGTTGCAAGGGTCTTCAGCGTTTCAAAAACCCGGATCCCCACATCCTTGTTGTCGATCATGACGCTGTATTCCTTTTCAATCATCATGACCATTTCCAGCACGTCAATGGAGTCGATCCCCAGGTCACCGCCCACCAGCCGGGCATCTTCGTCAATGTCTCCGGGCGTGATGTCGGTAAGGTTCAGGGTTTCTATCATCTTTATTTTCAATTCTTCAATGAGTCCCGCAATCTGTTCTTCCATGCTATGCTCCTGCTCCTGTATTCGCTATTTAGTATAAGGAATTATTTTTCATTCTTTACATAAATACATTTGTCATGTATCGTATTGATTTTTTTAAAAGTAAAATTTTTTACTTATAACCATTTTGATCTGATTTCAATGTAATTTTTATAAATGCAGAGAGCCTTACTCGAAAAATATCTCCCTCATCGGGGGAATATGTTGCTGATTGATGATATAGTGCGGGTTGACGAAGCTTCCGCAGTCACAAAAGCAACCGTGAAAAATAGCTGGCCACTTTTTGCAAAGGGCCACGCCAGCCCCTTTGTGCTTATCGAGCTTGTTGCACAGACAGCAGGAATAATCGAGGGCAGGATGGAGCTAACCAGAAACAGCGGTGCGACAAAGGGCTTTATTGTGGGGATCAAAAACACGGAATTTTTTGTGGGCAACATCCCGGAGAACACAATAGTAACAGCCTTTTGCGAAAAAGGATTCGAGTTTGACAACTACATGCAGTTCAACGGCGGGGCAGAAATTGATGGTGAAAAAGCAGCGCAGGTCGTGATACAGGTTATTTCGCTGAAGGACGGACAAGAGGCTGTGCTGTGAATCAGTGATGCATGGTAAAATATTTAATGAAAAGCACAAAATAATTTTAAATTTATGAGGATAGATAAAATGGACGAAAGAAAAATCGCACTGGTAACCGGAGGCAGCAGGGGAATAGGCAGGGCGATCTGCGAAGAACTCGCCAGGGCAGGGTACTATGTTATTGTAAATTATCGCTCCAACACCCAGGAAGCAGAAAAAACACTTGCTGCGGTCAGGGAGGATTCCGACGGCGAGCTGGCGTGTTTTGACATTGCAGATTCCGAAACCGCAATTCCTGCGGTTGAAGGGCTGATCGAAAAACATGGTGCAATTGAAGCACTGGTCAATAACGCAGGAGTGACCGCAGACGGGCTGTTTATAATGATGCCTGAGCAGGACTGGGACATGGTGGTCAACACCACGCTCAAGGGTTTTTATAACATCACAAAACCGATTCTCAAAAATATGATAAAGAAGAAAAAAGGTGCGGTTGTTTCCATATCATCAATTTCAGGCATAATAGGCAACCGTGGTCAGGCCAACTACTCAGCAGCAAAGGCCGGGCTTATTGCCGCCACAAAATCCGCTGCATCGGAAGTCGGCAGGGCGGGCATCCGTGTAAATGCGGTAGCGCCGGGCCTTATAGATACTGATATGACAAGTGAACTGCCAAAAAATGTCATAAAGGGAATGATTCCAATGGCACGAATCGGCAAACCAGAAGAGGTCGCAAAGGTCGTGAAGTTCCTCCTTTCCGACGATGCTTCATATGTGACTGGTCAGGTACTGTCGATTAACGGTGGAATGTGTTAAAAAAACTTTTCCATGCCGGGTTTATATGCTCGCTGTTCCTGCTGTGCGGATGGGGAAATTCCCTGGAAATGATTCGCAGCCAGGCACGGGGTATTACTTCTGTCAGTGCTGATTTTGTGCAGAAAAAAAACCTTAAAATTCTAAAAAAACCCTTGATCTCAAAGGGGCGGGTTATTTTTGCGGCCCCGGATTCCTTGCGCTGGGAGTACTTTGCTCCGGTGCGCAGCGTGCTTCTTGTTAACAATGGTAGCGTGAAACGCTACGTGCTGGCGGGGGAGAAGTTTGTTGAGGATTCAAGCGTGAACGCCACTGCCATGCAGGCGGTCATTGAAAATATTACCATGTGGATGTCGGGCAAATTTGAAACCCCGAACTTTAACGTAACCTTTTCCGGCAACCAGACCATAACCATGATCCCGAAAATTCCTGAGATGGAAAAAGCAGTATCGAAAATCGAACTCAAGCTGGCGGAAATCCCCGGCATGATAGAGTATGTACGGGTTTTTGAATCCAGTGACTCCTTTACGGAACTTGTTTTCCAGAAACAGGAAATTAACAACACCCTTGATCCATTGCTTTTTGAAGAAATCGAATGAGAAAACTGCAAATAATCATACTGATATTTTTGGTTCCCATGTTGTTTGCAGCCTGCGCCCAAAAGCTCCCGGAGCTAACGCAGATGCAGGTGCAGCAGGACAGGGAGCATTTGCAGAATGAGTTGAAAAAATATTTTTCACCGCAAATTAAAGAGTACAGCCATCTTATCGAGGGTACAATCATCGGGGGAAAAAAAGCTTTTTTGATCGGGGCTGTTGCAGCAAACCCGGCAGACAGAGGGCTTGAGGTTGCGCTGATGTCCCTTGAGGGGCTTGTGTTGTTTTCAGCAGGCCACAAAAACGGGCAGACAATTGTTGATCGTGCGCTCCCACCCTTTGATAATGATGCTTTTGCAGACAATATGATCGAGGACTCCCTGTTGTCGTATTTTTTGCCGAAAGGCTCCCCCCATGAGTCGGGCAGGCTTTCAAATGGCGATTTTGTGTTGCGATACAGGACTGAAGACAGCAAGGTTGTCCAATATTGCGTGCGGGTTGACAAAACCCTGGAAATAGTACTTTATTCGGAAAAGAAATTGCTTTTAAAAACAATCATAAAGGCAAACACAAAAAACAGGCCCGATGAAATTAAAATAACGTCAAAAACAGGGTATTCTCTTTTGCTGAGAACCCTGCAATAAAGGCTCTGAAATGAAATTCAAGCTCATATATCCACGATGGCCCAAGCTGAAATACCAAACCGAGTTCCACCTTCCGCCCCACGGCCCGGTCGTGTTTGCGGCGACGCTCCCTGATTATGTTGAAATAGAGTTTGTTGATGAAAATCTTGAAGACATCGACTTTAGTGACGGTGCTGATGATGATGTAGATTTTGTTGGAATTTCCATGATGCTCACATCCCAGGTAAGGCGGGGCTGGGAAATCGCCGATCATTACCGCTCCAGGGGTGTTAAGGTTATATTTGGCGGTATCACCACGATGCTGCACGCAGAGGAAACAGCACTTCATGCTGATGCAGTATTCCTGGGCGAGGCAGAGGGGCGGATGGAACAGGTTCTTGAGGATTTAAAAAATAACTGCCTGAAAAAAGTTTACGACTTCCCAGCCATACCGCCCCCGATAGAGCTTGTAGGCCCGGCAAGGCGGGACATCCTCAGGCCGGGGCTTTACAACTACAAGGGCGTTCAGATGGTCGATCTTTTCCACGCATCCAGGGGCTGCCGGTTCAGTTGTTACCCCTGCGCAGTTGCGTATCTTGGTGGGAGAAAATTCCGCCCTCGCCCAATCTCAAAAGCAATTGAGGAAATGGCGCAGATCGACAACAACCGCCTCTTTATCGTGGATAACTCCCTGGCGCAGGACAAGCAGTGGGAGCTGGATCTGTTTAAGGAGATGATCCCTCTGAAAAAGAAATGGTGCTGCCACCCCATTGAAGACGACCCAAAGGTGCTTGACTTTGCAGCCCAGGCTGGCGCGTGGTACGTGTATCAGGCAGTTTTTGATACCTCGGACTACATCCGGGAACGGGTCAAACGCTACCACGATCACGGCATAGGCGTGGAGGGAACCATACTCCTTGGCCTTGACAGCCACACAGAAGACGATATAAAAAGGCTCGTGGACTTCCTGCTGGAGATTGAACTTGATTTGGCGGAATTCACCGTCCTGACCCCGTTCCCGCACACACGTGCCTGGGACGAGATTGAACAGCAGGGCAGAATACTGTCCCGCAACTGGAACGAATACACAGCCGATCAGGTTGTATATCAGCCCAAACAGATGACCCCGGAAAAACTTGGGGAGCTTTTTGAGTATGCATGGGATACCTTCTATGCTGATGAATCACAGCAGATAAAGATGTACAAGCTGTTACAGCAGGCAATACGAAAAGAAATGGCAGACGGAAAATTCAAGCCCAGGGACAGGCGGCTTTCAGGCATGGCCTTTGGCAGAAAGATTACAGAGAATGACGGGATCACTTGACAACGGTTTTAAGAGGGAACTCAAGAAACTGATAATTGACGAATGCGGCCTGGAAATGGACCCGGACGAGATCGACGACAGCGAACCGCTTTTTGGCGACGAGTCCGCCCTTGGCCTTGACTCGCTGGATGCCCTGCAAATCTCGGTTGCCCTGAAAAAAATCTATAAAATCAGAATCGGCGACAGTAAACAACTCCGGGAGATCATGGTTTCAATTAACTCCCTTGCGGATTTTATCCAGCCTGGTTAGCCCTTTTTTCCCATCAATTAAAGCAGAGGTTTTGTCCAGTCTTCCAGGGACAAGTGCTGCTCAACCCGATAAAACGGCTGAGCGTTTGTAACCAGGAACTGCGTCAACAGCGATTGAATGGGCGGCTATCATCATATCCATAGCACCCAGCGGTGTTCTTTCGTTTTCACATATGCTTCGTATTTGTGCATAAGCCTCGGCAGCCTTTGGGTCCCATGGCAATATGTCAACACGCAATAAAAACTCTTTTGCTACTAATGGCAGGTGCTTTGCATCGGGTTTCTTAGCTACTCCATGCAGCAGTTCCCCCTGTGTTATTGAGGAAATAGTCACATCTGACATTGGAACCTGAACCAGTCGCTCCCGCACGGCAGCCGGTTTACCTTTTATTATATAGCTGGCGATGTTTGTGTCGAGCATGTATAAAGGCAAAAGAGAAAAGGTTGGAAAACGATTTATCCTCGAAGGAACCGTGGAAGACTTTGGTACCAGGTCTGGTGATGACTTTACATATATGGAAGTAGAGTCTGCCAAAGGAGGAAAAATGCACTTTATAAGACTTCGGGATGAAACCGGATATGCAATACTTTGGCAGGAACCCGATGAAGTAGTAGAACTGGAGATTGGAAATGTTCTGGAAGTAAAGTGCGAGATTATGCGAATAAAGGCTGCTGGTGCAGGTCCCTTGAGTTTTCCATACGGCATTGTACAAAGCGTAATGATTGTAAACTGACATGTTCAGGCACCTGGTAATATCTATAACTTTTACTTCTTTTTTTTTGTTTATCCCTGACGCAGGCAGAAAGTATATTTAAATCAAATCACCCATCACCACACCTCTTGGTCCCGGTCCATAATTTAAACAAAAATTTTTTCCATAGAGAGTCCAAAATAATATTTTTTGACTCTCAAGCTCTGCGTGTATGGCTTTGAATATGATTTTATCATAAAATGTATTGTCTTTGCCTTGGGCATTTTGAAAATAAGCCGTTGTTTTAATGTAGAATTGCTATTTGCGGAGCCATAAAAAAGGAGACCGGCTATTGAAATAGTATAGTTATGCTTGATTCTATGTGATTAGTTCGGTAGTGAATATGAAATTAATTATAGGGGAAAAAAATGACACTTCGCAAGGCTGATATAATAGACAAAATAATTAAAGAAACAGGAATGACCCGCAGGGACGGCTATAATGCGACGCAGTCCATACTTGAAGTAATCAAATCTGAACTCATAAAGGGTGAGGATGTCTTGATTAGCGGTTTTGGGAAGTTTTATATAAAGGATAAAAAAGAGCGCCTGGGGCGCAACCCCTCCACTGGCAAAAGACTGCTGCTAAGGGCCAGAAAGGTATTGCTTTTTAAAGCATCCGGGAAGCTTAAGGAGACGATAAACCCTCACCTGGTTCCAAAAAAATCTTCGTAAAAATCGAGTTTTCGCAAAAATGGTTTCAGCACCCCTTTTATCCTGAAACTGTTTTTGGCCTGAAGCGCCTGACAAGTATTACCACCCTGCCAACTCCATCACCAAAAATATCAGCCAGCAAAAGCTGCCTTTGAAGTAATTGATTAAATGGCGGCAGCATATTATTGATCCAGGATTGATCCAGGCTCGCCCCTTTTCAATTCAATATCTATCTCTGCCGGGGGGTTGCCTTAAACAAATTTCAGGATTGCAAATGTTTTAAATATTTGATATTGATTAAAAACAAATCCGAAAAAAAATAAAACAGGTGGAGTTAATATGACCATTCTTGAACATTTGATAAAAGAAAAAAAGGATGAGTTTGCATATTACAAAATTAACAGAGAGGAAAGAAATTTTGTATCCATACTGTATCATCTGCTTTTCTACAGGGATAATTTAAAGCGATTTTTAAAATATATTGAGCATAATAAAAATATCGATTTTGCAGTACCCTATGTGGGGACGAGCGTTAAATCATCTGAAATTTATCTGGAATTTGCCTTTATACGCGATGTCTGGCACAGGTACACGGTCAAAAATATTTCCAAAAAAACACTGGATACTCATAATGAAAACAATACAGCAAAAGAGAGTTTTATAAGAGAGCTTCTGGGTGAAGCAGGCATACTAAAGGAATTGGGCCTTGTTGACACAATAGACAGGCTTAAAAATGGAAGGTATAATTACCAGAAGTTCAACAGGTTTTTTGGCGGAAAATCTAAAAATCATATTGAAAGCCCGGGCAACTGGAGAATAAGTGCAATAATCAAAAAGTTTAAAAAAATTAACAGGCTCAATAAAGACACAGAAAAATTTGAAGTCCGGGACGCACAATCCCTTTTCATAAGAACATGCATGTTAAAGTGGTCGTTTAATATCAAGCCAGACCTGGTAATACTGCTTCCTTCATACCTGGAAAAAAACAGCCTCACGGGCGGCATATGCATAGAAGCCAGCCTGGAATCAAGGGTTGACAGGTTTCCGGGTAAAACCAACAGGGGCTTTAATAAAATTTTAGAGGGCTATGACGAAGAAGTTGAAGAAGAAAAGGACAGGGATGATGAACTCGTCTATTTAGCAGGGGAAACAGGCGAAAGAACCCGTGCTGGTATTTTTCAAACCAGTAAATCCATCAAGCCCAGACATGTATCAATAACAAGGCTTCAGGAATTTATGTTTGAAAAAGTTCTTGGGATAAAAAAAATAAAGTGCATAAAATTATTAAACACAAAGCCGGAACAGGCAGATGCATCCAGCAGCCAGGGGGCTATCTACTGGGAGGATGTTTTTAATGTTCTGGAATTTCCCGATGATTTTCTGATAAAATATATTGATAAAAATGAAACCCTGCTGATGAATAAATAAAATTGGCGACTTTCCCCCAAAAAAACTTTAGAGCTAATCCTGCTGCGCCTTTGTATAAGTGCCGACACAAAAGGATTTCCCGGATTTAAGTGTAATGGTTTTTACTTCTGTTTCCCGCAGACCGGCATGTGCTGCCATGGTTTGAAATTCCTGCGGGGAGACAAGCTGCATTATTGATTTTAGTGCCTTGATGCTCTCACAGGGTGTTTTGGAAATTTCCGGCAGATCACCAGAGGGTAGCTGAAGGATTGAAACAAACACACCATTGGGCAGCATTGCTTTTGCAATTTTTTCAAGCAGGGGTTTGGGGTTCAGGTATTCAAAAAGCAGTCCTGCAAATATGAAGGAGTAGGCCCGTTTCTCAATGGTGCATATTTCAAGGTCTGCTTCCACAAGCTCCAGCCCTGGAATCTTTTCTTTATACCGCTGTGAAAGGATTTCCAGGTATTTTGGATTGATGTCGATTGCAGTAATGCGTTTTGTTGCAGCACAGTCAATATATTCAAAACCGTTTCCAGTGGTGCATCCAAGCAGCGCCATGGAGCTGGTGTCATGATTTTCGAGTGCTTCCTGAAAAATCTGAGCTAAAAATGCCTGTTGAGCGATCTCTGGTCTGCTCATGTGGTTCTCATAGTCCGAGGCGTGTATATGGAGCCAGGGGTTTGTCATTTTATTTGTTTTCTTTCGTAATACTTAATGCTGTATCTAAATTTAAATCAAAGGCCGAAATCGGGCCAGGGGGCGTTTTTCCTGCTATTTAATCAGGTGGGGCTGTCCTGTCTTTATTGCATCTATCACGAGCTTGCCAAGCACCTTGAGTTTGCCGAGGTTTCCTTTTTTCTTTTCCATGATAGTTTCATAAAGCTCTTCTCTGTTTAGTAGCGGGCGTACCTCCACAGATTTTTTCTGGAGCGTTATGGCTTTTTTCGGGCATGTGGGGACGCATATACCGCAGCCTATGCAGCGTTTTAAATCTACTACTGCCGGCTGTTTTTTTTCTGCAACAATTACAGCCGTGACATTGCAGCGTTTCTGGCAGTTTCCACATCCATTACATGCTGTTGTGTCTACTTTTGCATAAAAATTTGAGGCCCAGAAATCAACCGGTTTTGGTAGGATTCTCTGCATATTGAGTATTCCGCAGCAGCATTCGCAACAGGAGCAGATAAAATCAATTTTTTCCGAATTAGAGGGTTGAAGAACCAGCCCGTCCTTTTGATTCTGCTCAAAGAATGCAACGGTCTCTTCCATGGTGATTTCCCTGCCAAGGCCACGTCGAAGGACAGCCTCTGCAAGGCTTCCGGCTGCAAAGCAGGTGTCCCGATCTGTGGTTTTGCAGGGTTTTCCTTCGATTACTTTTTTATTCCGGCATACGCATTCAAACACGGCAAAGGGTGCTTCTGCTTCCTGCAAAAGTACTGCAACTTCATCGTAAGTACTTATGTTGTGTTGCGGCTGTATGCTTTTGGCTACGGGGATGGTGCGCATCTGCGGTAATTCCGTGCTTACAAAATCAATCCCGAATTTTTTACCATTTACATATTTATTAAAGTGTTTAACATAATTTTCATCCATTCTGCCAAGCTGAAATTCAAACATCCCGACAACAAGCGGCACAATGCAGTATTCTTTATTTTCGCCGTGGCCCTTCAGCTCAATCCCGCCATTAAATTCTATATGGTCGAGCTTTTGGGCGAGTTCTTCTTTGGATTCTACCAGATCCCCGGCTCGTTTAAATATTACTTCCAAGGGTTCAAATTTGTAAGTCAGACACTGTGCGAGTTCTGCATCTTCAGGAGAAAACATCTGTTCCAGGAGGCGTATTTCTGATTTACTTCTTGTGGCTGGAAATCCAACTGCCTGTTTGTCCAGATGACGTTGTAGCCTGATGTAAACCTGTTCTGTATTATTCAAGATACGTCTCCTTATTTTTGCAGTGAAGGGTCAGCGCATCTAAAAGCAGTACACCATAATTTTAGATGCAAGTTTTGCAGCTGTGAATTCTGAAACCTGGGTTCCAGGGATTTTGACAAGTTCGTTTATGTCTGCGGCAATGACATTTCTGGTTTTTCCGGCATATTTTATCAGCTTTAATACCTGGCGATAGGTCAGCCCGCCGGGTTCCGGGGTTCCAGTGCCTGGTATCACCGATGGATCAAGGCCGTCCAGGTCGATGGAGATGTAAATATTTTCCGGGAGCCTGTCCACGGCTTTTTTAATCCATGAATCATCTTTTTCGTATATGTTGTGGGCATAAAATGGCGAAAAACCCTTTTGTTTGATATAGACTGCTTCTTCCTTTGAAAAGGATCTTATCCCGACCTGTGAAATTTTCGCGCCTGTTTCTTCGACAATTCTTCGCATCACACAGGCGTGGTTGAAGTGGCTGCCGTTCCAGTGGTTACGCATATCCAGATGTGCGTCAATTTGCAGAACGCCAATATTGCCGATTAGTTCCGATGCGGCAAAAACCGGGCCTATGGTTATGGCGTGATCACCGCCAATGCTCAGGAGGCGGTTGCCATCTTCCATGATTTTTTTTGCTACAAGTTTTATGGTCTGTACAGCAACCTCAGGATCACCTGAAAGCCCGCCAGTGGGGGTGTCAGCCTCCTGGTTTTCAGAAACCACGCCAAACTCGTTTGTTGTCAGGTCAAAGGAAAACTTCTCGCCACTGGATTCATTTTTCATAAGCAGGGGAGAGCGGGTATAGATCGAAAGGTCGGAAAATTCCGTTAAATTTTCCTCATCAATAAACTCAAGCTGTGTTGAAGCTGCAAGCAGGTGCAAAGGGCCTGTGCTGCTCCCCTTGCCGTAGGATGCGCCATGCTCAAAGCATATGGGAAGCACCACGATTTTTGCAGAATTATAGTCGGTCTGGCAAACTTGGGTACCGCCGAATGGCGTAAAGTCTTTTTCCACTATTTCACGAAAACAGCAGCCGCAACCACCGTTGTCCACAGCTCGCCCTCTGCGCCCAGAGCGGCCTGGCTGAAATGTTGAGACTCAACGATTTTGCAGGACATCTTGTAAACTTCCCTGCGTTCGTCATAGTCCTTGTCTGGATCAAATTCGATCCCCAGTGTGTTTGCAAGCATGGATGCAGCAAGATCTTCTGCATATTCGCCAGCCTCAAATTCAGTCTGCCCAAATCCGTGGTGCTCGGACAGGAATCCGTAATTTCCGCTTTCCGCAGGAAGGGCAAGCCCAATGCTGGCAACAATCCTTCTGCCTGGTTCATTTATCTGCTCACGGGAAATCACGCAGTGGGTAATCTCTCCTGGTTCGAGCTTTGATACACCATCTTCAATATCGAGTATCCGACAGTGAGGCGGAAAAATAGATGAAACAGAAACAATATTAAGGTGAGCAATCCTTGCATCTTTAAGGGCAAGCTCAAAGGAGGCCAGTTTTTCCTTGTCCACCCCTATGCCCTTGGTAAAAAACATATATCTTGGTACATACATCGTTTGAAATTCCTATTAAACTTAAATGTTTTGTCGAAGCCAGTTGCTTAGTTTATACCTAATGGTACGGCTGTGAAATAAACAAAAAACTCCTGGAAAGTGTTAAAAAAAAATCAATCTGATTCTGGGTTGCTGATTATTAAATATAGTCCAGAATCAAACCAAAAAACTATTACCTCATATATTTTTTAGACGATAAATTCCAGGCTTGTCAACCTTGAATTGAATCTTTGGCCTTATAATGCTGATTATAAGCCCTCAAAATGTATAAATGTTTATTTACCGACAAATTTTTATGCTTGATAGTCAGCCAGTTATGGATTACTAATGAATGAATAACAATACATTGGGGATCATCTTATGTTTATGACAGCGCTGGGACATGGTGAATGTGTTTGTACTGTAAATGCAACGGGCGGAGCACTGAAATCAATAGCTGAACAGCTTGGTGACATCAAACCGAATGTCGGGATTGTTTTTGCGGGGATGGACTTTGACCACTCCAAAATGCTTTCCATGATTAAGGAACAATACCCGGACATGGATATAATAGGCTGTACCACCGCAGGGGAGTTTTCTTCTGCACTTGGTGCGGGGGACGATTCAGTTTCGATTCTCGTCTTTGCATCCGATGTGGTAGAGATAAGTGTCGGGCTTGGAACGGGTGTGGCAGAAAACCCGCAGCAGGCAGCCCTTGAAGCAATTACCCAGGCCAGAAAAGGTATCACAAAAGAGGAGAAATTCTGCATAACCTTTCCCCACGGGCTTTCCCAGTCTCCGGAAGACGCAATTGAAGCCTGCTCAAACATCCTGACCCGAAAATGCCCTGTCTTTGGCGGAATGGCGGGAAGCCTGCAGGGAGCCGAGCATGGCATCCGGCAGTTCTATAATGACCAGGTGATTGCAGATGCACTTCCCATGCTAATATTTGCCGGGCCTGTTGAGTATTCCTTCTCCATTGCAAGGTCATGGAGTCCAATCGGCAAAACCGCAGTCATAACCGAGGCAGAGGGCACAACTGTTAGAAAAATTGACGGGGAAAATGCACTCGATTTTTACTCTCACTACCTTGGAAGATAAAGCACTCCTGCAATTGAATTTCCTATTGCAGTCTTTGTCGAAGATAGTGATGACTTCTATGTGCGCGCTCCGTACATGTATAATCACGATGAAGGTTCAATCGAATTTTATGCAAAGTTGCCTTCAGGGGCAACAATCCAGCTGACCGAAGCTGTTCGGGCACGACTGATTGAAAGCACAAAAAAAACCATACAGGAGCATTGCAGCACCTCTCCGCTGAAAAACACCGTGGCTGCCCTGTGTTTTTCCTGTGCAATAAGAAGAAATATTCTCGGCACCATGACACCGGAAGAATTAAAAATTGTTACGGAACATGTACCCGACTGCTTGCCGATTATGGGTTTTTACAGCTTTGGGGAGCTGTCCCCTCTGAAAATTGACGGATACAGCCAGCTCCACAACGCAACCCTTGTAACACTGCTTATAGGCATTAAAGATGAGGCTAACCCTGTACAATCCTGCAATCCTGTGAGAACAAGGTTGGTTCCTGAGTTAGAGGAAACCCTTTCCCTGGATGAGACTAAGTACTATCTGCGGTTTTTGAAAAAAAAGCTCGACCGTAAATTTGATGCAATGCAAAAAATCGAGCATAATAAGGAGCAGAATGTTTCACTTCTGCGCACGATCAGCCAGGAAATTGACCAGGCCAGGCTTGAAATAAAGGAGAGCCAGAAAAAGCTTGCCCTGGCACTTAAGGAAGTAGAAACAGCAAATAAAAATGTAATGGACAGCATACAGTATGCAAAGCTGATCCAGGTATCGCTCCTTCCAGACGTAAACGAGCTTAGAGAAAAAGTTCCAAACGGCTTTCTAATCTGGATGCCCAGGGATATTGTCGGTGGCGATATCTGCTATGCCGGGTTCTATGATAACGGGTGGATCGTCTGCATGATAGACTGTACGGGCCACGGGGTTCCAGGTGCGTTTATGACAATGGTGGCATCCTCTGGAATGAGGCGGATCGTTGACGATGAAAAGCTGCGTGATCCAGGACAGATTTTAAAGAAACTCAACCATGTTGTCAAAACCACCCTTCAGCAGGATAAGGACATTGCTCTGTCCGATGACGGCCTGGATGCTGCAATCGCCTATGTCTCCCCGGACAGGGACAGGCTTGTTTTTTCCGGAGCCAAGCTGCCGTTATATATTGTCGAAAACGGAAAAACCCGGATGATAAAAGGCGACCGCCAGAGTATAGGCTACAAAAAATCAAAACTCGATTTTGAATACACCAACCATGAAATCAAGGTTGAAAAGGGCATGTCCTTTTATATGTCAACCGATGGTTTTCTTGACCAGCTTGGTGGCGAAAAAAACAGGCTCTTTGGCCGGAAAAGGTTCATCGAGACCCTGGAAAAAGCTTATCCCATGAAGTTCGACGACCAACAGAAGTTATTGGAGACCGTCTTTAAAGAGCATAAGGGGGATCACGACCGACAGGATGATGTTACTGTTATCGGGTTTAATTTGGAAAGCGATAAAATTTAAAAAAACTGTTAATCCTGTATTTGTGCAGCTTTGATTATTATTCCCGTTGACGGGCTGGCATATTATTTCAGAATCAAAAGCAGACCCTTCCTAATAAAAAGGATGGTGTCAAGGGGCGAAAATGATTTCCTGTTTAAAAAGCCTTAATAAAAAATGTGCACCAAAAAACATGATCACGCCAAATGCCGGAGCATTAAAAGCTTTTGTGCTGTGCCTTGCCACCTTCGCACTATTGCTCCAGCCTGCCTGGGCCACAAAAGAAAAAACCCATGTGCTTGTTATCCACTTCTACCATGAAAATCTGCCCTGGTCCAAGGGGCTGAACAGGGGAATAGCTGAAGTTTTTGATAAATCTGGCCTGCCCGTTGAACTGCACGCAGAGTACCTTGACAATATCCGTCACCTGCGAAAAGACCTTTTTCCCGTGCTTTCCAGGTTATATAAAGATAAATACGAAAAGCTGAACATAAAAGTAATTATTACTACCGATGATCCTGCCCTTGATTTTGTTATAAAATACAGAGATTCCATATTTCCCGGAGTGCCTGTTGTATTTTGCGCTCCAAACAGGCTTAAACCCGAAAGAATCGCAGGACAAAAAAACATAACCGGAGTTTCTGAGGATAATGATGTCAGGGTTGAGCTTGAAACGATCATGAAGCTTATGCCGGGGGTTAACGGGATAGGGCTGATAAGCGACAGAGCGCCAGCCGGGATAAGGGAAATTAACGACATACTCAGCTTCCAGAAGGAGTACAGGGAGAAGCTTGATCTGTTTTTAACAACCAACAAAAGCCTGCCAATGCTGAAACAGGAAATGAGCGGGTATGGTGATGAAACAGCCTTTGTCTACATGTCCTTTCTCCAGGATGCAGAGGGTAATAATTATTCCAGCAACCTGGAAGTAATAAAGGAACTGTCTCTGGAGACGCAGAAACCGCTTTTTACCTTTAAGAAAATTTATGTGGGAAAGGGGGCAGTTGGCGGAATGCTGGTCAGTGAGGAGCTGATGGCAATGGCTGCAACCGGGATGGCGGTAAAAATTATTTCCGGCACAAGCCCGGCTGATATTCCAATTGTATACAAACCCAAGACCCTGGCCAAGTTTGACTACCAAAAGCTTGTGGAGCTTGGCATTGATGAAAAACGTCTCCCAAAAAACCATGTGCTTATCAACAAGCCCTTTTCCTTTTACGAGACCTATAAGGTGCTTGTGTGGGCAGTGATCAGCATTGTATCCACACTTCTTTTTATTGTGCTTGTTCTTTCGGTTAATATTATCAGAAGAAAACGGGCAGAAGCACTTGTACTGGAATCCGAGGCAAAGTATCGGGGCATATTTGAAAATGCCAGCGAAGGCCTTTTTCAGGTAGACAGCAACTGGGAGTTGATAAACGTAAATCCAAAGTTCAAAACCATACTTGGATTTGATGAAAACGAGAAATCCCTTCCACTGCTCAATGAAATTATAAGCCAGGCGTTTATTGATGAAGATGAAATCATCGAGTTTCTGGGGGTTATCCAGGCCCGTGAATCATTATCCGGCTTTGATGCACGGCTTTTAAAAAGAAACAATACACGGGCGTGGGTATCAATATACGCAAGGGCCATATACGATGAAAAGAGTCTTTTTCTTTACTATGAAGGCTCGGTGGTTGATGTTACAGAAAAAAAAGAAAGGGAAAGGGCAGAAAGAGAGCGGGATGCTGTAAAGGTCGCCTCGGAAGCGAAAAGCAAGTATCTGGCCGTGGTAGAGGCTGCAAATAAAAAGGTCATGGACAGCATTCAATATGCAAAGCTGATCCAGTTGTCACTCCTTCCAGACATGGAGGAAGTGAAAAATCATATTCCCAACTCGTTTTTCCTCTGGTCACCGCGCGATATTGTTGGTGGCGACATCTGCCATGCCGGGTTTTTTGATGACGGCTGTGTTGTTGCAATGATCGACTGCACGGGCCACGGTGTGCCAGGCGCATTTATGACCATGGTCGCATCCTCCGGTCTCAGGCGGCTGGTGAACTATGAGAACCTCCGCGATCCTGCACTGATTTTAAAAAAACTTAACTACATTGTCAAAACAACGCTTCAGCAGGACAAGGATACAGCAAGCTCCGATGACGGCATGGATGCTGCAATCTGCTTTATATCCAAAAACAGGGATACCATCATCTTTTCAGGTGCCAGACTTCCTCTTTACGTTGTCGGCAACCAAAGGGTCGAAATAATAAAGGGCGACAAACAGAGCGTTGGCTATAAAAGATCAAAACTGGATTTTGAATACACCAACCATGAAGTTAAGGTTGAAAAAGGCATGACATTCTACATGTCAACCGATGGCTACCAGGATCAGCTTGGCGGGGGAAAGGGTCGCCCCCTTGGAAGAAAAAGATTTCTGGGCAGCCTCGAAAAAATTTCCCCGATGGACTTTGATGCACAAATGGAATTTTTAAAAAATGTCTTCAATGATTACATGGGAAGCCAGGAACGCATAGATGATGTTGCAGTAATGGGATTTAGCCTGGATGAATAAATACATCTCGAAATCAGCCTGTATTTCCTTGTTCACTTAAAATTTTTATGCTATAAAAAATTAAAGCTTAGACATGTTTTTCTTGGATGATATTAAACTGTACTGGTAGGTTCTTGGGTCAGCATGGAAACA
>JAOZSB010000268.1:0-3664 GCA_029939895.1 Desulfobacterales bacterium
ACGCCTAAGAGTTAGTTTATGAACCAGCACCTTATAGCAGCAACTGAATATTTTGATTATGTTGCA
This sequence comes from Desulfobacterales bacterium, assembly GCA_029939895.1. GTDB lineage: Bacteria > Desulfobacterota > Desulfobacteria > Desulfobacterales > JAOZSB01 > JAOZSB01. The sequence goes on from JAOZSB010000268.1 coordinate 67, forward strand.
GACATGTTTCCGGTAATGTGCGCCAGTGATGAATTTGTATCTTTTCCACGGGCTGAAAAGGCATCCATGCTGTATAATAAAATGGAAAGCCTTGACCAGGATGAAATACAGGAAGCTGTCACCAGCATCAAAGGATTTCTTGGGCGGTTTGAATCGATGCTGCCTGTCAACATTGCATCAAATGAAAAAGAAGCTGAACATACAGTCAGGCTTTCAAACCTTGACAGGACAACGGATCTGGAAGTCCTGATATCAAGTGCAAAAACTCTCTTGATAGAACTTGAGCAGGAAAAAAGCTTTGAGCGTGATCCGCTTCTTTGCCTGAAGGTTGGGTTTATCGGCCTTGACCACGCAATCAACAAACCCGCAGACAGCAGAGCTGAAAGGGACGAGAGAATTTATCAGCGTTTGACTCGCCTTCCCCTGGTCATTAAATCCGGCAAGAACAATGCGCCCGCCCTTGACTCCCACAGACAGGCGGCAATTGGCTTGATTCCAGGCTGTCTTGGTTATCTAAAGCAGTGCAGCGACAAGTTCCCAAAGCAGGCACAGCAGGCTGGTGATGCTCTGTTTGCGTATATGGATCATTTAAAAAATGGTCAACCCAGCTCAACAGGCTCCTTTGATTCCAGGGCGCTCCTTGAGCTGAAGCTGCAGGGCCCTTTTAAAACCGGGGTTTCGCTTGAGGAAATGTTTGAGATTTTGCAGGCAGATTTAAGCTCCACCCGCCAGGAGCTTGAAGGTATGGCTGCTGGTATAAACTCAGGCCAGAACTGGCAGGCCATATACCATGAGTATTCGCCTTTGCAGATAGCTGATATGGACGTGCTGGGGCTGTATCGGGCAGCATGGGAGGAGATTGAAGGCTTTTTTAACAATCGTTTTGATATTGAAACCGATCCCCTGGAGTTTGCTCAAACCCCGTCCTATCTCATGTCTGTGCGCTCCTCTGCTTCCTTTGCTGCATCTTTAAAGCCATCGGAGGTCAGCTATTTTTACATAACAGACAAGTTTGAATCAGACGGCCTTGACCCCGACCTTGCCAGAAGGCTCGCCAGGGAGTATAAATTTTTAGCAGCGCACGAGACCGTACCTGGGCATCATTTGCTTGATTCCTTTCGCAGAAATCTAAAAAACCCCGTCAGGAGACAGGTGGAATCGCCCATTTTTTATGAGGGCTGGGCGTGTTTTGCGGAATCGCTTTTAATCAAAACCGGGTGGATTACTGATCCAACGGAAAAACTTGTGGATGCAAAACGCAGGTTATGGCGCACTGCCAGAGGGCTGGCAGACGCTGGCGTTGCAACGGGCATTCTTTCTCTCGAGGCGGCAGCAGAGCTTCTGGTTACCTGTGGATTTTCATATGACGAAGCAATGAGGCAGGCTGTTCGTTTTAGATTGAACCCTGGCTATCAATTGTGCTACAGCTTTGGCAGGCTGGAATTTGAATCAATATGGGAGGAATATTCAAAAACCACGGATATTTTCGCATTCTGCAATTCAGTGCTGATGCAGGGTGAAATCCCTTTTTCAGCTTTGCGGGCATACTTAAAAGTAGTATCATAACAGTCAATACAATTGCCCTGACAGGCAAAATAAATAATTGAAGGAGAGTACTTTTGAAAGGATTTGAAGGACATCATTCGGAATGGAACCTGGGAAGCCCCGGTGGCTGGGACTACCAGAGGCTGACGCAGATAATAGGCAAGGCAACCTGGGACAGGCTTAATTCAATAAAGGATCTTGGTGTACCGCTTGATTTTGATCATCCACTGCTGTACCCGGTCTATGGATTTGTTGACATGCTGGTTGCTGCGCACATGAAGATTGCCGGGCCAAATGGCGGTGTGGTTGCTGTGGTTGCAGAGGAGGAAACCCTTGCAGATGTGACCGAGAACATCAACCTGGCAAAGCACTTAAATGCAATAGACGGTGTTGCAGGTGCGCTTGTGGCCCCCCATGAGCTTGAGCTTGTTAATGGAAAGGTTTATTGCGAAGGCCAGCCGGTTTCGGTTATTTTTATGGATTTCAATTCCGATGTGCTGCTTAATCTCCACAGAAAGCACACCCTGAAGGCAGCATTACAGGCTGTTAAGGAAGGCCGGGTCATAAATCCCCGTGGCACAGAGCCTGTTAACGTAAAGAGTATGTTTGAGATTGTGACTGGTCGGTACATGGATAAGTTTCATAAAGACGTTGTGGCCAGAACACCCTGGACACGGCAGTTCAGCGCAAGAAAAACAGACGGGCCAAATGGTGAACAGATTGACGACCTGATTGAATGGACACGTGCAAACTGGGACAACCTTGTGCTGAAGCCGGAGCGTGGATATTCCGGCAAGGGCGTAAGGGTTGGCGGTGTAAACCCGGATGCTGATGAAGCAATTGCTCTTGCACTTGAAAACAAGGAAAACGGGGCGTATATTGTTCAGCACAAGATCCCCTTAAACCTTTGGGCCGAAGAAATCCCCACCATAGAAGATAATGAAGTTGTCCTTAAAGAATTACAGACGGACTTCAGGTGTCTTTTCGGGCCTTCGGGTCTTTTTGGGTTCCTTGGTCGTGTTGGCGGAGTTCCCACAAACGTAGGCAGTGGCGGCGGAGTTCAGCCCCTGGCAGTACTCAAATCAGGCAATGACGTGGGCGGGGCAGTTAAAAAAATAAATGAAGCAATCATGTCAATCCCGATTTCCGACCTCCTGGAAGTTGATGAAATTAGAAAGCAGATGGCGCTTGACCATAAGTTTACTTATCTTCTTGGCCCGATCAGCATTGCAATGCGCCCCCGTATTGTAACCCTTGAGCAGCTTGACGAGCTGAAAGCATATTGCGGACACCTCTGGAACGACTGCCTTATGATGGAAAAAATGTGGCTTTCCGGTGACCTTGACGATATTGTTATAATAGAGCCTGAAGAACTTGAAATTGCACGGATGCAGCCCTGGGGCGGATCTCCGGCAATACTTGCCACGGACGGACTCTTTGGGTTTGGTGCAAAGCCGACAGTTTAAGCAAAGATGAGCCACCAGATATTGAGCCAGTTGCAGTAACTCCGCCTGGCTCATTGATTTTACTTTTTTTACTTTTTTTCAGGAATTTTATATTTTGCTACAGACATTAAAAAAAGAACCTGTTTTAGATGAATCAATTTTAAACGAAAAAATTGAAGTAGACCCGGACTGGTGGAAGGCAACCTTTGACGAGGTTTACCTTATGACAGATGCACGATCAGTATGCGATGATGCAATCACCAGCAAGGAAATTGACGTAATACTCGGACTCCTGCCGATTGCATCAAACCACGTAACCCTCGACCTGTGCGGAGGACACGGCAGGCACAGCTTTGAGCTTTCATCAAGGGACTGCGGGCGGTTCACGGTTGTCGATTACTCGGATTTTCTGCTGTGCCACGCAATGTCACATGCTGGAAATAACGGTCACAAAGTCAGCTTTATCCGGTCTGATGTGCGTAAAACACCGGTTTTATCCGGGTCATGCGACAATGTCCTCATCCTCGGCAACTCACTTGGCTACCTGGATTCACATGGCGCAGACTTTGAAATAGTTTCAGAAGCATTCCGCACCCTGAAAAAAGGCA
>JAOZSB010000268.1:3674-6242 GCA_029939895.1 Desulfobacterales bacterium
GACGCATCCTCAGTGACGTTACAGACGGCGACCAGGTAAAAAAAACCTTTATTGAAAACTCCACACACGAAGCTGACAACGGACACATGGTCACCAGAAAAAGACAGATCATCAACAACAGGATGTGCGTTCGAGAAATAACCAAAGACAAATCAGCAGTACTACTGCGGGACAATGCCTATTCCGTGCGCCTCTATTCACAGGACAGCCTTGCAATGCTCCTGAAATCAGCAGGCTTTACCAGCGTTGACGTAACACTCGATTTCTCACCCCACGAAAAATCCGGCGACTACGGCTTTATGAACAAACGGATGATAGCTGTTGGCGCAAAACCGTGACTTGCGGAGTAAGTTAGTTTTTAACTAACTGGCGAAGACAAAAAAATACTATCAATGGAAATCGACACAATGATTTAATTAAGTATCGTATTCCCGGAATTCTGCGGAATCAGGAACTGGCTCGCTAGTGCGGGCATGGTAATACCTGTTATTTATTTTATTAAACATGAACCATAATTAAGGAATATTTAAATATGAGATCCAAGAATATATTACGTTTTATCCCTTTCATCCTTTTACTTTTGCTTGCCCCCTCCTGGCCATGTTTTTCAGCTGAAATTGAAGTGGACGGTGAAGTGAAGAACGGGTACAGGATATTGACGCTTCAGCAAACAGATCGGGCTCAAAATTTTCATGTTTATCGTGGAGATTATATTAAATTCAAATTGCCTGACCAGGTCGAAAACACGGAAATAATATTTCCTACGCTTAATGAGCGAAAACCAATTTCAACTGATTTGGAGCTATCTTCATACATAAAGATGAAAAAACTGGGCAAGTTTCCATTTGAAATTGATAAAATCAAAGGAACAGTCACGGTTATCGAATATCAGCAATCAAGCTATAAAACGCTGACTGCCAAAGAAGCCAGGAGTTTTATTGAAGAAAACACCCCTTTAATCCTTGATGTTAGAACTCCCCAGGAATACAAAGCTGGCCATATTGAGAATGCAGTATTACTCCCTGTTCAACTCCTTCAATCTAATCTGAAAAAGTTGGGGGACTATAAAGATAAACCCATACTCATTTATTGTGCTACGGGCAATCGCAGTACTGTCGCTTCAAAAATCCTGATTGACACAGGGTTCAAGCAAATTCTAAATCTTAAAAAAGGCATTGAGGAATGGCATAAAAAGGGATTCTCGGTTACCCGATAGCAATAATAAAAATTGGATAACAGCTCTATATTAAACAGATAGAAAATGAAGAATTGGAAGTAGAGTATGTAACTGGCTCCCGGAATGAAGGCCTTGAATGAGTAAAAAAACGGTCAGATTGATCTTATGGCTACGGTAATGCACCTGGAACTCAGGAATTCTTTTTTAGATTTTCCAAAAGAGTCTGTATTCAATATCTGGAGCCAGCTTTATACCCATAAAGGGCAATCCGGGGACTACGGGTTTATGAACAAACGGATGATAGCTGTTGGCGTAAAACCGTGACTTGCGCAGTGGGTTAATTTTTAACTAACTGGCGAAGACAAAAAAAGAATACTATCGATGGAAATCGTCCCAGTAATTTAATTAAGTGTCGTGTCCCCGGAATTCTAAGGACAAGTGTTATTTTTTTCTTGACAATACTTATCATGGATGTCCCCGGAATTCCTGCAGGGATTTTGTCATTGCTAAAGGAACGTTTCAATCATAGTAATGAAAATATGACAATTAAGTACCTTGATATTATCATGGAAAATATGGAAGTAATCTTCAATTAAATAGCGTTTACACTGTACCGATTATTTTTTCTGGTTCTAAATCAATAGTTTCAAGAATCTCTTTCTGAATAGCTTCACTTTCTTTATTTTCGAACACTGTGATATTATTTGATATATATCTTAAAAACCATAACAAAATAAGTCGTGAAATATTACGAGCCTTATACAAATGTTGCGAAGTTAAAATTTCCTTCTTTCCCTTCTTTTTTTTCTTTCCCTTTTTTTTCTTAAACTCGTTATTAATATCCGGATTTCCATGAACTAATTGTGACCTAAAGCCATACAACTGTTTAAATTCAGAATAGACAAATTTTCTTTTTGTCAGTTCTTTTTCAATTATTAAAGATGCCCGTCTTGCTAAATTACTTGCAAGACCATCCGATTTATCACCCAACAATGCCTCTATTGTAGAAATATGCCACAATAATTCTTCAATACTCGGAGCAAAAAATGCTTTGATGAAATGTCCGAGTGCATTGTCTAAGAAATTTAAGTTCTTGTTATTTTTAAAGATTTCAAAAGTACTTTCGATTTTCAAGATGAATTTTTCAAATTCTTCATCTAAATGGAAAAAAATTATTGGCTTTTCACCTAATTCTTCACCTGTATTCTGGTCAATAAATGGTTCAATTAATAATTGTCTGTAGTCAAATACAATTGAAGATGGGGAACTTAATAGATTATCATTTACACTAAAAACATAGGGTATTTCAGGTGCTATCCACTACTCCTCTTTTGGGAAACATTGCCAATCAAATAAAATAAGTTTTTTCAACGCCAACTCAATTTCTTTTG
>JAOZSB010000269.1 GCA_029939895.1 Desulfobacterales bacterium
TACCAAGTCTTTGGTATAAACTAAGCACCAGGCTTCGACAAAACATTTCAGTCTATCAGGAGCTTTTTTGCGTATTTCATTACCAAGTCTTTGGTATAAACTAAGCACCAGGCTCCGATAAAACATTTAGTCTATTAGGAGGAATAAAATGTCTGACAAAACTACTTTTGAGCCAGATTGGACAGCAGAAGCACCAGCAGAAGGAACATACAGGTCTATTTTTAAATGGGGCGCACAGGATGAATTCAAACACCCAAACTCAAGACTTTTTGCAGAGATGAAGGAAAAGTTTCATCTTGATGACGATGATTTCAAGGAAAAAAAGAATGAGGGTAACGAGATCGTCAAATATGATATTCCCAGCACACTAACCAGTGAACAGGTTGAGAGCTTGAAATCACTTGTCGGTGCAGATAATACAGTGCTCGACGACTATGCCCGCCTGCGATACTCCTACGGCAAAACAATGATAGACATCATGCGCCTCCGGGAGCAGATTGTCGAAAACGTTGCAGATGCTGTTATACATCCCAGGGATAAAAATGACGTTAAAGAGGTTGTCAAATACTGCAACGAGCAAAAAATCCCCGTATATGTCTACGCTGGCGGCTCCACCGTAACCAGGGGAACCGAATGCGTAAAGGGCGGAATCTCCATGGTTCTGACAACCCACATGAACAAACTGCTGGAAATAAACGAAACCAACCAGACAGCAACCGTTGAGCCTGGCATGTTCGGCCCGGCCTATGAAGATGTTCTCAACGATGCTCCAAGAAAGCTTAATACACAAAGATCGTACACCTGCGGACATTTTCCGCAATCCTTTGAGTTTTCCACAGTGGGCGGCTGGATCGTGACACTTGGCTCCGGTCAAGGTTCATCATACTACGGCGATGCTTATGACCTGGTGCTTAGCACAGAATATGTAACACCAGCCGGAACCTTTAAAACCCTTGATTACCCAGCCACGGCAACCGGGCCAAAACTCAACGATGTCATGAAGGGGAGCGAAGGTTCATACGGTATCCTGGTTGAGGCTACCATGAAAATTTACAGGCACATGCCGGAAAACCGCAAAAAATTTGCATTTATTTTTCCAACATGGGAAGACGCTGTAAACGCAGCCAGAGAAGTCACCCAGGCTGAATTTGGAATGCCGAGCGTGTTCAGGATTTCTGATCCAGAGGAGACCTTTGTTGCGCTCAAGCTCTACGGCATAGAGGGCACACCCATTGATGGAGCAATGAAGCTAAAGGGTTTTAAGCCCATGCAGAGATGCCTTTTGATAGGCCACACAGAGGGTGAAAAAAGCTTCAGCATGAACGTAAAAAAGAATATCAAAAAAGTCTGCGCCAAAAACGGAGCCATGTATATCACCGGCTACCCTGTCAAAAACTGGGAACACGGCAGATACAAAGACCCATACATGCGCGAAGATTTGCAGGATTTCGGTATTATGACAGACACCCTTGAATGCACCGTCACATGGGACAAGCTTCACCATGTTCATCAGGGTGTTAGAAAATTCATAAAGGCAAGACCAGACACAATCTGCATGACCCACAGCTCCCATTTTTATCCACAGGGTACAAACCTTTACTTTATCTTCATCGCAAAAATGGATGATATTGAAGAATACAAAGAGTTCCAGGCAGGAATTCTCGACCATATCCACAAAACCGGTGCGTCCCTCAGCCACCACCACGGCGTAGGCAAAATGATCGCCCCGTGGATGGAGCCGCACCTGGGCACGGAACAGATGGAAGTGCTAAAGGTTCTGAAAAATTATTTTGACCCGAACAACATCATGAACCCAGGCGGCACGCTGGGCCTTGATCTTGATCCAAAGGATATAAGGGAGATTAAATAGTCCTTAACTCTGGATTATTATCCGAACATTTTTAAAAGGAAAAAGTACCATGAGATTTATAAATAACAAGATAGCTGTGGTTTTTGCGGTAATGCTTGTTGTGATGTTTGCAGGCTGTGCTTCAAAGGCGACTCTTCAGAGCCTTGATGAACTCACCGCAAAACAGGCAATCAGGGATGTTCTTTATCAGTACACCTATAATTTTGATGGTAAAAATCCAGATCAGTTTGTTGAGCTTTTTCTTCCAAATGCTGTCTGGGAAATTTTTCCCCGTGGAGCAGAAAAGCCGCTCTTTTCATTCAAGGGACGGGAAGACCTGAAAAATTTTGTTGCAAATCGTTTTAAGACAGTACTTGCCACCAGGCAAACAAGGCATTATATTACTAATACTGTTTTTTTTGAATTGGCAGCTGATTATGCACGGACTCAATCGACTGTTCTGGTTGTTCATAAAATCAAGGGAAAGAAACTTCCAGTGCTCATAAATTCAGGTGTTTATGACGATGAATTTAAGAAAACCAAAGATGGCTGGAAATTTGCCAGCCATACTGCAATGTAATTTATGAAGCGATTTGCAATATTTAAAGGAAATTTTTGCTTATTTTATAACAAAATCTCAGGAACAACAAAATTTGTAGTTTCGTTAAAAATTTAATATATTAAGAGCATAAAGGAATGTTATGGATTTTGAAAACCTCGATGAAGAATGGGATCTAATTGTTGTTGGCGGCGGTATAACCGGTGCTGGAATACTCCGGGAATCAATCCGCTCCGGCTTGAAAGTACTTCTGGTTGAACAGCGAGACTTTGCCTGGGGTACGTCATCCAGGTCGTCAAAGCTTGTCCACGGCGGACTCAGGTACTTAAAGGAAGGCAAAATATTCCTGACCCGTGAATCTGTGATTGAACGCCAGCGACTTATACGGGAAGCACCAGGGCTGGTAGATGCCCTGGGATTCCTGACACCAGTCTATTCCGGGCAGTCACCAGGAAGGATACTGCTTGAAATTGGACTCACCATTTACAGCCTCCTTGCCTGGGAACGGCAGCACTCCTACTACAGCAGAACAATTTTCAAAAGTATTGTCCCCTTTGTCAATGATGAAGATCTTACCGGGGGCTTCAGGTTCCTTGATGGACAGGTTGACGATGCACGTCTTGTCATGCGGGTTCTCAATGAGTCCCTGGCCCTTGGCGGATTTGCCAGCAACTACACCCGCGCCACCAGAGTCAATCGGGATGAGTCTGGCAATGTTTCTGGTGTTACCGTTGAAAATTCCTTAACCGGAGAAACAAAAAACCTGAAAACAAAAGCCATCATTAACGCTTCTGGAGCATGGGCGGAAATGATTCATAAGTCACCCCAGTCAGACCTCCACATCAGACCCCTTCGTGGAAGCCACCTGATATTTCCAGCAGAAACAATTCCCATCACACAGGCTGTCAGCTATATGCACCCCACCGACGGACGGCCTGTATTTGCTTTGCCATGGGAAGGCACAGTCATGGTCGGAACCACCGATGTTGACCACGACAGGGATATGCTCGAAGAGCCGGGCATCAGCAAAGAAGAAGCCAAATACCTTATGGACGGAGTCCAGGCGCTGTTCCCGTCCCATAATATTTCATACAGCGACTGCGTTGCGACAATTTCTGGCGTAAGGCCGGTCTTGAGCAGAGGACAGGGAAAAGACCCCTCAAAGGAATCCAGGGAACATACGCTCTGGATAGAAAAGGGCCTGGTCACAATCACTGGCGGCAAGCTTACAACCTTCAGGCGACTTGCATGGGACGCTCTAAAGGCTGCCAAACCGTTCCTTGACATTCCTAAACTCATTGGCGAAGGCGACAGGGTTTTTACCCAGGTTCCAGCACGAAAGCCGGATAATGACTACGGCCTGTCCCCGGAAACATGGAAACGGCTTTATGGAAGATATGCCATGGAAGCAGAGGTTATTGTTAAAAGTTCACCTCCAGAAGATCTGGCAACAATTCCTGGCACCCACTGCATCTGGGCGGAACTGCCCCACGCTGCAAAGAATGAGCAGGTGCGCCGACTTTCTGATCTGCTTCTCAGAAGAGTAAGAATTGGAATGCTCACCAGAGAGGGCGGGAAAGAACATCTCGACAGGGTCAGGAAACTCTGTCAGCCGGTTCTGCCATGGGACGACGAAAAATGGGAACAGGAAATTGAAGCATACCTGGACATAATTAAAAAGTGCTACTCACCTCCCTCCCTGGATTAGCTGACAAGCAGGGAGTGAGAAAAACTTTGAATGGAAGTTACCCTAACTATCTTTAACTCTTTCATATTTTGTTGTGGGCAAAAAATAAACACATAAATAGTCTGCCCGTGGCAGTTTGTGAAAAAATAACCTGGGATAAAAAAATGGCCGACTGGCTCGACAAAAAAGAATATCCCTTTGCACACAACTACCTTGAACTGCCCATGGGCAGGCTTCACTATGTTGATGAAGGCAAGGGCGATCACGCCCTGGTCATGGTACACGGCAATCCATCCTGGTCCTTTTGCTATCGCCATCTTGTAAAAGGACTTTCAGATAATTACCGCTGCATAGCAGCGGACCACATCGGCTTTGGCTTATCAGACAAGCCCTCGGACTGGTCATACCTGCCAGAGGATCATGCTGCCAACCTCGAAGCACTGCTTTTGCATTTAAATCTAAAAAAAGTAACGCTCATTGTTCAGGACTGGGGCGGTCCAATCGGACTTTCCCTTGCGGTGAAATATCCTGAAATTGTCAACAGCCTCGTAATCATGAACACCTGGATGTGGTCAATGAAAGGTGATTCCCATTTTGAAAAATTCAGCGGATTAATGGGTGGGCCAGTGGGCAGGTTCATGATAAAAAAGTTTAATTTTTTTGTGCGGGTCGCTATGAAGCAGGCCTATGGCGATAAATCAAAACTTACAAAACAGATTCACTCCCAATACTTAAATGTTCATGTTAAACCAGAGGAGCGAAAGGGATGCTGGGTTTTTCCAAAGCAGATTATTGGATCGAGCCAGTGGCTGAACCAGCTTTGGGAACAGAGAAGTAATTTTGTTGACAAGCCGGCCCTTGTGGTGTGGGGCAAAAAAGACATTGCATTTCGTAAAAAAGAACTCGATGTCTGGAAGAACAATTTACATAATGCAGAAATTGTAGAGTTTGAAAATATCGGGCATTATGTCCAGGAAGAACTTGGCATTAAAATGACAACCCTTATCAAAACCTTCTTGTTAACAAGCAAATGAAATTCGAAATCATCCAGGTGGGAACTATATTCTCACCATACAAAAAAAAGGAAGACTGCCCGATTCAGGGTGTAGCCGCGCCAGAGGGAACGGGCCATGTTGAAGTATTTCCAGAGTTTGAAGAGGCTCTCAAAACCATAGAAACCTTTTCTCATATTTATCTTTTCTATATTTTTGACCAGGCAGGAGAAGTAAAGCTATCCCGCCAGACCTTCCTGAGCGATGATATACACGGTGTCTTTGCTTCCCGTCATCCCTGCCGCCCAAACAGTATTGGCATGTCTATTGTAAAGCTGGAAAAAAGAATAAAAAATATTTTGCACGTAAGCCAGATAGATGTCCTGGACAGAACCCCCCTTGTTGATATCAAGCCATATATTCCAAGGTTTGATTTTCGGGAAAATGCCGGCAATGGATGGACACAGCAAAAGAAAATGCAGCAAAAGCCCCCTGAAAGAGAGTAATTTAAAAACCATAATAAAACCCCCCGCAAATAAACTCCCTCAAAAACCAATGCCCGGTAATTTTTCCTGAGATAAAAATTCTTGCAGATTAATGCGCCAATAGTATATGATATATTTATAAAGCGATGAATGTCAAAACCTGTGCAGACACATATATTGGCAAAGGCACTGATAAAAATCGACAATAACAATCAACTGCGGGAAAAAAACCATGATCGAAATAGACGTCAACAAAAAGGTCTGGGTAAAATTAAAACCCAATGGAACTCGCATGTATGATGACCACTATGCCAACCTTCAAAAGTATTATGAACTCGAAATGGATGTCCCGCCCCTGAAAACCGATGAGTTTGGGTGGTCTGAATTCCGGTTTGTAGATTTTATGTTGATATTCGGTCAGGCTGGCGGAACACAGGCAGGGCTTCTCTATGAACCGAAAATCAGGTTCGATGAAAAGGATACCCTCTATAAATCGTGATTTATCCATGGGAGTTTTTTTGCCTGTTTCATAACCAGACCTTAGGGATAAATAAAAATTTAAGCTCTCTTAAAATTTTAAGTTTATTCGGAAAGATATAAAAACCCCGATAGGGGTTATTTAGTATAGCCGGTGTGCTTTAGCCACCGGAATAA
>JAOZSB010000270.1 GCA_029939895.1 Desulfobacterales bacterium
GATAACTTCAATATCTTTGAGGCTGGAAAAGCTGTACAAATTGTATAAATAGCATAACAATATAACAGAGCCTGTTTTATTTTAGTAAAAGGATTCAACTGGATTCAAGAGGACGTTTTAAAACTGGCTCAAAGAAAAAAGGATGAATATGGGAACCGTATCAATTGTAAAGTATGAGGACAACAGGGACTCTGTAAATCAGGCGATCAACCTTGCAGATGCTTTTTCCGGGCTGAAGGAAAACGATACAGTCTTTTTAAAACCAAACATTGTAGGCTGGTCAAGACTCGTGCCTATGCCTCCATGGGGCATGATTACAACATCCAGGGTCATGGAAGACGTGGTTAAGGCACTGAAAGATCATGGCGCAGGAAGGATAATAATTGCCGAAGGAACCATCACCCACGACCCAAATGACCGTGAAACACCAGCTCACGCCTTTGAAACCCTTGGCTACAACGCAATGGCAAAAAAATACGGCGTGGAAATATACAATTGCTTTGAACGGGAATTTTCAGAAGTTGATCTGGGAGACGGAGTAATTCTCAACTTTTCAACGGACATGCTTGAATCAGATTTTGTAACCAGCGTTCCGGTTCTCAAAACTCACGCCCAGACCATTGTGAGCATAGCACAGAAAAACCTCAAGGGCTGCCTTGACATGGAAAGCAGAAAAAAATGCCACGCCCCGTCCATGGATAAGGATCTCGACTACCATGTTGCAAAACTTGCCGACATTCTACCAAACTCCTGCGCCATTGTTGATGGTATATACACCCTTGAAAGAGGGCCGGCTTACACCGGCAAGGCCAGACGAATGGACGTGATACTGGCATCCAGTGACATCCTTGCGGCTGACATTGCAGGCGCAGCGGTTCTCGGGTTTGAAGCATCAGAAATTCCTCACATCAAAAAAGCCTGTGATGCAAAGGGTATCGAACCAGCTATCAGTTCGATTGAAGTGAAAGGCGAAAAGCTTGAAGACGTTGCAAGTCCCCATGGCTGGGACTTTCCATACAATGAAGAGAATACAGTTCCCCTTCACATGCAAAAGGCAGGTATTGAGGGACTTATCTTTCCTAAATTTGACCTTAGCCTTTGCAGTTACTGCTCCGGCTTGATCGGACTAATCCAGATGGCAATTGGAATGTCGTACAAGGGAAAACCCTTTGATAAGGTTGAGGTGCTCACCGGCAAGATGCAGACACCGACTCCAGACATGAACCACACCATACTCCTCGGCAAATGCCAGGTGAAGCTGAACAAGGAACACCCGGACATTGCAGATCATATTAAAGTTCCAGGCTGCCCCCCTGATATAAACAGGATCGCAGACGCCCTGCGTGATGCGGGCATTGATGTTGACCAGTCGATGTTTGATAATTTTGAATTTGCACCGGCCCTTTTCATGAAAAGGTACGAGAACAAGCCAGAGTTTTCCCAGGATTTTTTCAGGGTAGAGTAAAAATAGTTGATGCCTTTCCGATTAGTAAATATCGGAAAGGCATCATAATTTTACACAAAATCAGTTTTTATAAAAAAAACCTATACTACATCAGTTTGCTCAACCGGATGTTTTTTCAGGTACTCAAGCCTGTTGAGACCGTTGACATAGGCCTTTGCGCCAGCAGTGATAATGTCAGGGTCGGCTCCCCGTCCAAGTGCTACAAGGCCATTTTCACTTAAGCGTACTGTCACCTCACCCTGGGCATCAGTTCCGCCAGTTAAAGCACTTACAGAAAATCTTTGAAGTTCTGATTCTGTACCAGTAAGTTCAGAAATTGCATTGAATGCTGCATCAATTGGCCCGTTGCCGTAATTTGCACTTTTTGAGGCTCTGCCGTTGATCAGAAGCTTGATGCTCGCCATTGGAAGCACTGTGCTGCCACATGTAACATGTATGTATTCGAGCTTAAAGACCTCGTCTGTGCGAAGAATTCCTTCGGTGACCAATGCTTCCAGATCCTCGTCCATCACATGTTTTTTCTTATCTGCAAGCTCCTTAAACTTGGTAAAAACAATATTGAGTTCCTCATCGGAAAGGTCGTGTCCCATCTCCTTTAAATGTTCCCTCAATGCATGACGGCCTGAATGTTTTCCAAGAACCAGTTTGTTGGAGCTGAGTCCGATTGCCTCTGGCCTCATGATCTCATAGGTCATGGGATTTTTCAGCATTCCATCCTGGTGGATGCCTGCTTCATGGGCAAATGCGTTGGCTCCGACTATCGCCTTATTAGGCTGCACCATGATACCTGTTATCATGCTCACCTGGCGACTTGTGGGATAAATCTGCTCAGTTATAATATTGGTACCCATCGGCATGTAGTTGGGCCTGGTATTCAGGGTCATCACTACTTCTTCAAGAGATGTGTTGCCTGCACGTTCGCCAATCCCGTTAATTGTGACTTCTGCCTGGCGTGCGCCTTCTGCGATAGCAGCTATTGTGTTAGCGGTTGCCAGTCCCAGATCGTTGTGGCAATGTACGGAAAGTACTGCCTTGCCAATATTAGGCACATTCTTCATCACATACCTGACCATGTCGGCAAACTCATGGGGGATTGCGTATCCAACGGTGTCCGGCAGATTTACAGTAGTTGCGCCTGCTGATATTGCAGCCTCAAAAACCTTACACAGGAAGTCTCTGTCCGAGCGAGAACCATCCTCTGCGGAAAACTCCACGTTGTCGGTAAATGACTTTGCGTACTTAACTGCTTCCACGGCCTTTGCTAGAACAGCGTCCCTTTCCATATTCAGCTTATACTTCATATGGATGTCAGACGTTGCTATGAAAGTGTGGATTCGTGGATTCACAGCATCTTTTACTGCGCCCCACGCCTTGTCAATGTCATCCTTTGCGGTTCTTGCAAGGGCTGTTACCTGAGTTTTTTTAAGCTTTTGCGCTATTTTTGAAACAGCCTCAAAATCGCCATCTGATGCTGCTGGAAAACCAGCCTCAAGAACGTCAACGCCCAATTTTTCCAACTGGGCTGCAAGACGCATCTTTTCTGCTGTGTTCATGCTGGCGCCGGGAGACTGCTCACCGTCCCTTAATGTCGTATCAAATATAATCACTCTGTCAGTCATGGTTTTGAATCCTTTCGATTAAGACCCTTTAAACTTTTTATGAAAAAATTTTCTCAGGGCATCATATAAACTGCCATGGGCAGATCAGTTTATGAGTTTATTTACTGCCCACAACAAAATATGAAAGAGTTGTAAATATTTACGGTTTCTTTCATACAAACTATGTTCATTATTGAAGTTATCTATCTAATATTGCCAAGACTCAAAACCACGAAGCATAGGCCGCAGAAAACAAATTGCTTTATTTCCTGCGGCGTAAAACCCCTCTTCAATGTTGAATGGTATTATTGCATTGCTCATATCAATTACTATTCCCATTTTCTTTTTTGCTTAATTTATACATAACACTGTCTGCAAGTGCCTGCCAGCTCGCTTCTATGATGTCTTCCGACACACCGACAGTCCTCCAGACCGTATCCTGATCCCTTGATTCTATAAGAACCCTTACCATAGCTGCTGTGCCAGCATTTCCATCGACCACACGTACCTTAAAATCTACTAGTCTCATGTCGTCAATATCGGGGAAAACCCCGGCCAAAGCCTTTCTAAGAGCATTGTCGAGTGCGCTGACAGGGCCATTACCTTCTGCGGCTGTTATTTCCTCAAAATCCTCGCCAGACACCTTGATGGTAGCATGGGATTTGCAGTGGCTGTCCTTATCCTTCTCTATTGTCACCCTGAACGACTCCAGAGAAAAACACGGTTTATGCTGATCGGTCAGCTTCTCCAGAAGTATTTTAAAAGAACCGTCTGCAACATCAAACTGGTAGCCAGCCTGCTCAAGGCTTTTAATCTTTGTTGCAATCTCAGTACTGTCATAGCCGTTCAAGCCAAGTTCAACACCAAGCTCCTTTGCCTTATACTCGATATTGCTCTTGCCTGAAAGTTCTGAAATGAGAACCCGCCTTGCATTGCCTACATCCTCTGGCAGCATATGCTCGTAAGCCCTTTGCTCCTTTGTGATTGCGCTTACATGAATACCGCCTTTGTGGGCAAATGCACTCTCTCCGACAAAGGGCCTGCTGCTCTGGGGTACCAGATTTGCTGTTTCGCTCACGAATCTGGAAAGCCGTTTCAACTGTTTCAGTTTTTCCAAATCCACACAGTTTTTATTCATCTTAAGTGCGAGAATTGGAATAACCGAGGTTAAATCAGCATTTCCACTTCTTTCACCATAACCGTTTATCGTACCCTGAACCATTACAGCGCCTTTGTGTACTGCAACCACAGAATTTGCAACCGCAAGGCCGGAATCGTTATGGGTGTGAATTCCGATACAAAGATTTTGGGCTGTCCCTTCACGGCTCTTCTTTACTTCATCAATAATCGCCTCTATCTCATGAGGCAGACTTCCACCATTGGTGTCGCAAAGCACGATATATGACGCTCCTGCTGAAACCGCTGCTTCCAGGGTTTTTAATGCATAACCTGGATCATCCTTATATCCATCAAAAAAATGCTCAGCATCATAAATTACTTCCCGTCCATGTCCGGCAATATAGGCAACCGACTCTTCAATCATGGCCAGGTTTTCCTCGGGTGTGTTATTCATAATGCCTACATGAAGGAGCCAGGTCTTGCCAAAAATCGTCACCACCGGAGTTTCGCTCTCAAGAAGTGCGATAATATTCTGGTCTTCATGGACTGGAATTCCTGGTCTTCTCGTAGATCCAAATGCAGCCAGCTTTGAATTTTTAAAATCCGTTTTGCATGCCAGCTCAAAAAACTCCCGATCCCGCGGGTTGGAACCCGGCCATCCACCTTCAATGTAGTGAACTCCAAAGTCATCCAGCCTGAGGGCGATATCAAGCTTTTCCTTTGCAGAAAAAGATATGTTCTCACCCTGGGTTCCATCCCTGAGAGTTGTATCGTATATTATAACGTCAACTTCCATTTTATTTTTTCCTGTTTTCAGGCCGTAAAGCCCTCACAGCAGCTCCTGCTTTCCACATCTCGGAATTCTTTATTTCATCAAGCTCAACTTGAAGTTTTTCTCTGTAATCAGGCTTGCTGTTAACATCCAGAACTATCCTTGTTTCTTCGCCTGTTTTAACAGATTCATAAAGATCATCAAACACAGGAACAACAGCGTCCCTGAATTTTGGTGCCCAGTCCAGGGCTCCTCTTTGGGCAGTGGTGCTGCAGTTTGCATACATCCAGTCCATACCGTTTTCTGCAACCAGCCTTATAAGGCTCTGGGTCAATTCTTCAACGGTCTCATTAAAAGCTTCGCTTGGTGAATGGCCATGTTTTCTCAAAACATTGTACTGAGCCTCCATCACACCTGCCAGGCAGCCCATGAGGACTCCTCTTTCGCCTGTAAGATCGCTGTAAACTTCGTTCTCAAAGGTGGTCGGGAAAAGATAGCCAGAGCCGATTGCAATACCAATCGCCTTAGTTCTCTCATCAGCCCTGCCGGTAAAATCCTGGTGTACTGCATAGCTTGAGTTGATGCCGCTTCCATCAAGAAAGTTAAGCCTTACGTTTCTGCCTGAACCCTTTGGGGCAACCAGGATAACGTCAATATTTTCCGGCGGAATAATTGAGGTCTGGTCCTTATAAACGATAGAGAAACCATGTGAGAAGTAAAGTGCATCACCATCATTAAGGCATTCTTTTACTGCCGGCCACGTTGCAGTCTGCCCTGCATCAGAAAGCAGAAACTTGATCATGGTGCCTTTTTTTGCAGCTTCTTCCACAGAAAACAGAGTCTCACCAGGTACGAACCCATCTGCTATTGCCTTATCCCAGCAGGGCTTATCCCCATCCCATTGACCGATTATAACTTTAAAACCATTGTCAATCAAATTCATGGCCTGCGCAGGTCCCTGGACACCGTACCCCAGAATGGCAATTGTTTCGTCCTTTAAAACTTCACGAGCCATATCAAGCGTAAACTCATCATCTGTTGTGACATCTTCAACAACTCCACCAAAATCAATCTTTCCCATTACTTCCTCCTAATAAACTTAAAATTAACATCGAAGTCTTTTGCTTAGTTTATCCAAATTATTTGGTTATCAAATAAGCAAATAACTCCTAATAAAATTGTTATTTCCATTCAGTAGTGTCCCGTTAAAAATCGAATAATTTCAATTGGATTTGGGCACTAG
>JAOZSB010000271.1 GCA_029939895.1 Desulfobacterales bacterium
GTAATACAAGTAATTTTTTTTTTAAAAGGGACTTTACCGATGTTCGAAAAAAAGTCATATGAAGAATTAGAAAAGAGAGTCAGGGAATTGGAGGAGACAATTCTCAGGCATAAAGAGACAGAAGCAAAGCTGGCGGAAAGTGAATGCAGGTATCGTTTACTTGCTGAAAAGTCAACGGACGTTACCTGGACAATGACGCTGGATGGTCAATTTACTTATATAAGCCCTTCCTCGTTTGCTTTGTCAGGTTTCACACCAGAGGAAGCATGCAATATCTCTCTTAAGGATTCTGTAACACCAGAATCATATAATCTTATTGTTGAAAATGTGGCCAGGGAGTTGAAGTTGCCACCTGAAGAACGATCCCAGGCAGTACTTGAGATTCAGCAATACACCAAAAATGGATCAGTGATTAATGTTGAAGTCGCTGTGCGGCTGATTATGATAGATCATGGTTTTCCAGTTGGTATTCATGGGACAACACGTGATATTTCAGAGCGCAAGCATGCTGAAAAGGTTATTGAAAAAACAGAAATAAAATTTGAGCAGCTATATGAAACAAGTTTTGGCAGTCTGGCTGAAACAAGTTTTGTTCATCCCCTCATCAGAAATGATCCCATGCAGTATTTGACATTCAATAAAATGCCAAAGCTCAATTAGTGATCAGCTCTGCAAATGTAAACTAAAAAGTATGGCAGCCTCCATTTCATGGAGGAGCTGTACTTTCACATGTTTGATTAGTTTTCCTGCAATAAAAATCATCAGACAGTTAATAAAAAATGATCCACTCCTGAAGCTTATCCAGCAATATGCTCACCCGGAATAAATTCCTTGGAATGCATAATTATCGGCACGTGGCCCGATATCTATCTATTATAAAAAAAAATTATCACTTCAGTATTCAGTGGGCAATGCTTTACACTTTTGTAGGTTTACACATATGCAATTGTTACGTTTATTATTATTATCATTATCCTGATATGGCAGTAATCGGTTTTGTAACAGCTTGATAAAACACATGAATAAGAAAAATGGCTGTGGCCTGATATTTTGGTACAGGTCTTGTATTAGCATACTATTGCTTAACCAAGTTAATAATAATGACAAAAAGGAACAGAACATGGGGCACATACTTGTTGTTGATGATGAAAAAAGCATACGCAATACCCTGAGCAGGTTCCTTGGCAATGACGGTCATGAAGTAAAGGTTGCCGGAGATGCTGAAGAAGCAATAAAACTATTTCATAGTTTTGATTTTGATGCAGTGATTACAGACATTGTTATGCCAAAGCATACAGGCATGGATCTGCTGAAGTTGTTCAAGGCGGCTGATCCTGACGTACCTGTTGTGATGATGACCGGGGAGCCAACCGTTGAAACAGCAGCCGGGTCAGTGCGTGCTGGTGCATTTGATTACTTGACCAAGCCGATAGTAAAAGAAACAGTACTCGAAACGATAAAAAAAACAATTATTGAGAAAAAGGAAAAGGTAAAACTTAAAAATCATATCTTTCACTCCCAGAAGATGGAGACCATAGGACTCCTGACAGGAGGGATTGTCCATGATTTCAACAATATTTTATTTCCCATCATTGGTTATACCCAGCTTGCAGCCGGTGATGCAGAACCCGGCAGTAAACTTCACAGCTACCTGACTGAAGTTCTTGTTGGCACAAAAAGGGCAGGCGATCTTGTCCGTCGAATCCTGTCCCTCACACGAAAGACAGAAAAAGAAGTTCGACCAGTCAGGGTAAAACTGGTTCTTGCGGAAGTGTTAAAACTGCTAAGGGCAACCGTCCCGGCCACCGTTAAAATTGATCAGAATATCAACAGCGACTCCATGGTACTCGGAGACTTGATTCAGATTCACCAGGTAATCATGAATTTATGTACAAATGCTGTTCATGCAATGAATCGTAACCATGGCAAGCTTTCTGTCGCCCTTGAGGATGAAGTTTTTGAAAAGGAAACCAGCTTTATATTTTCCACTCTGAAACCAGGCGCATATGTGAAGCTGACTGTCAGTGATAATGGCCTGGGAATATCCGATGAAATTCTCTGCAATATTTTCAATCCATACTTTACCACCAAAGGGCCAGACGCTGGAACCGGCATTGGGCTTTCTGTTGTCAGCGATATTGTAAAGGGACTCAAGGGTGACATCGCAGTAAAGAGTGAAGTTGGAAAAGGCACAGAATTCAGTATCTATTTTCCTGTTGGAAAAAGTAACAATAAGCCTGCACCGCAATCCCAGGAAGATATTCAAAGTGGAGTTGCACGGATACTTTTTGTTGATGATGAAGAACAGATTGTATCGATCGGAAAACTAATACTTGAAAAATTTGGATATAAAGTGACAACCCTGACAAGTTCCAGTGATGCACTCAAACTTTATAAGGAAAACCCGGCAGCCTTCGACATAGTGATAACGGACCTGCATATGCCGGAAATAACCGGTGAAGAACTTGCACGGGAGATGGTTGCTATCCGCCCGGATCTCCCAATAATTATTTGTACGGGATATATTAAGGAGATAAAAGGCGAATGGGCTGAAATTGATGCTATCAAGGCGATTGTCCAGAAGCCGCTGATGGGAAAAGAGTTAGCCCGAATTATTAACAACATAATCGACAATACAAGTCATGAAAATATAAATATGGAAGTTAATAATATAAATTGATGCCAAATTTTATAATATTACAATCATCAAAATGGGGGGAAATCTAAATGGATGAGCAAATGCAGGCAGCAGATCAAGCGGTAAAGAGTGCTGTTGAGAGAGAGGGTAAATATCTTACTTTCTCAATGGCGGGAGAAGAGTACGGTATTGGGATTTTAAAGATTAAGGAAATTATCGGGATGATGGCAATTACTTCAATACCGCAAACACCAGAGTTTGTTAAAGGTGTTATCAATTTGCGGGGCAAGGTAATTCCGGTAATTGATCTCCGGCTCAGGTTTGGAATGGAAGCAATCGACTACACAGAGCGGACATGTATTATCGTGGTTGAAATCGCAAGTGAAACAGGAACAGTTCAAATTGGAATCGTAGTTGATTCTGTTTCAGAGGTGATGACCATTAAAGGTGATGAGGTTGAGGACACTCCGACCTTTGGAACCAGCCTGAACACAGAGTATATTTTGGGAATGGCAAAGATGGAAGGCGGCGTAAAAATCCTTCTTGATATTGACAAGGTTCTTTCTGCTGAAGAAATCAGCGCAATTGAAAATGCAGCATAGGAAGTAAGCACTATAAAGGTTGAAAGACAATATTGAAAACATATGGAGACTTTTTACTTGTTTCCTTTTTAAAATTTTTAAGGATGGAATAAGCAAAAAAGATCCATTAACAATTTAAGCGATTAGGAGATATCTCATGAAATTAAGTTCTAAGTTATTGGTTTTCTTTTTACTGGTAGGAATACTTCCTTTTGCAATAATCGGGGCGACCTCCTACTATAAGTCGAGCAGTGCACTTTCACAGTCAGCATTTAATCAACTCCAGGCCATGCGTGCCGTTAAAAAATCTCAGATCGAAAGCTTCTTTAAAGAACGTCAGGGCGATGTGGGTGTTCTTGTTGAAACAGCCGGAGCATTGCGCAGGGAAGCATTTAATAAGCTTAGTGGTATTCAGCAGATTAAAAAAACACAGATTGAAAACTATTTTGGGGAACGCATGGCAGATGCTTCTGTACTGTCTGGCAACGATGTGGTTGTCGCTTCCCTGGAAGAGTTCGAGAATGCTTTTGGAGCTGATGGAGAAAGAGTGGAAGGCCCAAACTGGAATGCCGTTGAAAAAAAATATGCCAGTTGGCTGAAACAGTACAAGGAAGAATACGGCTACTATGATCTTTTCTTGATACACAACGATGGTGACATTCTTTATACAGCAGCAAAAGAATCAGATTTAGGTCAGAATGTGAAGACTGGATCACTGAGCAACAGTGGACTTGCCAGACTGTTTAATAAAGCTCTGAGTGGTGTTGCTCTCCAGGATTTTGAGCCATATGCACCCTCGAATAACGAACCTTGTTCCTTTGTTGGAGCTCCTGTAAAAAAAGATGGAAAAGTTATTGGTGTTGTTGCTCTTCAATTGCCTCTGGATGCTATAAACAAAATAATGCAGGAAAGAAAAGGCATGGGCAAAACCGGTGAAGTTTACCTGGTGGGTGAAGACAAGCTGATGCGTTCTGATTCTTTTCTAGATCCGGTTAACCATACTGTAAAGGCTTCCTTTGCAAATCCAGACAAGGGAAGTGTTAATACAGATGCCGCAACAAAAGCACTGGCAGGTCAAAGCGGGGCAACTGTTATTATGGATTATAATAACAATCCTGTATTGTCAGCCTTTGCGCCAGTAAAGATTAAGGGCTTGCGTTGGGCAATAATAGCAGAGATTGATGTTGCCGAAGCCTTTTCTCCGGTTGACGAGAATGGAAACGAGTTTTTCGTAAAATACGTTGAGTTGTATGGTTATTATGATCTTTTCCTTATTAACCCCGATGGGTATGTTTTTTATTCCGCAGCAAAGGAAGCAGATTATCAGACAAACATGGTTAGTGGGAAGTATTCAAGCTCAAACCTCGGCGCACTTGTCAAGGATGTACTAAACACCAGAAAGTTTGGCATGGCGGACTTTGCTGCCTATGCTCCAAGCAATGGCGATCCCTGTGCATTTGTTGCCCAGCCGGTTATTAGTGATGGCAAGGTAGAAATAATTGTAGCACTCCAGCTTTCTCTGGGAGCAATCAACGGTATCATGCAGCAGCGTGAGGGTATGGGAGAAACTGGTGAGACTTACCTGGTGGGTGCAGACAAGCTGATGCGTTCTGATTCCTTTCTTGATCCAGGCAACCACTCTGTAAAGGCATCATTTGCCAACCCGGCAAAGGGAAGTGTTGATACGCTGGCTGCAACAGAGGCGATTGCCGGCAATACAGGTGCTCAGGTCATTCTGGATTATAACGGCGCTTCAGTGCTTTCAGCTTATACTCCAGTAGATGTTGGCGGCGCAAAGTGGGCACTTATTGCAGAAATCGACGAGGCAGAAGCATTTGCAGCGGTTAAAGCAATAACATGGATAATCCTTGGGCTGGCACTTGTTTGTATTCCAGGAATCATTGTGCTTGGAGTTTTGATCGCCCGTTCAATTACAAAACCGATCAATCGTGTAATCGAAGGCTTAAGCGAAGGTTCTGATCAAGTCACAGCAGCATCTGGTGAAGTTTCATCTTCAAGCCAGCTTCTTGCAGAAGGCTCCTCTGAGCAGGCAGCATCACTTGAAGAAACATCAGCATCGCTTGAAGAGATATCTTCCATGACCAAGCAGAATGCTGACAGTTCAACTCAGGCAGATGACCTGATGAAAGATGCAAACATGGTTGTGGACAAGGCAAATGGTTCGATGGTGAAGTTAAATACTTCCATGGATGAAATTTCCAAGGCAAGTGAGGAAACATCCAAGATAATTAAAACCATTGATGAAATTGCTTTCCAGACCAACCTGCTGGCACTCAATGCTGCTGTTGAAGCAGCCAGAGCCGGTGAAGCAGGAGCAGGGTTTGCGGTTGTTGCTGATGAGGTAAGAAACCTTGCCATGCGCGCTGCTGATGCTGCAAAAAATACAGCAGACTTGATAGAAGGCACAGTAAAGAAGGTCACCGAAGGCTCAGACCTTGTAAAAACAACCAACGAAGCATTTAGCGAAGTTGCATCAAGTACCGGAAAAGTTGGTGAGCTGGTTGGCGAGATTGCAGCAGCTTCAAATGAGCAGGCAAACGGTATTGAGCAGGTAAACAAAGCGGTTGTTGAAATGGACAAGGTTACACAGTCTAATGCTGCAAATGCTGAGGAATCAGCCGCTGCTTCCGAAGAGATGAATGCCCAGGCTGAGCAAATGAAGGGTTTTGTTAATGAGCTTATGTCTCTCGTAGGTGGAATGGAGCATGAAGGCGGAAATGGCAGGGCTGCTGCCCCCATGAAGTCGGTTAAGTCACCAGCACGCGCAGTGCTTCCAAATAAGAGCACAGCACTTGCGGTTCGCAAATCAGAAGTCCGGCCAGATCAGGTTATCCCGATGGATGATGATGATTTCGCAGATTTCTAAAAAATAGTAATTGATCAAGTAAAGTAGTAAAGCTGATTTTTTCTCTCTGGTGATGACGCATGTGGTGTAGCAATTATGTATATAACACC
>JAOZSB010000035.1 GCA_029939895.1 Desulfobacterales bacterium
GTCTTATATATTATTTTTACTCAATAATTTTTGTTTATAAAAAAAAGGAGAATAGCACTGAAAAAAGTGGCCCACAAGGATAGATTTTCACATTGGGTATATATATTAAAAAAAACCCTAAAAAGAACAATGGAATTACACGCCTAAATCAGTTTTTGTTTGACATTTTACTGGTTTTCAAATAGTTAAAACGATTTGATCAAGTCAAGTAAGATTTGTTTGCTTTAAGCTATTTTTTTGAAGAAATCAAAACGGATTGATTCCGTTAAGCTAATTTCACAGGAGCTTTTTGCTTATTTTGTAATCAGGCCTTTGATATATAAACCAAGCACTTGGCTCCGACAAAATTTAAGTTTATCAGGAGGATTACTATGCGAACAAACAGTAAACTAATGGGTATCATTTTCGCCCTGCTGTTTCTTTTCGTGCTTGCGCCAGGTGCCGGGTTTGCAAGTGAGGAGGCAGCTAAAACCGAAGCAGCAGCTACTGCTGTAGATTCAGCTCCGGCTGTAGAAACGGCAGAAGCCGCACATGACGCTGTCAACAACATGGGGCTGCCCGATGATGGCAAACCGTGGTGGGTGTGGCCCGTACTTCTTTTTATAGCCACCTTTATTATGGGGATTCTTGCTGTTCTTGGTGGTGTTGGCGGAGGAGTTCTTTACGTACCCATTATCAGCGGATTTTTCCCATTTCATCTCGACTTTGTGCGCTGTACAGGTCTGCTCGTCGCCCTTTCAGGTGCTTTAGCCGCAGGACCTGGTCTTTTACGGGCAAATCTGGCAAGCCTGCGCCTTGCCATCCCTGTTGCACTTATAGCATCCTCATGTGCAATTGTTGGAGCTATGATAGGCCTTGCGCTTCCTGCAAATGTAATACAGATAAGCCTTGGTGCGACTATTCTGGGTATCTGCGTGCTGATGCTTGTTGCAAAAAAATCCGAGATCCCGGATGTTCCAGAGTCGGACAAGCTTTCGTCAATACTTAGAATCTACGGTGTTTACCAGGAAGAAAGTACAGGCCAGACCATCAACTGGAAAATCCACAGAACACCTCTTGGACTCTCCCTTTTCATTATCATTGGTATCATGGCTGGAATGTTCGGCCTTGGTGCAGGATGGGCAAATGTTCCAGTGCTCAACCTCCTGATGGGCGCACCCCTCAAGATCAGCGTTGCAACAAGCAAGTTCCTGCTTTCGATTACAGATACATCGGCAGCATGGATTTACATTAACAACGGTGCGGTTATTCCTCTGCTGGTTGTACCATCGCTGGTTGGAATCATGCTCGGCTCCTTTATTGGTGTCCGGCTTTTAAAAATTGCAAAGCCAACTTTCATCCGCTGGATGGTTATTGCCATTCTTGCTTTTGCAGGTGCAAAGGCATTGCTGAAAGGCCTTGGAATATAACAGCTTTTTGCTAATTTTACAGGACAAAACATGTAAATATCCAGCAAAAAGCATTGTGAAATTTTAAGTTTATTGAAAGTTAATATAGCAGGAGGAAAATGATGGCTGAAGAAATTAAAAGTGAATTGGAAGCCTCCCCGGAGCAGGTACTGTATGCAAACCTGCTGTCCAAGGGGATGCTATTGGGGCTTGTGATCCTTTTCATCACATATACATTGTATGTTTTGGGGATTATGAAACCATATATACCAGTTGAAAAACTCTCCGGGCTGTGGGGTATGAGCGTACACGACTACCTGCAGAACCCAGAGTTTCCCCTTGAAATCGGCTGGGCCTGGTTAAGCAAACTCCAGTATGGCGACTTTATCAACTACATTGGCATTGTCTTTCTGGCTGGTGTTACGATTGTGTGCTATGCAGCGATTATCCCGACTCTTTTGAAGAATGACGACAAGGTTTACGCTGCCCTGGCAGGACTTGAAGTATTGATCCTTTCCCTTGCTGCCAGCGGAATTTTGGCAGTATCGGGTCATTAGTGTTCTTGCATTATTCGAGACAATAAAGTCTTGATAATTTTGCTGTAAAAGATTTAACAAAAAAAATATCCAGGGGCTGATTCAGGCCCCTGGATATAAAATTCTTGCGACTTTATCTTGCTGGTATCTTACTTGTTAAGCTTGGCTATTGCATTGGTAAGGCCAAGGAGCGATACATCGATCACTATTTCCTGGTACTTCCTGCCATCTTTGAATCCAACTTTCATTTGAATTCCAGTTTTAATATCCTGAACCAGCCCCTTGCTCATTACAACATTGGCCTCGCATCCCTGCGGAGTACATATTCTAAAGGGGATGGACTGTTTAACACCCCCGTCAATTGAAAACACAAGGCCAGTAGGCAAATAAACTCCCAGGGGAGTATGGGCAATCAGCCATATTTTTCCTGTTTCTGGTGCTTTGGTTATAATTAAAGTAAGGATCTGCTGTCCGTTTTTCAGCTTGGGGTTTTGCACAAGCACACACCGTTTCACTTTACCCTTTTGCTTGCATTGATAAGACCAGTCGCCAAATTGAACCTTGTCTACGGTTTCAAGGTCCGGGGTCTTTTTTGTCTTTGGGGGTGCTTTGGGGGTGTCCTCTGCCCAGGTATTGAAGGAAAAAGAAAGAAATATCAACATCAGTAAAAAAAGTTTACGCATATAAATCTCCTGTTAAACTTAGATTTTTGTCGAAGCCAATTGCCTGGTTTATACCGAAGGTCTGTTTATGAAATAAGCAAAAAACCTCCTGTTAAACTTAGATTTTTGTCGAAGCCAATTGCCTGGTTTATTCCAGGGGCTTGATTATGAAATAAACAAACAAACTCCAAAGAATTTATTTTTTGGAATTTATGGTAATCTTAATTTTTGACCACGTAAAACTTTTAAAAGAATATTTTACTTATCATATTATTCGTGGATCATCAATCTGTATAGGCAAAAACCTATGTTTTTTGAGTTTTAATTTTCACTGCAACCCGTGTTATTGTTCAGGAGAATAGACGAGGTCTGCTTTTACTGCCTGATCTTCAAGCAGGCTGGTCAAAAATTTTTTAAAAAAACTGGTCTGGGTTAAATAATCCAGAAGGGTTGTTTTTTCTACTCTTGCATATACAACATTGACTTCTCCGATTATCCCGCCCAATTTGCCTGCTTTGTCTATTGCATCATGGAGGTTGCCGAGTTCGTCAATTAGGCCATTTTCTTTGCCTTCCCTGCCGGAGAATATTCGCCCGTCAGCCGATGCCCTGACTTTTTCGATGTCCATGTTTCTTCCATTTGCAATGTCGCCAATAAACTGCTCATGAATATCTGCTGCAAAGTCTTCCAGGAGTTTTCTTTCCTTTCCTGTCAGGGGTCTTGTGGCGGAGCCAATGTCTTTGTACTTGCCGCTTTTTATTACAACGGGTTTCAGGCCAATCTTGGAAAAAAGTTCCTGAAAGTTTGTAAAACTCATTATCACGCCAATGCTGCCGGTGATTGTGCCGGGGTTGGCAAATATTACATCACCAGCGGCTGCAATGTAGTAGCCTCCTGATGCTGCAACTGAACCCATTGAAACCACAACTTTCTTTATCTTTCTGGTCTTCATCACTTCCTGGAAAATTTCCTGTGAAGGCCCAACACCGCCGCCGGGTGAGTCGATGCGCAATACAATTGCTTTTATTGAATCATCTTCCCGAAACCGTTTGAGATCATCAAGCGTTCTGCCTGATTCAGCTATTACATCAATAACCTCGATTATACCGACTTTATCGCCAAAATCGAATTCAGATTTGCCTGATCCCGGCCCGGTAAAATAGGCAATAAGTATTGATGAGACGCATGTAATTAATGTGAATGTAAGAAGAAAAAAGAGGTATGGGTGTCTTCTTGAAAACATAGTTTGCCCCCTGGCTAAATGAAACGGGGAAAACCGTATTTAAATCGGCTTCCCCCGCATGTAATTAATTTGCATGGTTACTGCAAAATATGTGAGTCGGAAAAATTACTCCTTGTTATTCTCTTCCGATTCAGAGAGCTTCTGCTGTAAGAGTTCTCCCATGTCTCCCATTGAGGAGCCACTGGAACTTTGTGAGTACTCAGTCAGGATGCTCTGCTCGTCTTCAATTTCAAGACGTTTTACAGAAAGACCAATACGCCTTTCATCGCTGTTGATGTTCATTACAACGGCGGTTACTTCATCGTTGATTTCGTATTTTCCAACTGGGGTTTTGATCTTTTCTTTGCTGATTTCAGAAACGTGAATTAATCCTTCAACACCTTCTTCAAGTTCAACAAATACACCAAAGTCTGTGACGTTAGTGACAATACCGGAGATCTTTGTGCCAACCCTGTAACGGGCTTCTACGCTGTCCCACGGATCTGGCTGAAGTTGTTTGATACCTAAAGAGAATCTTTCGTTTCTCTTCTCAATATCAAGAACCTTTGCCTGTACTACATCACCTTTCTTGAAAATTTCCGATGGATGCTTGATTCTCTTGGTCCAGGATATATCGCTGATGTGAACCAGTCCGTCAATTCCTTCGTCAATTCCTATGAAAAGACCAAAGTCGGTAATGTTTTTAATTTTGCCTTCAATGATTGTACCAATTGGGTATTTTTCTGCAATTACATCCCATGGGTTTGGAACGACCTGCTTCATGCCCAGGGAGATACGCCTTGATTCCGGCTTTATGTCCAGAACTACCGCACCGACGATGTCGCCTACGGAAACAACCTTGGAAGGATGTCTGATTTTTCTTGTCCATGACATTTCAGAAACATGGATAAGTCCTTCAACGCCTTCTTCAAGCTCAACAAATGCGCCGTAATCAGTAAGGCTGACAACTTTTCCTTCAACCTTGCCGCCCACAGGATAATTTTCTTCAGCAATTGACCACGGATCTGGCTGGAGTTGCTTGAGTCCCAGTGAGACCCTTTCTTTCTCCTTGTCGTATGACAGAACCTTCACGTTGATGCTGTCGCCGATCTGGTAGAGGTCGCCGGGATGCTTTACGCGGCCCCAGGAAATGTCAGTAATGTGGAGAAGTCCGTCTACTCCGCCAAGGTCGATGAATAAACCGTATTCGGTTATATTCTTTACGATACCTTCCATTACCTTGCCTTCTTCGATATCCGACAGGGTCTCTGCCCTTAAATGTACACGTCGTTCTTCGAGTATGGCGCGCCTGGAGAGTACGATGTTGCTGCGCTTGCGATTGAACTTGAGAATTTTGAAATTACATGTTTGAGAAACCATTTCATCCATGTTGCGGATGGGTCGCAGGTCAGCCTGGGAACCTGGCAGGAATGCCTGGATGCCAATATCAACTGCAAAGCCGCCTTTGACTCTGTTGATGATGACACCTTCGACTGTTGAGTCGTTGTCGTAGGCTTCCTTGATTTCTTCCCATACTTTGATTTTTTCGGCTTTTTCCTTGGAAAGGACAACCTGTTCATTTTCTTCGTCCCACCACTCGACCATGACTTCGATCTCATCGCCAACCTGAACTACGATTTCGCCGGTTTCGCCTTTGAACTCATTAATTTTAATGTGTCCTTCAGACTTGTAGCCAACATCGACAAGAACGTTATCTTTGTCGATTGAGATGACAGTTCCTGTGACAACTTCGCCTTCACGGAACCTTTTGAGGCTTTCCTCATAGAGTTCCTGAAAGCTTGGCTCATCAGAATCTATGTCGTCCTCGTCAATTTCATCGTCAGCAAATAAGGCATCGTTTGCGTCGAGTTCCTCAATGGCAGTAGTTGTAGCTGCCTTGGTTTTCTGGGTGTTGCTTTGTTCTTCGTTTGTTTCTTGCTTTTGTTCGTTTTCCATTAAAATAAATCCCCCTTAGCCTAGTATAATATCCTGTATAAACGGCCGTTTAAAAAACAACCATTTGATAAGGCAATGTAAAATAGTTAGAATAGCAAAAATATAATGCTAATGCAAGCGTTTATTTAATATTTATGCCATTTTAAAAAGTTTTTCTATGTGCAGATACATGAAGTCAACAACACCCATTGATGAGAAACGGGATGAGTCTATATAAACCGCATCATCGGCAGGTTTGAGCGGTGCAACCTCTCTTGAGCTGTCATTGGTGTCACGCTTGATAATGTCAGCCTCAACTTCTTCAAATGTCTGGCTGGAGACGTTTTTCATCTCAAGGTACCGTCGCTCTGCACGGACTTTTGTTGATGCATCAAGAAAAAATTTAACATCAGCATCGGGAAAAACCACTGTCCCCATGTCACGGCCCTCAAAAACTGCTTCCTTTTCCCGGCCTATATCCTTTTGAAGCCCCAGGAGCGCGTCCCGCACTTCCTGCTTTGCAGAAAGTGTCGAAGCAAGCATCGAAATTTCAGGGGTTCGGATAAATCCTGATATGTCTTCGCCCTTTGAAAGAAGTTTTACATCGTCATCAATCCTGACAAATTTCAGGTCAAGATTTTGCAAAACCTTTGCAATGCCTGCATCATCATCGGCGATAACTTCGGCACGTTTTACTTCAAGGGCCACGGCTCTGTATAATGCACCGGTATCAATGTACCTGTAACCGAGCCTGGATGACAGGTTCCTGCTGACAGTGGTTTTACCTGCACCAGCCGGCCCGTCAATCGTAATCAGAAGTTTTTTATCAGCCATTTTTCATAACCTTTTCAAGGGTCTTAATAAACCTGACGTTTTCTTCATGAAGTCCTACGTTAATTCTTATATAATCCTCAAACCCGTAAGATGCCATTGAACGTACAATAACACCTTCCTTTAAAAGGGCATCAAATATCTGTTTGGCGTTGCCTGTCTTGATAAGAAAAAAATTGGCCTGTGTGGGGATGTAGTCTAATTTAAGTATGTCTAATTCTGAATAAAGAAAGCTGATTTCTTTTTTTACAAGTTTCAAAGTTTTTTGAAGGAAAGGCTTATCCTCTAAAGCTGCAATCGCACCTGCCTGGGCAAGTATCCCAGTGTTGAATGGAGGGCGGATTCTTTCTAAAATAGAAGTTATCATGCCGGGCATTACACCGTAGCCTATCCGTAGTCCCGCAAGGCCGTAAGCCTTGGAAAAAGTACGAAGGACTACAATAGGCTTGCCTGCCTTTACCAGATCAATGCTGTTGATACTGTCCGTGGCAGTGGCAAACTCAATATATGCCTCATCCATCACTGTTATTACATCGGAGGGAATCCTGTCTAAAAAATCTGTAAAATCCTCTGCCTTTATAATGCTTCCCGTTGGGTTGTGGGGATTGGTGAGGAATACAATTCGTGTTTTCGGGGTGATTGCCTTTGCAATTGCATCAAGGTCTTGAGCAAAGGATTTTAGCGGTACAAAAACCGGCTTTGCTCCGCAGCTTCTGACTGAAATTTCATACATCAAAAAAGATGATTCAGAAATAACTGCTTCGTCATTATTTTTTAAAAATGCCCTTGTCAATATCGTGATTATATCGTCTGAACCATTGCCCAGGACTATGTTATCCTGAGGAACCTCCAGCATATCTGCAAGTTTTTTTGAAAGATTGAATCCGCTTCCGTCAGGGTATCTGTGCAGCCCGTCTAATTCCAAGGCTAGATTAATGGCCTTGATTGCCATTGGAGAAGATCCAAGGGGGTTTTCATTGGAAGCCAGTTTGATTGGCCTGTTGATACCCAGTTCCCGTTCAAGTTCCTCCATTGGTTTTCCAGGAGGGTAGGGGGTGATCGATGTTATATATTCTGGTGCTTGAAGTTTCATAATCGTGTTTTGTTTGTCCGCCATCCTGCTGATGCAGATATGGGTGTTGTATCCGGCAGGAGCATTTTCATGCAGCCGGGCTGTTAAAATTTAAGCTAAAGCTTTAGCCGGTATATATACAGAATCAGAGGCAAATGGTTATTGGCAGCAGATTAGTTTACTGCTGCGTTTTTGCCTTCTTCTACTGCAAGCATGTTGAGTTCAAGTACTTTTGGTTTCTTCATGAACTCATTTTTCACGCACTGTTTCATGGTGTCGAATTCCACAATGCCGCTCCTGGCGGTGAAGGCGGAAAGGGCAACTATGTTGGCTGACCTCATGCTTCCCAGGGAGTTGGCAATATCGCTTGCCGGAACCTTAACCTCGTCAATATCTGATCTGCCCGCATCAACGGGTATCAGGGATGTATTGATAAGTATAACGCCCTCTGGCTTTACTTCTGGTGCAAATTTATCCAAAGATGGCCTGTTCATTGCAACCAGGTGCTGGGGCCGCTTAATTATAGGTGAGCCGATTTTACGGTCGCTGATAACAACCATGCAGTATGCTGTGCCGCCTCGCATCTCCGGGCCATAGGAGGGAATCCATATTACTTCTTTTCCCTCTTCCATGGCAGCATGGGCAAGAATTTTTCCAATAGAAAGAATTCCCTGGCCTCCAAATCCTGCGAACATCACTTCTTTTTGCATTATCTAAAAATCTCCAGATTGATTTTAATTAAAAAATTTTTCTCAGTTCAGCCTTTTTTTTCTGCACAATAAACAACACAGGTTAAAAAGCATTTTACTCCGGCAGCTTCTTGTCGCCCAGTTCATAATATGGAAGCAGTGTTTCTTCGGTCCACTTGATTGCATCAAGGGATGTCATTCCCCAGTTTGTGGGGCATGTACTGACGACTTCAACCAGGCTGAAGCACTTGTTTGCCAGTTGATATTCAAAGGCTTTTTTGATGCTCTTTTTTGTCCTTGTAATATATTTTGGCTTAATGACTGTCTGCCTTGTAATAAAGGCCGGGGTCTGCAATGCAGATAAAAGCTCTGCAACCTTCATTGGCATACCCACTGACTCAACATCACGTCCAAAGGGAGATGTGCTTGTCTTCTGGTTCGGCATTGTGGTTGGGGCCATCTGGCCGCCTGTCATTCCGTAGACTGCGTTATTTACAAATATTGTGGTGAACTTTTCACCCCGGTTTGCAGCGTGAATGATTTCGCCCATGCCTATGCTGGCAAGGTCGCCGTCGCCCTGGTATGTGAAGACAGTCAGGTCAGGGCGCACCCTTTTAATGCCCGTGGCCATTGCAGGTGCTCTGCCGTGAGCAGCTTCCTGAAAATCGCACTCAAAATAATTATAGGCAAGTACAGCGCATCCCACTGGCGCGATTCCGACTGTGTTTCCCATTATGCCCAGCTCGTCAATAACCTCGGCTATGAGCCTGTGTATGATACCGTGGGTGCAGCCCGGGCAGTAGTGGGTGTGGTTTGATGACATTGCTTCTGGTTTCTGAAATACTTTTCCCATTATGCACACTCCTTGTTATACATGGAGGTTACAGCTTCAATTACTTCCTCCGGCGTAGGTACTTCCCCGCCAGCCTTGCCGTACCATTCAACCGGTCTTGTCCCCTTGACGCTCCGTTCAACATCCTCAACCATCTGTCCCATGCTCATCTCAATACTGGCAAGCATTTTTACGGACTCTTTTTGTGCGGCAGCAAAAATCTCTTTTTCCGGGAAGGGGAACAGTGTCTGGGGCCTGAGCATCCCGACCTCAAAGCCGTCCGCCTTCATCAGGTCAATGGCTGTACTGCATACACGGCTCATGGTTCCGTAGCTGACAATAAGCATCTTGTAGTCAACATCCATGTTGTAGGTGTCATACATGACTTCTTCTTCTTTTATTATGTCGTACTTTTCCTTGAGGATGATGTTTTTCTTATAGAGTTCCGCAGGATCAAGGAAGAGTGATTTAACTATGTTTTTTGTCTTGCTCTTCCGGGTGTCCATCCCCGTTGTCGCCCAGTCATTCTTGTTGGAAGGCTCGGTCTTGAGGTGGTCAGGAAACTCTACAGGTTCCATCATCTGCCCGATGAGTCCGTCACCAAGTATCATGACAGGGTTCCGGTATTTTTCAGCAAGGGGAAAGGCCCGCATAACCATTTCCACAGCTTCCTGGACAGTGTCGGGAGCCATTACAATCAGCCTGTAATCTCCGTGACCGCCGCCCTTGGTTGCCTGAAAATAATCTGCCTGTGACGGAAGGATGCCGCCAAGTCCAGGGCCGCCCCTGATAATATTAACATAGACAGCAGGGCATTCAGCACATGCAACATAGCTTAGTCCCTCGCACATCAGGCTTATGCCGGGGCTGGAGGATGTGGTGAACACTCTTTCCCCTGCGCCAGATGCGCCAAATATCATGTAAGCAACAGCAACTTCGCTTTCCGCCTGGAGAAATACCCCGTCTACTTCCGGCAGCCTCTTGGAGAGGTATTCTGCGACTTCTGACTGAGGAGTGATCGGATATGCGAAGTAGTTAAGGCATCCGGCGCGTATTGCGGCCTCGCCTATGGCTTCGTTTCCCTTCATTAAAATTTTACCCATGAATCCACCTTTTTTATGGCTTTAGTGTGCAACTGCAATTATTGATATTAAGCTGCTTCAGTTTCAGAAATAGTGATAGCCACGTCTGGGCACATCATACAGCATGTTGTGCAGAAGACGCAGTCTCCGGGGTTTTTCTGGTACGCTGGAAAATAACCCTTGGAATTCACTTTGTCTGCCATGTCGAGTACCTTTTTTGGACAGACTGCCGTACAAAGTCCACATCCCTTGCATCTTTCAGGGTCTAACTCGTATTTGTATGCCATTGGCAACTCCTTTGATGATACTGCTGATATTACTTTGGATAATATTTGTATGAAAGAGACCGTAATTACTTACAACTCTTTCGTTTTTTGTTGTGGGCAGTAAATAACCAATAAAAAAGTCTGCCCTGGGCAGTTTATACCTTTAAATCTGCTGCTGTTTTCCACGGAGGTACAAGCTGTCGGCTGATTTCCAGAACCGGGCAGGAAAAATCGCTGCTATCAATTTCCTCCGATAAAAATGACGGTACAGTTATAAATTCCAGAGCCATGCCTGATTTTTCGGAAAATTCCTTAACAAAAGCGTGACCTTCGATAATGTGTTCCGTGGTTGTCTCTTCCATCAAATTGGCGTTTCCGATGATGCCGGTTACGCTCATGTTTGAGGCTGCCTCAATCTGAGCCTTCATTTTAAAGCATCCGTCAATGGTCTGAGTGTTTGGCCTGTTTGGATTTACGACCTGAAGCGTTTTCACGTTACCGATTGAAAACGAGTCTGCAAGGGCAGCCAGAACCATTGCGCCAGCATTGTCGCCTCCAACATCAAGAATGGTGAGTTCCGCTGGATTTTTTATGGCACCCGAAACTTCTGGAGCCAGGATTGGAAGGTCCGCATGCATGTATTTTTCAGGGGGCAGTATAAGGTTAATGCCGGATTCCCTTAACAGGTTTCTTGCCTCCCTAGTTCGGAAATAGGGATTAACAAGGTCAAGGTCGGCTATTGCGACATCAAGGCCTTTTTTTTTCTGGGAAATTGCTAAGTTTATAGCGACTTCAGTTTTACCGCTACCGTAATTACCACAGATTATTACAATTGCATTTAAGTTAATTTCCAATTTTCATTCACTTGCCCTTAAACAAACAAGGCACTTTCTTTTTCATTTTTTTCTTTCATATGGAATTTAGGATCCACGAGTCCAGTATGAAAAAAAGTAAAGTAGCTTCTTTATTTAGTGATTGTCAAGGCATAATGTTGATCCAATTTTTTACTTATGATAATGTGTTGTAAAAAATTGTTTCAATAAAAAATATCTTGATGATAAAGTATTGAAAAATAAGGGGTTTCAATAGCTATGAAAAAAATAAAAACAGGACTCGAAAACCTCCTCAAATCGCCTCCCGGCAGTCTGGACGGAAAAAAATTGGGGCTTCTATGCAATCCTGCCTCGGTTGGCCCGTGTCTTACCTCTGCTGCGGAACTCATTGCCAGGGACAGCCGTTTTGATCTCAGGGTGCTGTTTTCGCCCCAGCACGGCTTTTTTTCCGAAAAACAGGACAACATGATAGAGTCGGACCACATAACAGACCCCCTTACAAGGCTCAAGGTCTACAGCCTCTATGGTGCTGTAAGAAAACCTGAAAAAGAGATGTTTGATGACATTGACGTGCTGTTGATCGACCTCCTTGATGTGGGAACAAGGGTTTATACGTTCATATATACCATTTCATACTGCATGGAGGCTGCAAGGGAGCATGGTGTAGAGATCGTTATTCTTGACAGACCCAACCCCGTTGGTGGCACAGCGATTGAGGGCAACATCCTTGAGCCGGAATATGCGTCCTTTGTGGGGAGGTATCCAATACCCATGCGTCACGGCATGACCGTGGGAGAGCTTGCCACACTGTTTAACGAACATTTTAATATTGGATGCGACCTCAGCGTAATCCCAATGACAGGCTGGGAGCGGGATATGTATTATGAAGATACAGGCCTTGTCTGGGTACTGCCGTCCCCGAATCTCCCAACTTCCAGGGCTGCGATGGTCTACCCAGGGCAGGTTATCTGGGAGGGTACAAATGTTTCCGAAGCAAGGGGAACCACAATGCCCTTTGACATGGTCGGTGCGCCATACATTGACCAGGACAGGCTCCTTGAGTTTATGGGGGGCCGGGAAATTCCAGGTGTCTTGCTGCGGCCTGTTTCCTTTGAGCCGACTTCAAACAAATGGGCCGGCAACCCCTGCCGGGGATTTCAGCTTCATGTCACAGACAGGAACAGGTATAATTCCTATGGAGTCTCATTGAAGCTGTTCCAGGGAATTATGAAGCTTCACAGGGATGCCTTTGAGTACAAACAGCCGCCCTATGAATATGAATATGAAAAACTGCCCATGGATCTGATTCTGGGGAGCAGGGATATAAGAAAGCGGATTGAAGCGATGGAATCGATTGACGAGCTTGAAGCATCGTGGAAGGATGGGCTTGAAAAGTTCGGGCAGGTTCGGGAAAAGTTTTTTATTTATTAACAGCAAAAGGGTTATTATTACAGATGGAAAAGACCGATGTAAATGGCGATAAATATTGCCGCATGTTATTTAAGGACAAAAAGGTCTGGGTTTTGCTGAAAGACGGCAAAACTCCTTATATAGAAGATGGTAAAGCAAAAATTAAGTACGACTTGAAGCAAAAGCAGTATTACTGGGCATCGGCAAAGAATCTTGGCAGCCTTTCAGCACAGCCCGAGGGACAGTCTGCAAAAAAAGCTGACGGCGGGCGGGCCAATGATAAGCCAGCCGGACAAAGGAAGAAGATCAAAAAGACCATGCACCAGGGAAAGGAACTCGACCCGGATGCAATACACATTTACACAGATGGCGCGTCCTCTGGCAATCCGGGCCCTGCCGGGCTTGGTGTGCTGATGGTCTACAAGGGCAAGGAAAAGGAGATTTCCAGGTATCTTGGGGAATCGACAAACAATATAGCTGAACTCAGCGCAATAAAAGAAGGCCTTGCTGCGGTGAAAAACAGAAATTTAAAGGTCATAGTTCACACGGACAGCAAATATTCCATTGGTGTTTTGACGGGAGAGTACAAGGCCAAAAAAAATGTATCTCTTATTATCGCAACACAGAAGCTCATGGGGCAGTTTAAGGCTTTGGAGTTCAGATATGTAAAGGGGCATTCCGGGATTCCGGGCAATGAGAGGGCAGACGAGCTGGCGACATCCGCAGCAACAACAGGGCTGGACCAGGGCTGAATCGAAGCTGCCGGGTTTCCAGGGAACATGTTTTTTTAAAATAGGTGTAATAGCAAACAAACTGCCACGGGCAGACTGTTTATGTGTTTATTTTTTTTGCCAACAATAAAATATGAAAGAGTTGCAGGCGTTTACGGTCTCTTTCATACAAACGGTAAAAGACCCAAAGCGCTGTTGCTTCGGGCCTTTTAAGTTTTATTTTGTAATAAAAAATATTACTTTGATTTCAAGCTGTCGATTTCCTGCTTAAGATCATTTATTTCTTTTTTGTAGGTGTCTATGTCATCGCCACCCTGAACTGGGGCGGTGTCTATTGCATCACCTTTTTTCCAGGTATCCTTCAACTCGTCAAATCCCAGATAGATGGCCAGGCATCCGCCTAAAAGAAGCAGTATCGGCATGGTGCCCCTGATAATTGTAAATAATGAGTGCCACCAAACTGCCAGGCCAATTACACCTAATACTGCTGCCACGGCTCCGCCTATTAAAGTTTTCATTAAAAATTCCTCCTTTGAGTAAATATAGTAGATGTTATTTTTTTAAAAGTTCTTTATTGACCAGATTTAATCGTTAGTCAATATCAATTCGAAAATAGCATTGCTTTTTCCCAAAATCGTTTATAAAAATTGGTTGTTCTGGCGTTCTGATTTTGCCAGAAAGAGAGAGTTTTCCAGTATTCATTGTCCCCAACCCTGAAAGTTTTTGCCTCTTCTGGTGTTATTTTGTCCATTATGTTCGTAACCACAGGCGATACCCCCCAGTTACGAATGACGCCAACCTGAATTTCGGGGGAAAGACAGTAGTTTACCCATTCTTCGCAAAGCTGTTTTTTAAAAGGATCGTTTTTGACAGCATATGTTATCAACCAGTGGTCGGCCCACATTGTGGTACCTTCTTTGGGCTGGGCCATTTTCCAGTTGCCGCCCTTGAGGTTTGCCTGGGCCACTGCATAGCCCCAGGTTGCAGTGTAGTACAGGTTTTTAAACTCATCGGGGTTTGCGGTTCCTTCCCACAGGGAGACTGCATTGGATGCCAGGGTGTTCAAGTTGGCCTGAAGTTCCGGCCTTCGTACTTTTTTCAATAATTTATCAGCATCGTAAATGTCAGAGTAGGTAGCACCAAGGATAAGTGCGGAAACGTATATATTACAGTCAGGATAGTCCTTGGAAATGGTATATTTGCCCCTTGCACCGCTGTCAAAGAGGACGGACCACGACCCAGGGTCCCCCACCTTGTCTGCATTATAGGCAAGGCCGTATGGCCCTATGGTATACGGCACACCGTAAATCAGGCCGTTTTTTGTAACAAAATCGTTGTTCTTAAGCAGGTCAAGTAGGTTTTTGTAATTTGGAATATTTGCAAGATTAACCGGAAGGGCAACTCCGCCATCTATAAAACTCCAGCGCCGATTTTTGGGTATGTTATGGGCTGGAGAGATAATATCAACCTTCATCCCCCTGGACAGCTCCCAGAATTCAGAGGGGTCAGATGCATTTGATATTTTAATGTCAATGTCTTCACCGTATTTATGACTGATAATTTCCTTGAACCCGCTTACATAAGGCTTTGCGTAGCCTTCCCAGCAGTGAATTCTCAGGGTCATTGGTTTGTCGGCAATTGCAGATGCAGGGCAGAAGAAAAGTATAATTGCAAGGAGAAATAACAGAGCTGGTCGAATTCTTTTCATAAAAAAACTCCCAATAAACTTAACATTAACGACAAAGCTATTTATTTAGTTTATCCAGGTGGTTGGGGTATGAATTGGCAAAAAATCTCCCCTTATCATAACAGTAACGTGTTACAATGCCAATAAATAAAGGTAAATAACTATTTGGTTTTTTGATATTTATTTATCTATTGCATAATGAATCGCAGCCATTGATTATCAAACAGTGTATTTTTTCGGATAACATGAAAAAAATTGCAACGCAAGAAAATTTTTTGGTTGTGGAGGGGTCGGATTCATGGTCGACTTAACAGCCAGTTTAATAATCAAATTTATAATCAATTCAATAATCGGTCTAATAGGCGGATATTGCATGGAAAAAAAAATTCAACAGATTGTTGCAATGATAAATGCTATCTGATAACTTTAAAGACATAAAATAATATTAAAGGACAAACATAATTTTTATGGTTTTGATTAAATTATGCTTAAAGACTGGCTCGCATTTGATTTGTTTTATGATAATTTCTAATAAGCTTAAAATTTTAACGAAGCGATGATTTTTGTTTATTCCTATGGTCTGGTTATGAAATAAGCAAAAAGCTTCTAATAAACTTACAATTAACAACAAAGCCGATTGCTTAGTTTATACCCAGGGTCTGGTTATGAAATAAGCAAAAAAACTAAAGGTCAGACAACAAAATCGGGAAAAATAAAATGAAAAGTAATATATTTTCGATATTATCGCAATGGATAAGAAGCTTTCTTGGCGACAACTACAACCATTATATGACGTACCTGCCGAAGAAAATTGGAATTTTGTCTGACTGGTTTTTAAGGGCGCTCTTTCGTGGAATACAAACCGACAAAGGGCAGGGGGAGATACTCAAGGGACTGAGCCGTGACGGTATAGTTGTCTATATCACAAAATATAAAACAGACTTTGAATACCTGTTTTATCATGCACGTTACGCAGAAGAGGGCCTGCCCACTCCTGAAATAGGCTTTGGACACAGGATTTTCCTGTGGCAGCCAGTATCCAGGCTGGTTAAGATCCTGGTTTCAAAGATAGATTATTTTTTTAATAACTTTACCTGGCCCGACAAATACAGGAGCGGATATATAAGGGACGAGCTTGTAAACGGCAGGGCCGGATTCCTTTCCCTTATAGACAAGAAAGGATTCTACAAGAGATTTGTGGAGGAAGGGACTGACCCTCTTTCATTCCTGATAGAGTTGCAGAGATCCCAGGATAAGCCTATCTTTCTTGTGCCGCAGCTCATGTTTTTCAGTACTTCTCCTCCAAAGGACAAGCCGAGCCTGGTGGATATAATATTCGGTACCATAGAAAGGCCGGGGCGGCTTAGGAGGCTCTATACACTTTTCAGGGTGACTGACAGCCTGTTTGCGGAAGTATCCGAGGCCATGAACCTGAAGTCGTACCTTGAGTATTCTGAAAACAGGGACAAGTCAGTTGAGGATATTACAAGATCGCTACGCAAGCAGCTTCTGACCCAGCTTAAT
The DNA here is from genome assembly GCA_029939895.1 of Desulfobacterales bacterium. Taxonomy (GTDB): domain Bacteria; phylum Desulfobacterota; class Desulfobacteria; order Desulfobacterales; family JAOZSB01; genus JAOZSB01. The sequence continues at coordinate 16,701 of JAOZSB010000035.1, forward strand.
CGGCACAGGCAAAGCATTACCGGCCCTGTGCTGAAAAACAGGCTTGAGCTCAAGCACAATATACTCATGGGTGAAAAGCTCCAGAAGTACATGACGGATTATGCTGAAGAGGAGTCGCTTCCGATTTCAGCGGTTCATAAAAAGGCGGATGCGTACATCACAGAAATCGCTGCTGACTACAAGCCCTCTGTGATTGCATTGTTCAGCCTGACGCTTTCCATGATCTTTAAGGCCATGTTTGATGGCGTGAACCTTAACACAGAGATGCTTGGCAAAATAAAGGCAATGGGCACAAAAGGCCCTGTGATTTATGTGCCATGCCATAAAAGCCATATAGACTACCTGATACTCTCGCACCTGCTAAATATGCATAACATGGCATGTCCCCATATTGCGGCTGGAAAAAATCTTTCCTTCTGGCCCATGGGCCCGATTCTCAGGGGCGGAGGAGCATTCTTTCTGCGCAGGACATTCAAGGGAAAGGATCTTTACAGGGAAGTTTTCACACAGTATATCCACAAGCTCCTTGAAGAGGGGTTCCCCATGGAATTTTTTATCGAAGGTGGCAGAAGCCGGACTGGTAAGCTTCTGAGGCCGTCCATGGGTATTTTGTCCTTTCTGATGCAGGGGTTTGAAGAAGGTGTTTGTGAAGACTTGATATTTGTGCCTGTTTATATAGGTTATGACAAGGTGCTCGAGGAAAGTTCATACCTTCACGAACTTGAAGGCGGAAAAAAGGAACCTGAAAATTTTACCCAGGTTATCAAGGCAGGACGGTTTCTTAAAAAAAGATATGGCAAGATTTACATACGGTTCCATGAACCATTATCATTTAAGGCGTTCAAGGAAAATTACAAATCCCAGACCGAGATGAAGTCCGAAACTCCAGGGGCATTGAGAAGAAACCTTGCATACAGGCTCCTTAACTCAATAGACCATGTGAGCGTTGTAACTCCACATGGGCTTGTTGCTGCGGCCCTGCTCAATATTCAGAAAAAGGGTTTTACGTTTAATGAAATACTTTATCTGGTCGAGACATATCTGGGATACCTTCAGGCGCAGGGAGCCACCATTGCAGATACCTTGACCGCAGACCGCAAACGTGCCGCAAGGCAGGTTTTTGATTCTTACGTGGGCCTGAAATATGTTGAAAATATCCTGACCGATGTTGAACACCAAGAAGATGAAAGCGAGTTCTCCCTGGTTGACACAAAACGGCCAGCCCTTGATTACTACAAAAACAACTGTATATCGTATTTTGTCGGAACATCCTTTACAGCACTCTCCATACTCGAAAGAGATGCTTTTCAGTTTTCGACAAATGAGTTGCAGACCAGTTATTCCTTTTTACGGGATTTTTTCAAAAATGAATTTTCCTATGACCTTGACCGCACGCCTGAGTACTTTGTCCGAAAAAGTATTAAATTCTTTATTGATGAAAATATTCTCGCACCTCACCCAACGCTCCCTGATACATACAACCTGACTGCAACAGGTTTCAGGGCACTTAAGCTTTATGCAGGGTTCCTTACAACCTATTTTGAATCCTATTTAATTGCACTTAACCATTTCAAACGCTGCCCCCCAAAGGAGATTGACGCAAAGGAACGCCTTAAAAAGGCACAGGCAATGGGGCTGAGGATGTACAAGAGGAACCTCATTGGACGGCGGGAGGCATTGTCAAAGGTTAATTATAAAAATGCAATTGATTTATTTTTGAGCCTTGGGATTAGCTGCACAGACGATTCTGACAAGATAGACTATTATACCGAAAGGATCGAAAGTTATCTTAAATGCCTATGAAGGGTATGATTCTTGCCGCTGGGTTCGGGTCCAGGCTCGCACCCTATACAGATAAAAATCCAAAGCCGCTTTTCACTATTCTGGAAAGGCCGATTCTTGACATGACAGTGGATGCTCTGGCAGATGCCGGATGCACTGCTGTTGCTGTCAATGCCTATCACCTGTCGGGCATGGTAAAGGAACATGTCTTAAACACCAGTTATCGGGTTCCTGTAACAGTAATCGAAGAAAAAAGAATTCTCGGTACGGGCGGTGGTATAAAAAATGCCGCTGATTTTTTTTCCGATGAATCAGATCCCTTTGTGGTTGTCAACGGGGACATTGTATTCAATGTAGACTTGAGGTCGGTTTGCGATTTCCACGTCAGGGAGGGATGCGACGCCACCCTTGTTCTCCATGATTATGAGGAATTCAATAACGTAAGGGTTGACAGCAACGGGCTTATAGCCGGTTTTTCAAAGGATAGTGAACCAGGCGAAAGGCTCCTGGCCTTTACGGGAATCCAGATTCTTAATCCTGATTTTTTCAAATATGTGCCGGAAACTGGCTTTTACAGCAGCATTGACTCCTTCAGGGAAATGATAGCAGCCAGCCGGAAAGTTGCGGGCATGGTTTTAGATAATATCTACTGGCGGGACATTGGCTCTCCGGAAAAATATGTTGAGGCCTCTTATGAAGCCGGGCTTGCCGGGGCCTTTGGGAAAACAGGGCAACATGCTGTCAGCAGTGGGGAAGTAGAAAAAACAAAGCTTGCCGGGGACGGGTCAGACAGGAAGTGGTACAGGGTCTGGGCTGACAATAAAAGTATGGTGCTCGCGGATCACGGGATCAGCGTTGGTGACAGTGTTTGTGAGGCTGAGGCTTTTACAAAAATTGGCCGGCATCTATTCCAGGCAGGTGTCAGGGTTCCAGAAATCAAGGCCCATGACATAATGTCCGGCCTTGTGTTTGTGGAGGATGTCGGGGATGAGCATCTTGAGGGATATGTTGCCAGTGAGCCGGGCCAGACAAAAACAATTGAGCTTTACATGGAGATAATTGCTGCCCTTGTAAATATGTCGATAAACGGAGCAAGGGGCTTTGACCCGGCATGGGCCTGGCAGACGCAGGTTTATGACAGGGAGCTTGTTATTGATAAAGAGTGCAGATACTTTATTGAATCCTTTGTCCAGGGGTGGATGGGCCTTGAAAAAGAGTTTTCCGACTATAAAGACGAGTTTGAAAAAATTGCTTCCAATGCTGCTGAGACAGGGGTGACCGGGCTTATGCACAGGGATTTCCAGTCCCGAAATATCATGATAAATAAAAAGAAGGATGTCTATTTTATAGATTTTCAGGGCGCAAGAACCGGGCCGTTGCAGTATGATCTGGCATCGCTTCTCATAGACCCCTATACAGCACTGCCTCGTGATACTCGTGAAAAGCTTCTTGATTATGGGGCAGGGCTGGTTGAAAAAAGCCTGGGAATAAAAAAGGAAAAATTTTTTCAAAACTACAGATATTGCGCAGTCGCCAGAAACCTTCAGGCGCTGGGTGCCTTTGGCTTTTTAAGCAAAATAAAGAAAAAAACCTGGTTTGAGAAGTACATTCCCCAGGGCGTGAAAGTATTGCAGGAAAATCTGGTTGACCTGCCAGCTCATGAATTTAGCAGGTTGACAAAACTTGCTAATGAAATATCTTATGAACTCGAAGGCAGGAATTTATAACGGGGAGTTTTTTTGAAAGCAGCACCCTGCAACATTAAATCTTAAAAATCAAAAAAATTAGAAATAATAAATAAAGTTTTGGGGGTTAAAAAAAAATGTCAGAGAAGATAAAGGTGATGATTAACGGTGTCCCAGGCAACGTGGCTGTGAACACAGCACTATTTGCCATTGATGATCCACGCTTTGAGGTGGTTCCATTTTCCATGACCGGGCCGGAAATTGAAGATTCAGAATGTGAAGTCAAAGGAGTGAAAATTGCCCTTGTCAAACCTGGTGAACGTGACGAGATTATCGGAAAGATAAAAGCAGATCATGGGCCCTTTATCACGATAGACTATACCCACCCAACGGCAGTGAATTCCAATGGTGAATTTTATGCTGACAACCGACTGCCCTTTGTGATGGGAACCACTGGCGGTGACAGGGAACTGCTTGTTGCGAAAGTTGAATCATCTGACATCCCGGCTGTAATTGCACCGAATATGGCAAAGCAGATCGTGGGTTTGCAGGCAATGATGGAGTATGCTGCGGAAAATTTCAAGGGACTTTTTAATGACTACACCCTCGATATCAAGGAGAGTCATCAAAACGGCAAAGCCGATACAAGCGGAACCGCAAAGGCCATTGCCGCATCTTTTAATGAACTTGGTATTGATTTTAACGTTTCCGACATAGCAAAGGAGCGTGACCCTTACGTTCAAAAAGAGATATGGGGAGTGCCCGATGAATTTATCGGGGGCCATGCATGGCACACCTACACCCTTAACTCGAAAGACAAAACCGTGAAGTTCGCAATCACCCATAATGTCAACGGCAGGGATGTATATTCCAGGGGAACCCTTGACGCAGTTGAATATCTTCAAACAAAGATTGACGATGGCGCAAAGGGAAAAGTCTTTTCCATGATCGACGTTTTAAAGGGGAAGTAAAGTAATTATTATCGCATGACCCGCCATTATTTATCCTGGAGCAGGATTTGCTGAATCTGAATTGCTTAAACTCCTTCTCCAGGTACTTCACAAAAAAGCTGTATATTCATCCCGCAGGGTAATCCAGGCATTCCAAATAAAAAAACGCAGAAACAAAGCTAAAGCAATTCCAACTACATTTATTTAAATATATTTTTT
>JAOZSB010000272.1 GCA_029939895.1 Desulfobacterales bacterium
TAGTGCCCAAATCCAATTGAAATTATTCGATTTTTAACGGGACACTACTGATTGATAGTAACTTTTTTATCTATATAAATACAAACTGCCATGGGCAGACCAGTTTATGAGTTTATTTGCTGCCCACAACAAAATATGAAAGAATTGTAAATGTTTACGGTCTCTTTCATACAAAGCTTTCAGGAGGTTTCCATGTCAGTATTCAAGTTTGACGATATCCCAGTTTGGAAAAAACTTAAAGAACACGCAGAATTCATGAAAAAGCCGGAAAACTGCCTTGCAAGCCTCCTGGAGGATAAAAATCGTTTTAATGATTTTTCCATTAAGGGCGGTGGGCTGTTTTTTGATTATTCCCGGCAGCGTGTAGACAAAAAAACAATGGAACTTCTTTATGAACTTGCCCAGGATCGTAATGTTGCTAAGACTTTTCAGGACATGGTAAAGGGTGAGGTTGTTAATGTTACTGAAAAACGGGCAGCCCTGCACACTGCAACACGCTCCTTTGCTGATGACAGGATTGATGCAGGCGGCGTTGATGTGATGAAGGAAGTCAATCGTGTTCGCGATGAGATCAAGGTTTTTGTTGAAAAAATATTTTCGGGTGAAATCAAAGGCTCCACAGGCAAGGCTTTTAAACATGCAGTAGTGATTGGCATTGGCGGTTCCTACCTGGGACCGGAGTTCGTGTCGAGTGCGCTGGCAGCCTTTGGAAACACTGGTATTGCGCTCCACTATCTTGCAAATGTGGATATTCAGGATTTTGGCAGGGTTGCTGCTGAAATTGATCCAGAAACTACAATATGGGTGGTTATATCCAAGAGCTATACTACCCCTGAAACCACGTCAAATACCGTGCAGGCGTATGATTTCATGAAGTCAAAGGGCCTTGACCCGGCAAAGCACGTTGTAACAGTGACCAGCCAGGGAAGCCCTGGTGATGACCCGGCAAACCCTGTAATTGCTACATTTCACATGTTTGATTTTATCGGCGGGCGCTATAGCGTAACCTCGGCAGTTGGCGGCGTACCACTCAGCCTTTATATAGGCTATGACAGGTTTGAGTCCTTTTTAAAGGGCGCAGAAACAATGGATATCCATGCAAATGAAGCAGCACCAGAGAAAAACGCACCCCTTACTGCTGCCTTGCTTGGGATTTGGAACAATAACTTCTTAGGATACAACTGTCAGGGGATCATCCCCTATGCCTCTCCATTAAGCAAACTGGCCCCCCATGTGCAGCAGCTTTATATGGAAAGTAACGGCAAATATGTGACAACCAAAGGCCAGTTTCTTGATGAGGAAACCGGGATGATTATGTTTGGTGAGCCTGGCACAAATGCTCAGCACTCATTTTTCCAGCTTGCCCACCAGGGACAGCCCTTTCCAATCGATTTTATTGGAGTTATAAATCCCCAGTACACCCAGTATAATTCAAAATCAAAGGGTGTTACAAACTTTCAGGAACTCTGGGCCAACCTGATTTCTCAGCCGGCAGCCCTTGCAGCAGGAATGGATAATGAAGACAAGGCAAGATTTTTTCCCGGCAACCGCCCATCAACAACGATTATCCTCAACGACCTTGAACCTGCAAGTGTCGGTACAATCCTGGCCTTTTATGAGGCACGGACGGTCATGGAGGCCTTTGTATGGGACATCAACCCCTTTGACCAGTTTGGCGTACAGCTTGGCAAAACAATGGCTGCTGATGTGCGTGTCAGGATGGAAGCAAAAAATGAGAATCCAGATACGACCTTTGATGATGCAGACCCAATCGTAAAGGCATACCTTGAGATGCTGTTTAATGGCTCAATTGACTAGGATGTCTTTTAGTAGTTTTTAAAAATTAAACGAAAAACTATACGAAAAATTAATTTTTTACATGCTCCAGCCTGATTTTCTGTTTGAGGATCAGGCTGGCTGTTTTTTCAAATTGTGGTGTGATGTCTGACACAAAAAATTTTACGTCACCTTTTTCGCTTTCTGCCTTAATAAGCGACTTTTCAACCTTCGGGTTCTCCGCAAGATAGTCTGCCAAAGCCTTTGAAACCTCTATTGATGAATCAATGATTTCTACCCGTTTACCGGTTTTTGCCGAGATAATTTCCTTTAGCACCGGGTAGTGTGTGCAGCCCAGTATGAGGGTGTCGATTTGTCTTGTTTTAAGGGGGGCGATGTATTTTTTTACGATCATCTTTGTTTCCGGCTTTTTAAGCCAGCCTTCTTCAACAAGGGGTACAAGCAATGGGCATGGAGCAGAATAGACAAGTGCCTTGTCCATTTTTTCTTTTATCAGGCGTTCATAAATTCCACTGTTTATGGTGGCTCTGGTTCCGATTACGCCGATCTGTCCTTTTTTGGTTGCACTGGTGGCTGCTTCAACAGCAGGCGTGACAACCTCAAAGATTGGTACATCAAATTTTTCCGATAATACCTGTGTTGCGGCACTTGAGGCAGTGTTGCAGGCGATTACAATTATTTTCGCCCCTTTGTTCAGGAGAAATTCTGTGTTTTGTATTGAGTAATCAATAACAGTATCCAGACTTTTTGTGCCGTAGGGTGTTCTTGCGGTATCGCCAAAGTAGACGATGTTATAGCCGGGAAGGCTTTCCATCAGGGCTTTTACAACCGTCAGACCTCCAATTCCTGAATCAAATACGCCAATCATATATTTACTCCTCAGCTTTTAATCATGCTGTTATAAAAATCAAATTATCAGTCTTTTGCCATTTTTACGCACTTAATGGACATTATAAAGAAAATAGCTCCAATGGCAAGAAGAATAATATAAGATGTTAACTGCGGCGTGCTGCCAAAGGCAGAGGCCCTTGCAGCTTTTGCTGCATGTGTAAGGGGCAGGTAGTAAAGCAGGTTTTGCGCCCAGTCCGGCAACATTGCCAATGGAAAAAAAGTTCCGCCCAAAAATCCCATGGGTGTTATTATGAAGCTGTTGAGCATGGCCTGATCTGAATGGGACTTGACCAGCATTGCAAGGCCCACTGCAAGGGAAGCAAAAATAAAGCTGTTTAGAAGTATTGCAGCCCAGAAAAAGAAATTGTAGGAAAGATTAACACCAAAGGCAAAGCCAAGTATAAGGATTACCAGTACCGCCAGGAGCGCGCGTGTCATGCCGGCAAGTACTTCTCCGAGAACATAGGCTGTGCTGCTGATTGGTGCTGCCTGGAATTTTTCAAATATATGCCAGTAAAACCTTGCAATGTTGATTTCACTTGATATTGCAAAGGCCTGTGTCATGCTGCTCATTGCTGCAAGGCCGGGAACAAGGAACTCCATGTAAGTATGCCGGTCAACGGTCATATCCCTGCCCATTGCATACCCGAATGCGATCAGGAACAGGGTCGGGGAGACTGCCCACGATGGTATCTGCCTTAAAAGCCTCCGTCTGAGGATCATCATTTCACGAAGGTATATTGCCCAAAAACCTCTTATCATTTCACCTTCTTTCCGGTCAAAGCCAAAAACGAGTCCTCAAGATTTACCTTTCGAAAAGTGAATCGCTCATCCATACAGGAGTTGTAGTTGTCGGCATCTTCCCTGGAATCAAAGTAAACTGTCTCCATCATTCCGTCTACAATCCGGTCGATTGCCCATTCACCCTGCTGTTTTATCAGGTTTTCAGGCGTATCAACGGTTACAATTTTACCCTCGTCGATAAAAGCCACACGCTGGGCCAGAAATTCTGCTTCCTCAATGTAGTGGGTAGTCAGGAAAATGAGTGCGCCAGCCTGCTGGATATTTTTTATGAGTGCCCATACTTTTCGTCTCATGCCAGGATCAAGCCCCACGGTAGGCTCGTCCAAAAAAAGTATGACCGGAGAATGTACCAGTGCACAGGCTATCATCACCCTCCGTTTCATGCCGCCGGATAATTTTTTTACCAGTGTATTACGCCTCTCGGAAAGCTCCACATAGTTTAATAGCTCTTGAATCTTTTTTTTAAGCGGCTTTGTAGACATATGATAAAGCCGACCGTGGATGTAAAGGTTTTCATATACTGAAAGCTCACGATCAAGGTTGATTGACTGGGGAACAAGACCGTACTGCCTTTTGGCGGAAAGCTCGTCATGTACTATGTCAAAACCATTGAGCCTTGCGCAGCCCGATGTCAGCTTTGTCAGGCCCGTCAATATCCTGATGGTTGTTGTTTTGCCAGCACCATTGGGACCCAGGTACGCAAAAAGCTCCCCAGACTTGATCGTCAGGCTGATGTTATCAAGGGCTGTGAGGTTTTTATATTTTTTTGTCAGGTTCTCAATTTCAATCATGGTTTTTTTCAATCAGACTTTTGCATTAAAAGCAAGCTTTTTGCTTATTTCATAGCCAGGCCATAGGAATAAACAAAAATCATCGCTTCGTTAAAATTTTAAGTTTATTAGGAGCTTTTTGCTTATTTCACAACCAGACCATCGGCATAAACTAAGCACTGGCTTTGATAGTAATTTTAAGTTTATTAGGAGCAAGTAGTCCGCTTTGCGAATTAACCAACATAGATAAAATATGAAGGGCAAACGGATGCGAAGACAGTTTTCATTCTGGCACATCGATTAATTTAAGTTTATTGTGAGTGATAATGTATTAGATTACTTGTTTTGCATATACTGTATCTTTATTGTGACATGCAAAAAAAATTTACAAAAATTATTAATATATGTTATGTCTTTAAAAAATTTTAATCAAACGATTATGTATAACCTGGTATTACTCTGATGAAGACGAGCGAATTATGAAACTGAAACTAAATCTGCCCTACATAGTTTTTGCCGGGATTGTGATTACATCTGTACTTATGGGGCTGGAGTTCATGGTGCTAATTTATTCAACGGTGGAAACCCAAAAAGAAGTGCTTTATAAAATAATTATACTATTTGCTTTTCCTGTCATGCTTGCTGGCTTTTGGCTCAAAATCGCAAGGGATGCCAAAGTCAGAATCACGGATCATTACGTCTCCATGCCGTCAATTACTTTTAAGGAAGAAAAAATTTTCTGGAAATACCTGGAACGTATTCACTGGTTTCGCCACGGGCTTTATCTTCACTCAAAGGGCAAAAAAATAATGATAACTCCTGCTGCCTATGTAGACCGTAAGCAGGTGATTGAGTTTATTGAATCAAAGGCCAAAGAATATGGAGTGAAAAAAGCATAAGCTTTAAGCAAGTTCAATAAATCAATAAAAAATTTAGATCAATTCCTTGATCCCGGCAGCTATGAGGGGGAGCAGTATTTCATGGTGGCCGACAATGCTGTAGCCTTTGCCGCTTTTTGCGGTCGGGCGGTTTACCACGTTTGTCATGGGGCGGTAGTGGCGTATGAAATCAAGGTTGACTGCGGTGAAGGTATCTACATTATGGCCCAGGTTGCGCACCAGGGTCATGGCCTTTAGAAATACTTCCGGCAGTATTACGGCAGATCCTGCATTGAAGTAAACGCCCTGTTCCAGGGTTGATACAATGGAGGCGAACAGGAGAAAGTCCTTGTGGGATGCTGCGCCTGCGGCTGCTGGATCAAATCCAGGGTGCATGTGGATTATGTCGGTGCCAAAAGCAACATGGATTGTAACAGGCTTGCCAAGCCTCTGGGCAGAGGCAATAAGGCTTTTTTCGGCAAAGGGCAGGCCGCTGTCGTTGATGTGCCTCCCGACTGCTTCACCAAGGCCAGTGTCATGTTTTGCTGCAAGCTGTATTGCATCGGATAAAAATTCGCCAGTCTCCTTTGCCATTCCAAATGTTCCGTCACCAAGGGATGCTGCAACGTCTTCGGAGGTTGCGCCTGTCATTGCAACTTCTGTATCGTGGATTATGCCTGCGCCGTTCATGGACAGGGAGCTTATGACTCCATTTTCCATCAGGTCGATAATGACCGGGTTGAGACCGGTTTTTATAACATGTGCACCCATGCCGAACATGACGGTTTTTTTGTTTGCAAATGCTTTTGCTGTTTCAGATACAACTGCCCTGAGGTCGTCTGCTGCAAGGATTGACGGCAGGGAGTCGAGGAAGGAAGCAAAGCTTCCGCCCTTTTCCCAGACAGACCCAAAGTCTGAATCCGAGACCTTGCTTTTTCTGTCCTTGATTGAATAGGTGGTGAGCTTTGAAGTATCTATGGGATTATATTTCTGAGTCATTTTTGATTCTCTTTATTAAGCATTAT
>JAOZSB010000273.1 GCA_029939895.1 Desulfobacterales bacterium
TCAGTTAATCTCCAATAGTAATTTTTTTCTATAAAATGCTCAATTGATATTCGCCACTCTGCAATAATGGCATATGAGGTATTCAACCCAAACCCCATAACCAAAATACATTTTTACATAACACATTTAACCTACCTTTTCAAATGGCTTGCATGTTTTGACGACAACCCACAGTTCTAATTCAACGTAGATATTGGCCAGCGAAATCAATTTTCATTAAATGAATTGATGCTGCCTGCCGATAACTTTGACAGTGCCTTGTGCATGGAACAAATTTCCAACGCCCTGCATTTTTTTCCGACAAAAATTTGGCGCAATTGAATATGATCTTTTTTTGTATCCAGCCACAAATCTTCATAACACTTTAATTTCAAACCACAAAATCAAAACTGTACGTTCTCCGCAAATTACAGGAATTCACTGGCATGCTGTTTGCATTTCTTTTTTTTGAACTTTTGTATTAATGTTTTTTGTTAAGGAGCAAACCGTGATTCTGCAAATGACCAAGCCAGTCCAGGGCGGAATAAGACAGATGAGACAGCTGGAAGTAATCGCCAATCATCTGGCAAATGCCGACACTGCTGGATTTAAGCGAGACATCCTCACCTTTGATGATGCGTTCAAGGCGCAGCTTAACACAGATCAAAGCCTGGGCGAATTACAGGTAACCAGCAATCCCCTTGATCTGGCTTTGACAGATGAAGGTTTTTTTACCGTACAGACCCCACGGGGCGTGCGTTATACAAGGAACGGTACGTTCACCCTTGATAACGGTGGTTTTATAGTAACCAGTAACGGCGATCCCGTACTTGGTGAAGGCGGCCCAATACAGGTTGACGGGCAGAATATAACCATCACAGAAACAGGTGGTGTCATGGTTGATAACGTGCAGGTAGACATCCTGTCGGTGGTGAGTTTCACCGATCTTGATCAGCTTCACAAGGAAGGCTCTTCTCTTTTTGTAAATAAAGGTGGCGCAAACAACGAGGTTCCAGCAGAAAACGTAAACGTCAAGCAGGGAGTCCTGGAAAAATCAAACGTAACCACAGTCGTTGAAATGACCACTATGATTGAAACTCACAGACTGTTTGAAGCATATCAAAAGACAATACTCGCATTTGATGAAACCGACTCCAAGGCCATAAGCGAAGTCGGCAGGGCAATATAGCCTGTGTGTGGAATAAAATTTTAAAGCAGTTTTTTTGAGTTGAGTTACCCAAACTTTTAAAGGGGGCGTTATGATAAGAAGTTTATGGACATCAGCATCTGGGATGAACACTCAGCAAATGACAATTGATGTAATTGCCAACAACCTTGCAAATGCCAACACAACCGGTTTTAAGAAAAGCAGGGCCAATTTTCAGGATCTGATGTACCAGACTCATTTGATTGCAGGTGCAGCCACGGCTGCTGGCGGTCAGATACCCACCGGCATCCAGGCTGGTATGGGATCAAAGACAGCAAGCGTTCAGAAAATCTATACCCAGGGTGACTACGTCCAGACCGGTAACCAGTTGGATATGGCCATTGAAGGAAACGGTTTTTTCCAGGTTCTAAGGGGCGACGAACTCCTCTACACCAGGGCCGGCAACTTCACAAAGGACAGCGAAGGCTTCATAACAACAGCAGAGGGCGACAGGCTTCAGCCTGAAGTTCAGATTCCCGCAGAAGCAACGGTTATCTCCATGCAATCCGACGGCACAATGACGATTTACGGTGACAGAGAAGAAATTCTACAGACAAACAACATCCCGCTGTGGACCTTTATCAATCCTACGGGACTTTTCTCCACCGGCCATAATCTGCTCAGACCAACAGAGGGTTCCGGCGATGCTATCGAGGGAGTTCCAGGTACAGACGGTGCTGGTACGATTGCCAATAACTTTGTAGAGATGTCCAACGTCAGCGTGGTTGATGAAATGGTACAGATGATTATCGGCCAGAGAACATATGAAGCAAACTCAAAAACTGTCCAGACCTCCGACACAATGCTGGGTCTGGCAAACGGACTCAAGAGGTAATTAGCTTAATGTTTTTGACCAGAATACATATCCGGCTGCACTGCTTTTTAGCCCTTGTAATTGCTGTTGCCCTTTCTGGGACATGCTTTTCCGGGACTAATTTGCAGGAAACAAAAACAGCCCGACTTCAAATAAATATAGCTTCAGATGCAACCGTTACCTCCGGCAAAATCTATTTAAAGGACATAGCCCGCATAAGCGGCCCGGATGGACTGCGACAGCAGGCCGAAGAATTGTTTATCGCCAACGCACCTGCACCAGGTATCAGAAAAAGAATCATAGGCAGTTTTGTAAAAGCCAGGATAACGGCAGGCAGCCAGGTTCCAGCAAACGCAATCATTAACCTGCCGGGTACAGTTTCAGTTGTCAGGCGTTTTCAGGAAATTTCAGATAAAAAAATTGAAAAAATTTTTAAAGACCACGTCACAGCCAAAACCCAGGGAAGTGAATTCAGCATAAGCAAAATCAGGATAACAGGAAAAAGAAAACTCCCCCTGGGAAAAATCAGCCTGACCACCACTGCCTTTACTAACCAGAAGCTCGCCGGCCCCGTGTCCTTGGGCGTTAATGTGTGGGTGGACGGAACCTGCCAGGCAAGGACAAGGATCTCTGGATGGATTGCCAGGTTTGCAATGGCAGTCAAAACCACAAGGTCTGTCAAGCGTGGAGGTTTGCTTTCAAAGGACAACATTGAACTATTCAGGGTGAACGTAACAAAGGCACCGACGGGCATTATCAACACCTTTGAACATGCAGATGGAATGATGAGCAGGCGCACCCTCAAGCCTGGAACTATAATCACAGATAATATGCTTGAAAAGCCCCGCCTTATCAGCAGGGGCGATGTTGTTAAACTGATTGCCAAAAAAGGCCACCTTACAATCTCCACATTGGGAATAGCCAAATCAAACGGCGCAATCGGCGACCAGATAAAGGTTGAAAATGTAAAATCAGGCAAAATCGTAATAGGTAAAGCAACGGGAAAATCAACCGTGCTGGTTCTGTTTTAGTTTTTATTTTTTTTTAAAATGAAGCATAGGATAAACAAATTTGGATAATCAGCAGGTTTTGATAAACCTTTAAGTGGATTGGGAAAACAATGAAGCAAAAAGCGATTACAACGACATTGGCGATTATTGCGATGATATTTTTGACAGGCTGCGCGACTGTTCAAAACCTGCCCGATCAGGTAACATCCAAGGTACAGACCAAACATAAACAGCCGATAATGGAACCGCCCCAATACACCCCAAACCCTCCAGCAGAAGGTTCCCTTTGGTCTGACAACGGCCAGGGACTCTTTGGTGACAACAAGGCAAGGAACATAGGCGACATCATCACAGTAAAAATCATCGAAAACACTACATCAAAAATGGACGCAAACACCAACACTCAAAGAACCTCAAGCATGACAGCCGGAATCACCTCCCTTTACGGGTACGATAGCAAAATAAACAAAGAACTTTTATCCAGAATACCAGGCGAAAACCTTTTGAACCCATCCATTTTCCAGGGCACAATGACCAATGCATTTGAGGGAAAAGGCACAAGCGACCGCTCAGGCCAGGTCACCGCAACCATAGGAGCCAGGGTAGTAAATGTTCTGCCCAATGGCAACCTCGTCATACATGGTGTCCGAACCATGAAGGTTAATTTTGAAGAACAAAATATTGCAGTAAGCGGCATTGTACGGCCCCAGGATATTACATCGGATAACAGCGTCAACTCCACAAGCATAGCAGATGCACAGATTATTTATTCAGGCCGGGGCGTACTCGCAGAAAAGCAAAGACCAGGATGGCTGGTTAGAATTCTCGACATGGTATGGCCATTCTAAAAATTTAAGTTTATTAGAAGTATTAATCAGAAGTAATAATCAGGAGTATTAAAATGAAAAAATCAGCCACGGTAATACCAGATCGACTTTTTAGAAAAAGAGGCCAACGCAGCAGAACAAGGGCCAGCATGGTTACAAAAAATTCCCGATACTCCATGGCCTTTTTAATATCAAACGCAATATGCTGGACAAAACCATCATAGCAGCAGGTGCGTTGATTGAGTTTTTTTAGGATTTTTTTTTATCAGAAGACTTTTTGCTTATTTCATAACCAGACCATCGGTATAAACTAAGCATTGGCTTTAAAATCATTTTAAGTTTACTGGAGTTTTAAAATGAAAAAAACCACCCCGTTAATAATTGCGTTAGCAGCAATTGTGCTGTTTTCATCCACAGCAGGCGCAGTTCGACTCAAGGACATCACATCCTTTAAGGGGATTCGTACCAATCCGTTGATAGGCTACGGCATGATAGTGGGTCTCAACGGTACAGGCGATAAATCCGGGGGCGTGGTTACGCAGTCAATGGCTAACATGATGGAACGGATGGGAGTCAATGTTGACAAATCCCAACTCCAGATGAAAAACGTAGCAGCAGTCATGGTTACAGCCACAATGCCGGCTTTTGCACGTGGCGGAACCGGCCTGGATGTTACAGTTTCATCCCTTGGGGATGCATCGAGCCTTTTTGGAGGCACACTCCTGGTAACACCAATGAAGGGTGTTGACGGCAAAGTATACGCACTTGCACAGGGCCAGCTTGCCCTGGGAGGCTATGGCGCTGGTGGAGATGGCGGTGGGTCAGCAAAAAATCATCTACAGGTTGCAAAAATTCCAAATGGAGCGACTATAGAACGCGAAATCCCCGTAAGATTAAACGGCAAGGAAGCACTTACACTGACCCTGAGCAATCCTGACTTTACTACTGCAAAACGGGTTACAGAAGCAATAAATGAAGAACTTGGCCTGCAACTCGCCAGAGCAGTTGATTCCGGCACAGTCCAGATAGGCATCCCGCCTGATGACAGGGGCGATGTCACAATGTTCATAGCATCACTTGAAGCCATTGATGTTACACCAGACGCTGTAGCAAAAATCGTGGTAAACGAAAAAACCGGCACAGTGGTTATCGGCAAAAACGTCAAGATTTCAACCGTTGCAGTTACCCACGGCAACCTTACTATCAACGTCCTTGAAATGCCCCAGGTTTCACAGCCCAACGCCCTTGCTGAAGGTGAAACAGTTGTAACCCCACAGACAGAGGTTATTGTTGAGGAAGAAGAAGTAAATGTAATGCTGTTTGCAGAAACCACCACCATAGGCGACCTGATAAAAGCTTTAAACGCAATAGGGGTAACACCCCGCGACATGATAAGTATTTTTCAGAGCATCAAAGCTGCCGGAGCTTTACAGGCAGAGCTTGAAATATTGTAACATACATTATGCTTGAGAGTTGAAAGGCAATAAAAATGGACTTAAATATGGACATAAATAAAGTAGCAAAAATTAACACATCAGGCACAAGAACAATGGAACAGATGAACGAAAAGCTGGATCAGGTGTGCAAGGATTTTGAATCAATTTTTTTGAACCAGATGTTCAAAGTTATGCGAGGCACACAGGATAGCCAGGGAATCTTTGGCGACAGCAACGCAAAAAAGATCTACGATTCCATGTACTATGACGAACTGTCAAGAGACCTCGCCAAGACCGATGCACTGGGCATTGGCAAGGCTGTCTACAAAGAGATGAAAAAACAAATGATGCCCTGATTTTGATTATGTTTTTTTTACAGAGGAAGCGAAGATATTTTTATCAAGTACACAAATATAATCAGGAGATTTTTTGCTTATTTCATAACCAGACCTTTGGAATAAACAAAAATTTAAGCTCCATTAAAATTTTAAGGTTATTAGGAGATAATATATGAGTAATCCAAAAAACAACCAGACATCCGGTATGACACTTTTTGGAATAATCCCCAATGTCCTGGAGGGCGGTCAGATAAACAAGTATAAATCAAACACGCAGACTGCCAGCAGACAGCAGACAGCCAGCTCCAAAATAAAAAGGGAAAAAAAAGACGTGAACGCCCTGTTCATGATCGAACCAGGCGGATTGCGCATTTCCGACGGTGTTACAAAGTATAAGCTGTTTGACTAGTCTTTAAAAAAACCCGCCAAACCAGAAGGGAAGTCAGGCTGTAGAAGCAGTATTGCGCAACAGAGTCAGCTGGCTTCCGCAACACGAATGAAGTTCTATCAAAAAATTTAATAT
>JAOZSB010000274.1 GCA_029939895.1 Desulfobacterales bacterium
TATCAGGTACACAATTCAACGGATTACGGACGTGCCTGAAGAAAAAATAGGATTCCCATTCAAGATCAAGGCGTAAAAAACAACATAACCGCAGGCGTACTCGGTTGTACGCTGAGGATTATGTTTTTTTTACAACACAGATATTGTATGCGAAGACATTTTTTATCAGGTACACAATTCAACGGATTACGGACGTGCCTGAAGAAAAAATAGGATTCCCATTCAAGATCAAGGCGTAAAAAACAACATAACCGCAGGCGTACTCGGTTGTACGCTGAGGATTATGTTTTTTTTACAACGCAGATATTGTATGCGAAGACATTTTTTATCAGGTACACTAAGTTCATCAGGAGCATTTGATCCGCTTTGCGAACTAACCAACTTAAATAAACTATATTAGAATTATAGAGCTTTCACCCCAGGCTGTTATATATCGCCCCTTCAGGGCTGGTTGATTGGAAAACTGGATGTGTTATAAAATACCAGAATTTGGCTAACGTTTGCAAAAAATGACAAAAGATATTTATCGGTAATATCAAACACATAAAAAAGAGTTTGTTGGGAGGAGATCATGACTACAGAGACTTTTACAATACCCAAAATTTCATGCAAGCACTGCGTGATGGCGGTAAAGAACGAACTTTTGGAACTTGATGGAGTTGCAGGCGTTGATGGCGACCCGGAAACCAAATCAATTACAGTTGATTTCAGCGCACCGGTCACCAGGGAAACACTGCTTTCCACCCTGGAAGAAATCAATTATCCTGCGGAGTGATCCATGACAGAGATTAAGGCAATCATGCCGGTTACCGGAATGACCTGCGCCAACTGTGCTGCAAATATCGAGCGGGCAGTTACCCGTATTGACGGCGTACTGGAAACATCTGTTAACTTTGCATCGGAAAATGCTTCCGTAACATTTGATCCCGCAAAAACGGGCCTTGAACCCATAGTTGGAAAAATCGAAAAAGCAGGGTTTGGCGTTGTTACCCAAAAACATGAGGTTCCAATAACCGGGATGACCTGCACAAACTGCTCTGCAAATGTTGAAAGGGTGGTTAATAAAAAGGTTCCAGGGGTTGTTGCAGCATCTGTAAACTTTGCCTCGGAACGACTTACCGTTGAATTTCTGCCCTCTGTCACCAGCCTGGATGAGATTGCAAAGGCCGTTGAAAAGGCGGGCTTTGGCGCGATTCTTCCCCAGGAAATTGATGATGCAGAAGCTGGAACCCACGGGAAAATGGATGCAGAACAGATTGCCAGAGACCTGGAAATCAGGGATCAGACCCGTAAATTTATGGTGGGTTTGATTTTTACGCTTCCCCTGTTTTGTTTCAGCATGGCACGGGATTTCGGCCTGACAGGACACTGGAGCCATGCATCCTGGGTGAACTGGCTTTTTCTGGCACTTGCAACACCTGTGCAGTTTTACACAGGATGGGATTACTACACCGGCAGCTACAACAGCTTAAGAAACAAAACCGCAAACATGGACGTGCTTATAGCAATGGGCAGCAGTACTGCATATATTTATTCTGTGTGCGTTCTTTTACTTCCATTTTTGGGCGGGCATGTTTATTTTGAAACACCAGCAGTTATCATCACCCTTGTGAAGCTCGGCAAACTCCTTGAGTCCAGGGCAAAGGGCAAGACAGGCGAAGCAGTGCGAAGGCTCATGGAGCTTGCGCCAGAAACCGCAGTCGTTGTCCGGGACGGCCTTGAAGTTGAAGTCCCATTAAAAAAAGTCACCACAGGTGACCTGGTGGTTGTCCGGCCCGGGGAGCGCATTCCCGTGGATGGCGGTATTGTTGCGGGTGCATCCTCGGTTGATGAATCAATGCTGACAGGCGAGCCAATGCCCGTCGATAAAAAGCCGGGAGACCATGTTGCAGGCGGAACCATGAACATTCAGGGCCTGCTGAAATTTACTGCTGAAAAGGTGGGAAGCGATACTGCACTTGCAAATATAATCCGCCTTGTGCAGGAGGCCCAGGGCAGCAAGGCTCCTATACAGGCACTTGCAGACAAGGCATCGGCGATTTTTGTTCCGGTTGTGGTTTTGCTGGCATTGCTTACCTTTGGGATCTGGTGGGCAACAACGGGAAATTTTGTGGAAGCAATTACACGCCTGGTTGCGGTTCTGGTGATTTCGTGTCCCTGCGCCCTTGGCCTTGCCACGCCCACTGCAATCATGGCTGGAACCGGGCTTGGTGCAGCATCGGGAATACTTTTTAAAAGCAGTGAAGCAATTGAAACCGCAGCAAAACTTGATACAATAGTTCTTGACAAGACCGGAACCGTGACCGTTGGTAAACCCGCAGTTGACGAGGTTGCACCAATAGGCGGCACGTCCCTTTCAATTGACGAAATACTGCAAATTGCTGCTTCAGCAGAATCAGGCTCAGAACATCCCCTTGGCAGGGCAATTGTTGAAGAAGCAAAAATAAAAAAAATTGACCTTGATCCAATAGAAAACTTTACTGCTTTTGGCGGTTTTGGAGTAGAGGCAAAAGTGAAAAACAGGGAAATAAAAGTCGGCAAACCCGCCTGGTTCAACACCCTGCCAGTAGAAGCAGAAAAAATGGAGAGCCAGGGAAAGACAGCTGTACTTGTTGAGGCGGACAACAACATTATAGGCGCAATCTCAATATCAGACGCAGTGCGGCCAGAGTCTGCACAGGCAATATCCGAGCTAAAAGCAATGGGGCTGAGCGTCATGCTCCTGACCGGAGATAACAGGCGGGCAGCAAAGGCAGTGGCTGACCAGGCAGGGATCGACGGTTTTTTTGCAGAGGTTTTGCCTGAAGATAAATCAGTCAAAATTGAAGAACTACTCAAGGATGGTAAAATAACAGCAATGGTTGGTGACGGCATCAATGATGCACCGGCACTTGCAATGGCAGACCTTGGGGTTGCAGTAGGCACAGGAACCGATGTTGCAATAGAAGCCGCAGAGGTTGTACTTTCCAGTGGCAGCTTAACAGGCGTTCCACGGGCAATTAAGCTGGGTTCCCTGACCATGAAAACAGTACGGCAAAACCTGTTCTGGGCCTTTTGCTACAACATCATCCTGATACCGATAGCAGCCGGCGCACTCTATCCCTTTGAAGCAGTGCCATCTTTTTTGCGGAGCCTGCACCCGATTCTTGCAGCCCTCGCCATGTCAATCAGCAGTATCAGCGTTGTTACAAACAGCCTGCTTTTGTCGATAAAAAAGACATCGCCATAAAAGCCTTTGTTTTGCTTGCTGACAGAGAATAAAGCCTTATTATCCTGCGGGTAATAAGGCTTTAAATTTTTTTGTGCTTAACTTGTGGGTGGATCTGTGAGCGCATTCTGGCCCTCGGCAAAAGCAAGGCGGACAGCCAGGCCAATAAGCACGGAACCTAATATTCTATCGAGCCAGACAGAGAACCTTGGGTTTTTGCGAAAAAATCCAGTGGTTCGGGCGGCAGTCAAAACAAGTGAAAACTCAACAATAATCGCAACCAGGATAACAAGAACTCCCAGCAGAAGAATCTGTGCAGAGCTGTGCCCTAATTCCGGGCGAATGAACTGCGGTAAAAATGCCATGAAAAATATAGCTGCCTTGGGGTTGAGGATGTCCACCAAGGCCCCCTGGCCAAAGGCGTTCCAGGGTGTTGTTTTTTTGGTATTGCTGTTTTGAATATCAAACATGACACCCTTTGACATCAGGGCCTGGATTCCCAGGTAAACCAGGTAGCCTACGCCAATATATTTTACTACACTGAATGCAACAGCCGAGGTGGCAATGATTGCAGAAAGGCCGAGTGCTGCGGCAAGTACGTGTATAAATGCGCCGGTGCAGACTCCCAGGGATGATGCAAAACCAACCCTTCGGCCCTGTGTTATTGTTTTTGAGAGGACATAGATCAGGTCTGGCCCTGGTGAAACAGTGATGGCAAGTGTTGATGAAAAAAATAATATCCAGTATGATGATGATTCCATTTTACATTCCTTTATATATTCGACTGGTTTGGTTTCCAGTTGTTTTCAATATGTGCAGGGTCTTTTCCATTGTTCGACCCAGTGGTTCTGATTGGCTGTGAAGTAGTTTTTTTACTTCTTTTTTATTTGTTTAAGCGCCCGTGATGCAGCATAAATAAATGGGGCGTGTCGTTTGATTCTTCCTTTTAAGAGCAACAACATTTTTCTGTAAATCGGTATTTCTTCGCCAGCACCGCCAAAGGGATCAATGAGCTCGGTGCCAAGAACAATGGTTTTATAAAACATCTTGTTAACAAACCTGTAGTCCGGGCCTTTGATTGTCGGCTTGAACCTGCTTCGGCTGTACAGTTCCTCCGGGTCCTTGTCCAGGTGAAAACCCTGTTCCTCGCCCAGCTTAAAGAGATCGCTTCCAGGGTGCGGGGCGTAATAGGACGGGGAGCAGTGGTACGGGGCGATTTGCTTGAGCATGGAATAGGTCTCCATGATCTCGTCATTGGTTTCCGTAGGGATGCCGAGCATGTAGTTTGCCCAGATTTTAATTTTGTATGCCTTTAAAATTCTTGCAGCTTCGAGGTTCTGCGCCCTGGTGCAGCCCTTTCGAAGGTATTTTAAAACCCTGTCTGACCCGCTTTCAAAACCAACAATGAACATCTGCATCCCGGCATCTGCAAGCATTTCAACCATATCCGGGTTTTTGCAAATAATGTCAGCCCGTGAATGTCCAAAAAAAGGCTGTGTAAAACCGCTGCTTTTATATGCAGCGCAGAACTCCTCGACCCAAGCCCGGTCTTCGGTTATGCAGTCATCATGTATCATCCAGGAGTTGAAGCTGTATTGCTTTTCAAGGAACTTTAGTTCATCAATAACGCTTTTCACGGACCTGCGTCGAACTTTTTTACCAAAAATAATCCTTTCCGATGGCTGGCAGAAGTTGCAGTTGTACTGGCACCCCCGCCCGGCTATCAAGGTTACAAAGGGCGGCTTGAAAAACGGAAACGCCGGAGCCTCCATGTAACTGAACAGATTGCGGTCTGCCCAGGGCGACTCATCAAGGTTTTCCAGCTTCTCACCCTGAACAATCCTTGGGATTTCAAGGCCCTGATCTGCTAAATCTCTAATCAGCCGAGGAAACGTGACCTCACCCTCGCCCCTGACAATGCAGTCAAAACACGATTCTTTTTCAACAACACCGGGCAATATGGACGGATGCGGCCCGCCCACAAAGATTTTTACATGGCTTTTTACTTCCTTGATTATCGTTGCCGCCTTTACTGCAATATTAAAATCAACGCTCATCATTGTGATTCCAACGGCATCCATATCCCGCGCAATAACCGTGTCCCTGAAATCCTCCCAGCCCTTCATCCCACGCAGATCCAGAAGCTCAACATCATTCCCGTCCGCCTTCAACGCTGCCGAAAGGATAGCAAGGCCGTGGTTTATCCACGAGCCTTCAACACCCTTGAGGGAGTCAAAACCTGTGTCGGTTATTCCAGGATATATAAGAGTAATTTTCATAAAAAATATTTAAAACAATCGTAATTAAAGGATGTTAAAACCAAAAAAGGCTGCGGCAAAAAACCGTAGCCAAACCAGGCAGGAACTCAATAAAGATAAAATAATCGAATAATTACATCATATTTATAAAAAAAATAGAACCCGAGCATGGCAACAAAAAAACTGGTCAGGCAGAAAGATTTAAACCCCCCAACCCATAAACAATCCAGCATCTTGTAAAGGATAAAGTAATACCAGAAATAACATTAGCAATCTTTTTTGGGAGGTTCAAGAAAAAAAAGGGGTTTTTTGGTTATGCTTTAAATATGTTGGCTGTGATTCTGGTTTGCTTTGGATGATGGCAGTATATTGTCCCTAAGAATTAAGAAAATCGCTGGTGGTCAAATTGATAGGATTGCAGGGGTGTTAATGGGGGGGATAAGAAATGGACAGCCTGGCTGGAAAACGTTTCATGACTCTCTATTCCTGTGATATGTTTATCATATGTGGAATATTGTAGTGCTGGAAAAAACTCTATGGTATACATTAAATATTTTATTCTTGCTAAAAATATTCTGAAATGTAAATGTATAATGATCTAAAAAATAATAGTAGCAGGCGCAAATTTTTTTTCGTTCCATACTTAATATATTATTA
>JAOZSB010000275.1 GCA_029939895.1 Desulfobacterales bacterium
ATTTTTAAATAAAAATTGATTTTATCAAGTCTTTAGTATATTGTATAAATATAATAAAACAATCATTAGAAACGGTTTCTTAGCGTTAATTTTTGTATTTTTTTTTTACCCTTTTCAAAAATGAATCACTTGCATAGTGTTTCTGATCTGGGATTTCAAAATCAAATTTTTTTAAAAATCAAACCATTATTAGGAAATTTAATCTTTCCATGAGTTTTTTTGCTTATTTCATAACCAGAACATTGGGTAAGCTACGCAATTGGTTTCGATAAAAATCTAAGTGTATTGGGGATTATAATATGGCTCGATGTGGGTTTATTTGTCTGCTCATCCTTACTGTTCTTTTGGGTACTTTTAGTCCTGGCTTTGCTTTGGAAACTTTGACCATGGCCTACAGAACCAATGAACGGTTGCCATTAATTAACAAGGCCCCTGATAGTTCTGGCCTGTATCTTGATTTGTATACAGAGGCTGCAAAACGCCTCAATTGCAAATTGAAAGTAATTCGAAAACCCAAAAAACGGGTTATGAGAGAACTGATAGATGGAACTATTGATTTTTATCCTGGTTTTAATTTCACTATAAAACGTTCAGGTTTTGTTTTTTATATCAATAATGGTTTGCCAGGCGGTGACATTGGTGTTTCACCTCCTGATTTGCCAGAGATAACCGATCTTAAGCAGCTCAAAGGCATGACTTTGATAGGGCCAATGGGTGGGCCAAACTTCCTTGAAGGCATTAAGGGCGTTGAGCAGGAACGGGTTGCTGAATTGACGATAGAAAGAGCCTTTAAACTCATTCGTAACAATCGATATGATTTCTATATCTACAATAAATCATCACTTGAATATTACTTCAAAAATTTTGGAGTTGTCGGCATAAAGTCTCATTATGATTGCTGCGGCGGCATTAGGCCCATGTATTTAGGTTTTTCCCGGAAATCACAACACATCAAAGAAGAAATAAATCCTGATTTTGACCCAAGCAAGCCCCTTGGCCCTGATAATTTTGCCACACGCCTTGCTCCCAACTGCCTGGCCATCCGACTGGCAGAAGTAATAGCGCAAATGAAGCAAAGTGGAGTAATTGATAAGATTTACAGCAAGCATTACTTCTCAAGACAATAAATAAGAATAGAGAAGTAAAAAAGACCCAGAAAGAACACCTATGCCAGATACCCGCTTTCTCGATATCGGTTTTCAATCCATCCTGCTGCAAGTGAGCAAAAAAAAGTAAGAAAAAAGTATAAAGCAGTAATAGTAATCCAAATTTCAAAGGTAAGAAAAGTGGCAGCCATCAGCTCCATTCCCTGAAAGGTCAGTTCCTGGATGGAAATGACAGACACAATGGCAGAGTCCTTGATAATGGAAATAAACTGGCCCGCCAAGGGGGGCAGGATTCTTTGTACGGCCTGTGGCAGAACCACGTGGATCATCTGCTGTGATTTTGAGAGTCCAAGGGCATATGATGCCTCCCACTGTCCTTTTTCTATAGATTCGATGCCTGAGCGGATAATCTCTGTGATGTACGCCCCTTCATATAATCCCAGGGTAATTACGGCTGACAAAAATTCTGGAAACTGCGGGGCAGGGGCAAAGAAAATATTTATCCAGAATTTGGTGGTATCTGAAAATGATCTGACAGTATCCCCAACACCCAGGACGGTCATGATCTGGTCGCCTATGAAAAAATAAAAAATGAACACAAGCACAAGTGGCGGAACATTGCGTATTATTTCCACATAGGAGTTGCTGATAAGGCGTTTATAGAGGCTCCCTGAAATTTTGCACAGCCCCATGGTGGTTCCAAGAATGACAGCGAGTATAGTTGACCATATGCTTAGCTTGATTGTCATAAAAAATCCCTGCATAAGCATATTGGGAACCCATCCATGTTCCGCATCAAAGCGGAACATGTACTGCGGAATAATACTCCAGTTCCATTGATAATCCAATGCTGTGTTGATCCTGAAAACAAACCAGCTTCCCATTGCCAGCACAGCAAGGATTATAAGTACATCAAGAACATTTATTTTAATCAACTTCTTTTTCAACGAATCAGTCCATCCCAGTCTCTGGTATTAAACCAATAATGCTTTCTCTCTTTGATCCAGCCTTCAGCCTGAACAAAGCGAATCCAGTTATTAACATAATTTAAAGTATCTACATCGCCCTTTTGCAGTGCAAAGCCTATGGGTTCCATTGTAAAATTATCATCCATGGGCATGTATAGTTTCTTTTTGTATTTTACACTGTGGAAAGCCGGCATGGGGGCAGAGGCCACCATTGCATGAACCCTGCCGTTCAAAAGTTCCTGAATTGCCTGGGATTCATCGTCAAACATACGCAGCGTTGCTTCCGGCATATATTTTCTTGCAGCAGTTTCCGCTGTAGTGCCGATACGAACAGAAATGGAAATATCCTTTTTATTAAAATCACTCAGCTTTGTGAATCCAGGAGCTTTTTTCCTGCTGGCCACGATGGACATTCCTGTATTATAATATGGTATAGAAAAATTAACCTTCAGGTTTCTGTCTGGTCTGACCCCCATTCCACCGATGATCAAATCAAACTTTCCAGTTAAAAGCGCAGGGATAATTCCAGACCATTTTGTGGGGACAAATTCTATTTTAACACCCATGTCTTTGGCCAGTCTCCTTGCTATATCAATTTCAAAACCAACAAGTTCACCAGACTTTCCCTTCATGGCCCAGGGAACAAATGTTGACATGCCAACCCGCAGGACTCCACGCTTCATAACCTGCTCCAATGTACTTTCCATGGTGAGATCCTGGCGAACACTTTTTGCTGTGGCGCTGCTGATCATTCCTAAAGTTAAAAACGAAGACAAAATCAATAGTAATACCAGTCTGCTAACCTTCATCTACTTCCTCCCTTTTGAAGTTAATATTAAAAATGTTTTAACTTTGCTTATGCGAAATATTTTATGTTTTAATTACAGTCCGTCTTATCCGGGTTGCATTGTACCTGTATGAAATTAAACTGTACTATACTTATTTTTGACTTTATTTTTAGCACTTTTTTAGCACTTTTAATAAACAATGCTCAGATATTAATAGTTAAAAAATCTGGCTTAAAAACTGTTTTGTTCTTTCCTTTTCAGGGTTGTTAAAAAACTTTTCACTTGTTCCCTGTTCAACAATTTCTCCATCTGCCATAAATACAATTCTATCACCAGCTTCCTTTGCAAAGCCCATTTCATGGGTAACCACGATCATTGTCATGCCTTCCTTTGCAAGATTTTTCATAACATCGAGTACTTCACCTATCATCTCTGGATCAAGGGCGCTGGTTGCTTCATCAAATAACATAACCTTGGGCATCATAGCCAGTGCGCGGGCGATTGCAACACGCTGCTGCTGCCCCCCGCTTAGCTGCGCTGGATAGCTGCCTGCCTTACTTGCGATGTCAACCTTGGTTAGAAGCTCCATTGTGGTTTCCTGTGCTTGTGCTGCACTCTTTTTTCGCACCACCATCTGGGCAAGGTTGATGTTTTCCATCACCGTCATATGAGGAAATAAATTAAAAGACTGAAACACCATTCCAACTTCTTTTCGTATCTCAAGGCGGTTCTTTTTTTGATGATCAAGGGGTATCCCATCAATAACAATGCTGCCCTCATCAATTTCCTCAAGCCCGTTAAGACACTTTAACAAAGTAGATTTACCAGAACCAGACGGGCCAATTATAACAACAACCTCTTTACGCTGCACTGTTAGAGAAAAATTTTTCAGGGCAGTAATGCCGTTAGTAAACGCCTTATTTATGTTGTTTATTTCGATCATGGAGCTTGTTATCCACCTTTAATTTAATTCTTATATTCTTTGTCTTTAATTTTTTTATCCATTTTCATATTTCATCCGTTTTTCAAGCATATTTGCCACCATGGAGGCAGAAGCAGTAATAACAAGATAAATTAATGCCACTGTAAACCAGACTTCAAAGGTAAGAAAAGTTTTAGAGATAATAGCTCTTCCCTGCATTGTTAGATCATAAATGGCAATTGTACTCACCAGTGCAGAATCTTTGATTAATGATACAATCTGGCCAGTCAGGGGAGGGAGAACCCTTTCAAATGCCTGGGGTATGACAATGTATCGATAGGTGTGGAATTTGCTGATACCTAATGAGTACGAGGCATCCCACTGGTTTTTATCAATGGATACGATTCCAGCACGAAATATTTCCGAAGCATAGGCACCCTCAAACAAGCTGAGGGCCAATACTGCCGAAGTAAACGCCTCTATCTCAATTACCGGAGAAATCACAAAGTAAATGAAAAAAATCTGTATCAACAAAGGTGTATTTCTAATGATTTCAAGATATGCCCTGGCAAGTGTTCTTGCTGCAAAAGAATCAGAAAGGCGCATCATTGCAGTAATAAAACCAAAAATAATACAAAGGACAAGGCTGATGGAAGTTATTTGAAAAGTGACCAGTAAACCTTTTAATAAAGGTCCAGCCTGAAAAATCCCATTATCAAATGAGAATAAATATTTTGGAATCCTGTACCACTGCCAGTTATAGCCGAGGCTTTCCGCACCTTTATTTATAAGGCACAATAATAATAAGACCGTAAACAGGTATTTTATCCAGGCAAAGACAATTGAAATATATCTTTTTCGATTAATGATACAACCCTTATCTTGTTTGATTATGAAGCTGGTTAAACATCTTGAAACCGACTCCAGGTTTAATTTATTAACCCTTTTTTTTTGGGAAATAAGCAGTGAGCCACGTAAAAAGCTTCTGATACACGTCATCTCTGACTGGTTTACTGGAAAGAATCAGATCGTGCATACCTCCGGTTATCCTTATTTCTGTGACATGGTCGCCAAGCACATCAGAATAGCGATCAATATCAGAGACATCAAGAACTGCATCCGCTTCAAGCAGTTTATCATCCCAATTTTTAACCTTGACACTTTGAGTGGAATACATCACCAGAACAGGGCAATTGATTTTCAAGCCTGATTGTAATTTTTTGTGAGCCTTATCAATGCCCCGCAACCACCCGGCACGTAATGAGAAGCCTTTAAGGGGCCTCCAGTCCAGATTGTAGTCCCATTCTCCCTTGTGATCCTTATGGAGACTCTTGCCGTATAAATCCGAAAGGCCACCGGGAATTTCCAAATATGGATATGCCTTGCCCACAGCACCAACAAGGCCCATCAGCACCTCCCTGTTTATCCAGTTTTCATTAAATTCAAAGAATGGACTGTTAAGAAAAAGTGCGTTAATTTTATTTTCATGATGAAACAGGTTAGCATATAAAGAGGTAACCAGTCCGCCAGTGGAATGTCCGCTCAACAGCAACTGTTCAACACCATCATCCTTGCGGATGATGTCGATTGCCTTGTCAAGCTCCTCAAAATATTCATTAATATCCTGAAAAAAATTCGCAGTTTGATGGGGGAGCAAAGACCTGCCGTATTTGCGTAAGTCAAGGGCGTAAAAATGGAATCCGTTTTTGATGTAATTTTCTGCCATTTCCTCCTGAAAAAAATAATCCACAAAACCGTGAACATAGAGAACCGCTTTTTTTGATGATTTTTTCCCTTTCTTCCTTACCAGTGTTGCTACAACTTTTCCTTCATTATCATCGCGCAATGGAAGAGTCATCTGTTGAAATCCATTTCCTAAAATGTCTGGTTCCATATTCTCTCCTTGTAATAATAATTCAAAAGATATCCAACACTAAGTAATATTTATCTAAAATTTATGAGCACATAATTATAGAATAAATTTTTCTTTTTTGTAGTTTATCAAGGCTAACAAAAAAAATTCAAAAATAAAAGGGGTGTATAAATAAAATATGGAATTTTATTCAGATAATGCTTTAGGTTAATCTTTTTAACCAAGTGTAAATAATTAGAATATTAGTCAAAAAACAGCTAATTGCTATTGCAGGAAAATTATTTTTTTTAATGATAATGCATCAATTACCAGATATTCGCATCAGTTTTTTTTGGTAAAAATTGTACCAAACATCAAAAAGAGGCCAGAGAAGGTTTGGCCAGAGCTATTTTAAATATAAAATTGATGCTTTGAAATTTGAAACCATATATTTTAAATGACATTTTATTTTTTTCATGTTAT
>JAOZSB010000276.1 GCA_029939895.1 Desulfobacterales bacterium
ATTACAGCACGTTGGGTGCTATTCTAAAAAGTTAAACGGGACACTACTGATTTGTGGTTATGTTTCTTTTTTTAGTAAATATGTTTTTCCCGGCTTATCATTGCGTCCAGGCAACAGCTCTTTTAGATGATGAAGAAACGGTTTATCCTATATCTGAAGATGAATCAGACAAAGAAAAATCTGAAGTAGTCAATGATGAGGATACACCTGAACCAAAAAATGATTTGCCTGATGTATCCGGTGAGGAACCAAATAAAGCTTTCCCTGCTCAATAAAGTCAGTGCCAATATCCTTGATCCCATTTAATTAATGCTGTTTTCGAAAATATTTTTAATCATGAATTGACTTGAGATCTGCAATCAGGTTAAATTCTTGTTGATGAAGATAACAAAACCCCTAATAAGTGTTATAATACCATCCTACAACAGAGCATGGTCGATAATGGATGCTGTGGAGTCTGTGCTTGTGCAGACTTTTTGCAACTTTGAGTTGATTATTGTTGATGATGGTTCAACAGACAATACCCCTGCCCTGCTTGATGACCTTTCTGATGAGCGCGTTATTGTGCTTTCCCCAAAAATTAAAAATGCAAACAAAGGTGTAAGTGCTGCACGCAACGATGGGATACAGGCATCCAGGGGTGAGTTAATAGCGTTCCTGGATTCCGATGATTTATGGATGCCTGATAAGCTGAAAGTCCAGGCTGACTTCTTCCTTAATAATCCTGAAGCTTTGATATGCCAGACAGAAGAAATCTGGATAAGAAATGGAAAACGGGTTAATCCTGCAAAAAAACATAAAAAAGAAAAAGGCTTTATTTTCGAAAGATCTCTGGAACTGTGCCTGGTCAGCCCTTCTGCGGTTATGATGAGGCGGGATTTTTTTGATACAATTGGATATTTTGACGAAAACCTGCCAGCCTGCGAAGACTATGATCTGTGGCTGCGAACTGCAATACATCATCCAATCCACCTGATCGACACGGCCCTGACTATAAAAAATGGTGGCCACGAAGACCAGCTTTCCAGGCAGCCGGGGCTTGACAAGTACAGAATCGAATCAATACTAAAGCTTCTCAATTCTGACGCACTTTCCGGGCAGCACAAAAAAGCTGCGATAAAAGTATTAACACAAAAATGCCAAATCTATGCCCAGGGCTGCGAAAAACGAGGGAAACTTGATGAGGCAGAGAAGTATAAGAAGATAGCTCTTGCCTGGAAATAATAAACCGGATTCAGGAAAATGTTTTGCAACTGGCTCTACTGCTTAATATCTGGAAGAAACGTTTCTTTTACTTCTTACTGTGTGATGCATCCTTGTTAAAAATAAAGAGAACTCTATTCCCAATGTTTTAAAATTCCCTTTAACCTCCGCCCATCACACGCTGATTGTGGGTACGTCGAAAGACAAGGCATCGTTCAATGGCCTGGCGGACATCTTTGGTATAGGGAACAAGTCTGGCATTAAGCAGTCCATTTTCAATGGCAGTATGCAGGGCTATAATCTCATTGACCGAAGTGGGTGACCCTCCGCCTTCTTTCTGCAGAGGCACGTTAATGCTTGATAAACGATTGTGATCCAGCCACCATTGGGTACACCCAAGCTCTTCGTGCCATTGTTTGTAAATTGCAGTACCTGGATAAGGCACCAGGATTCCGTGTGTACAAAAGCCGTCAATAAGGGGGGCGAGCCTCTTCATGAGTTCGTAAGTAGCATCAAGTTCGGCAACGGTCTCATCTGGGAAGCCAAACATTATATGTACATGGGTTCGCAAACCAGCAGTACGAGCAGCAATCAACGATTCCTCAATAATGCTTGGAGTAATTCCCTTGCCAATACGCTCAAGGACACCGGCATCACCGCTTTCCACACCAAAAAATACTGCTGTACAGCCAGCCGCAGCCATTGCCCTGGCACGCTCAATATCAAGATGGTCACAACGGGATTTACATATCCAGAAGACTCGTGGACTGAGTTCCTTAAGTCCCTGGCACAGCTCAAGCAGACGTTCACGGTTCGCTGTAAAAGAGGTATCCTGAAAAAAGAATGCAACAGCTTTTTCTCGCTCCTGCCATGTGCGAACCTCCTCAATGACTCGCTTTGCTGAGTGGAATCTATATTTGCGTCCACTGATGTTATTGGCACAGAAAGTACATCGGCCCGGACATCCTCGGCTCGTAATGATCGCTGGTGAAATCAGGTTATTAGCCCCGGAAGATATGTACCGATCCCGCTCGAACAGATCAAGGACATCAAGGGGACTGGGCAGGGTATCCAGGTCTAGGGGCAAAGACCGCTGGGGGGTACTCTGGAACAAGCCGTTATTGTCTAACCAGGCAAGGCCCGCCACAGTAGAGAAGTCCCCGCCAGTGCGAAGTGCCGTGACTAAATCATTGAGTGTCTCTTCACCTTCACCAAGTACTACCACGTCAAACCCGTGATTAAGCGCCTCGGCAGGCTCGGCAGTGGCATGTGCTCCGCCGGCCACTATACACAGGCCATCCCTGGGACCAAGGGAATCAAGAAGCTCATAGCCATAAAGTACAGTATCTGTGAAAAGGGTGAATCCGAGGATTTCAGGCTGTTGATCGTCAATGGCACAGGCAAGGGTTTCAACGTTGCGGGGTCCATACAGGCTCGCCAGGTCAAGAAGACGGACTTCAATGCCGGCAGCCCTGAGCGACGCTGCGAGATAAAGCTGTCCAAGGGGTGGATTTACCGTACGTACGGGTGATGGCACAGTGACCAGGAGTACTCCGCTCAATGATTACCTTCCTTTCCGGCCCTTCATTATTTTACCCCCACTCACCATCTCACCGCCACAGGGATTAACACATTCTCTGCATCAAAGTTTCACCCTGCGGTTTGGTTATGAAACAGGCAAATAATCACTTCTACTTTACTTCTATCAAGTCACACGTTTTACTTCCTGAATTGATCTTATTTTTTTTATGTCGTTTAAAACTCTGTCTAAACGATCTGTTCCATCAACAGTAATTTTAAAGAAGCAGAAGCTGACACTGGTTGATTTAATTTCCGTATTGGCACTCAGAATATTTGCGTTGTTTTTGCTTATCGAGAGGGAAAGATCTGCCAAAAGTCCAACCCTGTCCATTGCCTTTACTTCGATTGTGACTGGATAGCTTTCAGTTATTCCATCGGCCCACTCAACATCTACACTTCGGTCTGGATTCATTTTTAAAGCACTTTTACAGCCGATCCTATGAACGGTCACACCCTGCCCTATTGTTATGTAACCAATAATTGAATCTCCAGGCACAGGTGAGCAGCATTTACCGAACCGGATGAGAATGTCATCAAGACCCTTTACCATAACCCCATCTTCGGTGATTCTCTTCTTCTTTTCTGCAACCCGGTTCATAAGTTTGCTCAACAACTTATCCTGGTCTTCAGGGGTGGAGGGTTTTTGAGTGAATTTACCCAGCACCTGGAGAGGCGTTACTTTGCCGTATCCAACAGCGGTTATCAATGAGTCAATATTTTTATAACCAAGTTCTTCTATTACCCTGTCTATCTCCCCGGATTTGATGGCCGTGGAAAAATTGAGCCTCTTTTTTTTGAAAGTCTTATCCAGCATTTCCCTGCCAAGATCAAGGCTCCGTTCGGTATCCTGGGATTTAATCCACTGCCGTATCCTTGACCTGGCCTTGACTGTTATAACAAAGTTTATCCAGTCCTTGCTGGGGTGCGATCCTTTCCTGGTCATTATTTCTACGATGTCACCTGTCTGGAGCTCATGATTTAAAGAGACCAGCCTGCCATTGACCTTCGCACCTATACACTGGTTGCCAACCTCGGTATGGATGGTATAAGCAAAATCAACTGGACATGCTCCCTTGGGCATATTCTTTATTTCCCCCTGGGGTGTGAACACATAAACATCATCCGGGAAAAGATCTATCTTTACGTTTTCAAGAAACTCCTTTGGGTCCTTGTAATCCTGGTGGGTGTCAAGAAGGTTCTGAATCCATGTAAACTGATTGTTAAGCTTCTCGTCAGCCTTAGAACCCTCCTTGTATGTCCAGTGGGCTGCGATTCCAGATTTTGCAACACGATCCATTTCCTTTGTGCGAATCTGTATCTCTATTCTTTCACCATAAGGCCCTATCATGGTGGTGTGGAGGGACTGATACATATTTGGTTTAGGCACACCAATGTAGTCCTTAAACTTATTGGGAATGGGTTTCCACATGGAATGAATAAGACCAAGAGCCTCATAGCACTGTGGTATTGATTCAAGTATTACCCTGAAAGCTGTAAGATCGTATATTTCCCGAAATTCCAGATCCTGACTCACCATCTTTTGAAATATGCTGTAATACTGCTTATGGCGGCCAAAAACCTCACATCCAAGTCCTGATTTTTCCATTTTATCGAGAATAAGGTTCTTGACTTCTTCAACGTACTCCATACGATCTTCTTTATCAGTGTTAACCATGCTCTTTATCCGCCGGAATTCATTTGGCATGGTGTACTTGAAGGCAATATTCTCAAGCTCGCTTTTTATCCAATATATACCGAGCCTCGCAGCGATAGGCGTATAAATATCCAGGGTCTCCTGGGCTATCTTCCTTTTTTTCTCATCAGACTTGTGGAAATGCAGTGTCCGCATATTGTGGAGCCTGTCCGCCAGCTTGATGAGAATTACCCTGATGTCATCTGCCATTGCAAGGATCATCTTGCGGATATTTTCAGCCTCCCGCTCCTGGGAACTCCCGAAAGTCAACACACTGAGCTTTGTGACACCTGCGACAATTATGTGAACCTCTTCGCCGAACATCTCCTTTAAATCTTCATCAGATGCCCATGTGTCCTCAATAACATCATGAAGCAGGGCTGCGGCAATACTTACTTCGTCAAACTTCATGTCCGCAAGTATGCCTGCCACCTCCAGAGGATGCATAAGGTAGGGTTCGCCAGAAAGCCTTGTCTGTCCCTGATGAACCTGGGCTGAATAAACATATGCGCGTCTTATAAAGTCAATATCTGCATCAATATTATAATCAAGAACCTTATCGGTTATGTCATTTATCCTTATCATCTAAAGCAATTACCTTTTTGTATTTTAAGTTAACACTAACTATAAAAGTTTTGAAATTTTTAAAGAATTTTTCACAAACTAATAATTTAATATTAGTTGCATTTATTTAGCTTTAATGATAATTTTAAATTATATGAAGAAAATTTATATTCGTTAAGCTTTAAATTTTCATAACTTAAAGTGTTTTTTTTGTCAATTAAATACTTGTTTTTATGATTAAACATTTACATTATTCTTTAAACTCATTATTTTTGCGGAAAAAAAATAGCTTTAAATCTGAATATGTAAATATTATTTCAAATAATATTGGAGGCAAAAATGTCAACCCTGGAATGGAGCGATGAACTGGCTTGTGGATATGAAGATTTTGACAACGACCACAAACACCTTCTTGGTCTATACAACAAACTTTGCGTATCTCTTGGAAAAATCGATGACGATCAGATTGCTGATATGCTTGAAGAACTTATAAGCTATACTGGCTGGCACTTTCGGCATGAGGAAAGAATCATGCAGGAGTATGAATATCCTGATTATTTCGAACATAAACAAGTCCACGACACTCTGGTCAGCCAGGCCAAGGATCTGTATGAACAATTCATGGACGGAGTCGAAGGAATACCAGAACAGCTTTTACCCTTTCTCAAGAACTGGCTTGTCGAACATATTATGGGACTGGATAAGAAAAACGGTCAATTTTTATCAGAGCAGCAATAGTAATTTTGCATGAAGGTAATGACTAAGATGTTACAATTATTTCATATTTTGTTATGGGCAGAAAAATAGCACATAAAAAGTCTGCCCGTGGCAGTTTGATAATCAAAAAGACTGAATTCAATCTTGTCAACCGATGTCTATCTCCTGTGATATGATGCAGCAATGATTACAGCGTCATTTTTTTAATCACCCTATTCTAAGGACAATAGGTAAAATGAAATTAATAGAATGGACTGACGAGCTTTCCTGTGGTCATGATGATTTTGATGATGATCACAAAC
>JAOZSB010000277.1 GCA_029939895.1 Desulfobacterales bacterium
AGTGCCCAAATCCAATTGAAATTATTCGATTTTTAACGGGACACTACTGATTTCAGATGCTAATTATCCTTGTTGAAACAAGGGATTTTATATGCTAGCTTGTGGTTATGGATCATAAGAGAAACATATATACGATTTCTGGTTTAACGAGTGAGATCAAGGCTATTTTGGATGAGATGTATGCTTTTATCTGGATTACTGGTGAGATTTCGAACCTTTCAAAGCCGTCCTCAGGTCATTTTTATTTTACATTAAAGGATGATAAGGCTCAGATAAGCGCGGTTATGTTTAAGGGTCAAAACCGCAGCTTGGGATTTGATCTTGAAAGCGGCATGAAAATAACTGGTATGGGCCGTGTAAGCCTTTATGAGCCACGTGGAACGTACCAGGTTATCCTTGAATATGTTGAACCGTCTGGTATTGGCACATTGCAGAAGGCCTTTGAGCAGTTAAAGATGAAGCTTGAGAGCGAGGGGCTTTTTGCTGAAAAGCGTAAGCGTGCCCTTCCCTATTTGCCGGAAAGAATTTTTGTAATCACATCACAAAGCGGTGCGGTTGTTCATGATATTTTGCGGACGTTTGATAAGCGTTTCAGCAACTTGAATGTTAAGATCATACCTGTGCGAGTTCAGGGTATTGGATCTGATTTAGAGGTGGTTGAGGGCATTTATACTGCAAACCAGTATTCAAAGTCTCCTGAGCGTGATGTGATAATTATTGCAAGGGGCGGTGGTTCATTGGAGGATTTGTCGGCGTTTAATTCTGAGATTGTAGCACGGGCAATATTTTCATCACAGATTCCGGTGATTTCTGCAATTGGACATGAGACTGATTTTACTATTGCAGATTTTACAGCTGACATGAGAGCGCCTACTCCAACGGCTGCTGCACAGATGGCGGTTCCTGATAAGATGGAATTAAGTAAGCGTGTAAACGACCTGTTTTATTACCTTGTTTATAATATTAGAAATCGGATAACGGGCCAGA
Source organism: Desulfobacterales bacterium (assembly GCA_029939895.1). Classification (GTDB taxonomy): domain Bacteria; phylum Desulfobacterota; class Desulfobacteria; order Desulfobacterales; family JAOZSB01; genus JAOZSB01. The sequence goes on from JAOZSB010000277.1 coordinate 988, forward strand.
GAAATTATATTGATGCAACGCTTAAAAGGCTTGTTGATCCTAAAAGAAAGGTCTTGGAAACCAGGCTGCGTCTTACTGATTATGATGCAAAGATGGCCAGATATATTGGGCAAATTATTGAAAGAAAGCGTGAGAGGCTTTTGTGGAGGCATGATAAGCTTGTGAGTTCCGGGCCTGTCCGTGAGATTGAGGAGCGTGAACACCGGGTTGAGCAGTTGAAGCAAAGGCTTGGTGATGGGATGATGATCAGGCTTTCTGAGATGCGCAATAATTTAAAGTACCTGGAGGGCAGGCTTTTTGCGTTAAGTCCTGACCGTGTGCTTGAGAGGGGCTACAGCATTACCAGGAAGTTAAAGGATCATACGATTCTTCGTGATACGGAAAATGTAGTGCCGGGTGACCGTGTAGAGGTTATTCTTGCAAGTGGTGGCCTGGATTGTACAATAGATGGAGTAAAAGGTGGGACCGAGAATGGATGAAAAAGAGATGCTCCATATCCATGACCAGCCCATCTCAATTGACTTTAATATTACTATTAAGTTTACAGGAGATTTTTTTGCTTATTTCATAACCGACTTTTGGAATGAACCAGGTAAAAAATACTCCGTAAACATTTTAAGTTTATAGGAGATATATTTTGGCAAAAAAGAAAAGTTTTGAAGATTCCCTGGATAAGATGGAAGAGATAGTTTCCGAGCTTGAAGCTGGAGATCTTCCTTTGGAAAGTGCAATAAAGAAATTTGAAGAGGGTGTTCAGCTGTCGAGGTTCTGTTCTGAAAAACTTGATGAGGCAGAAAAAAAAGTAACCCTGCTGTTGAAGGGCGAGTCTGGCAAGGTTATTGAGCAAGATTTCGCTAAAGAATAAATTTTTGCTTTTTCATAAATAAACCTCTGGCGCAAACAAGTTTTTTTGCTTATTTCATAAACAAACCTTTCGAGCAAACAAGTTTTTTTTGCATATTTCAGAACCAAACCTTTGGAGCAAACAAATTTTTTTGCTTCGTTAATATTGTAAGTTTATTAGGAAAAAGGCGTTAAGCAACAACAATGGATATTGAAACAGACTTTGATTTAAAAGCCTATTTAAAAAAACAGCAGGATATTGTAAACCGTGCCTTGCAGTCTTATCTGACAGATCCAGAAGCGAGGATTACAAAGGCAATGGAGCATTCTTTGATGGCTGGCGGGAAAAGGATCAGACCGGTTCTTTGTATTGCTGCTGCTGAAGCAGTTGGGGGAAACAGTGATGATGTAATTCCGGCAGCCTGTGCTATTGAGATGATCCACACCTATTCCCTGATACATGATGATTTGCCGGCAATGGATGACGATGATTTGCGAAGAGGTATTCCCACATGCCACAGGGCCTTTGACGAGGCCACAGCCGTTCTTGCAGGAGATGCATTACTAACGCTGGCCTTTGAAGTTTTGTCTGGTGGCATAAAAGGCGTGGATTCGAAAGATATTTTAAAAGTGATTGGAATAATTGCAGAAGCTGCCGGAAGAAACAAAATGATAGAGGGGCAGATGCGCGATATTTTAAACGAAGGGAAGTTGATTTCCCTGGCAGCGTTAAAGGAAATGCACACCATGAAGACAGGTGCAATGATTGAGGCATCGGTGAGGACTGGTGCCATCCTTGGTGGCGGAAGTGAAGAACAGATTAGATTTCTGTCTGAATATGCTGATAAAATTGGGCTTGCTTTCCAAGTGACTGACGACCTTTTGAATGTTGAAGGAGACCCGGAAATTATGGGCAAGGCTGTGGGAACTGATGAAAAAAGAGATAAGTCAACCTATCCTAATTTGATGGGTATCGAGGCATCCAGAGAATTTTCAGCCGACTTGATAAACAGTGCCTTGAAAGCTGTGGAAAAATTTGATAATAAGGCTGTTCCGCTACGCAAAATTGCGGAGTATATAATTGAAAGGAAGCGGTAGAATACCGTATTAATAATTGATGACAACAGATTCTCAAAAAAATTATGTGGAGTATATAATCGAAAGGAAGCGGTAGAACACCGTAATAGTAATTGATGACAACAGATTCTCAAAAAAATTATCTTGACGGTATTGCTTCTCCTCAAGATCTGAAAAAATTGAACCGTGGTGAACTGCCAGCCCTTGCCGCAGATATTAGAAGAACAATTGTTGATGTGGTTTCCCAAAACGGTGGTCACCTTGCATCCAGCCTGGGAGTTGTGGAGCTTGCAATTGCGGTTCATTATGTTTTTAATGCACCAGATGATAAAATCATATGGGATGTGGGGCATCAGTCTTACGCCCATAAGCTGCTGACAGGCAGGTACAAGGATTTCCACACCCTGCGTCAGCATGACGGGCTTTCTGGTTTTTTACGGATGAGCGAAAGCCCCTATGATGCATTTACAACGGGCCACAGCAGCACTTCCATATCAGCAGGCCTGGGCATGGCCTGTGCAAAAACCCTTAAAAACGATGATTCCAAAGTGATTGCAATAATTGGTGACGGTTCCATGACTGGCGGAATCGCTTTTGAAGGGCTGAACCAGACCGGCGACATGGACAAGGACAAGGATATAATTGTAATTTTAAATGAAAATGATATGTCCATTTCCGAAAATGTAGGTGCATTGTCTTCCCTGCTGAGCCGGACGTTTTCCGCAAAATACCTTCAAAATCTGAGAAAAGGTTTTGGCGAATTCCTTAAATCTATTCCAAGTATTGGATTTGATCTATACAACATAGCAAAACGTTCCGAGGACTCCTTTAAGAGCTTTATTACACCTGGAATGCTGTTTGAAGCGCTGAATTTTAATTATTTTGGTCCTATCAATGGCCACAACCTTGACCATTTGATAGACATTCTTGATAATATAAAGGATCTTCACTCCCCTATTCTACTCCATGTAACCACAAAAAAAGGCAATGGATATCTGCCAGCCGAAGAAAACCCGGTTTACTTCCACGGGGTTGGCAAATTCGATATAGAGACCGGGAACTGTACGCCTAAAAAAGGTTCAACGCCATCATATACCCAGATATTTGGCCAGACAATGATTGAGCTGGCCGAGAAAAATGAGAAAGTAATTGCCGTAACAGCAGCAATGCCGGAAGGTACAGGACTGGCTAAATTTGCAGAAAAATTTCCAGAACGATTCTTTGACGTGGGAATTGCAGAACAACATGGCGTAACATTTGCGGCTGGTATGACAGTCGAAGGTTTCAGCCCAGTAGTTGCAGTCTACTCCACGTTTATGCAGCGGGCCTTTGATCAGATTGTACACGATGTCTGCATAGAAAAACTGCCAGTTGTTTTTGCCATGGACAGGGGCGGCATTGTTGGTGCAGACGGTCCCACACACCACGGGCTTTTTGATTTATCGTTCCTCAGAAGCCTGCCAAACATGGTGATAATGGCTCCAAAGGATGAAAACGAACTCCGGCACATGCTCTACACCGCAATAATGCACGATGGGCCGATTGCCCTTCGCTACCCCAGGGGGCAAGGGGCTGGCGTTAACATGGATAAGGATTGTATCCAGCTTGAAATCGGCAAGGGTGAACTCCTTTCCGATGGAGACGATGTTCTGCTTATTGCTTCCGGCAGAACTGTTCAGGATGCAGTTGAAGCAAAGACAATTCTTGAAGAAAAAAATATATCAGCAGCAGTTGTAAACTCCAGGTTTATCAAACCACTTGATGAGGATCTGATTACCAGTCTTGCTGCAAGAATTCCAAAAATAATCGCAATCGAAGAAAACACCCTTTGCGGTGGATTTACCAGCGGAGTACTCGAATGCCTCAACGATTCTGATGCTGTTGAAGGATTCAAGCTTAAAAGAATCGGCGTGCCAGATGTATTTGTAGAGCACGGGCCACAGGATGTGCTCAGAGCAAAATACGGAATCAACGCTGAAAATATTGCAAAAATTGCCGATGAAATGTGCCTGGCGAAATAAGTTTACGATTATGTCTGACAAAAAGAAAAAAACCGGGAAAAAAAACCGGGGAAAAAATAAGCCCGAAAAAAAATTAAAACCAGTAAAAAAACGACTGGACGTAGTGCTATTAGAAAAAAACCTCGCCCAGAGCAGACAGCGGGCGCAATCACTTATCATGGCTGGACGGGTGCTTGTTGATAACTCTCCAATCGACAAGCCCGGCTACCAAATCCCCATGGAATCAAACATAACCATCCGTGGTGATGACATACCCTATGTGAGCCGGGGCGGGCTGAAACTGGAAAAAGCCATCAAGGAATTCCAGCTTGATGTGACCAACATGGTCTGCATGGATGTCGGGGCATCAACCGGAGGATTCACAGACTGCCTCCTGCAAAATGGCGCAACAAAAGTTTTTGCAATCGATGTGGGCTATGGCCAGCTTGACTGGAAAATCAGAAACGATCCACGGGTCGAGCCAATGGACCGAACCAACATCCGCATGATGAAACAAAACGACCTGCCCTGCCCCATTGACCTCGCAGTTATCGACACATCCTTTATATCACTGAAACTGGTTGTCCCTGCTGTAATAAAATTCCTGAGCCAAAACGCCGCAATAGTCGCCCTCATCAAACCACAATTCGAGGTGGGAAAAGGCATGGTCGGCAAAGGCGGAATCGTCCGTGACCCTGAACTCCACGACCAGGTAATATCCGAGCTTACCCAATTTTTCCTCGAACTTGGCCTTAAAATTGACAAACCAATCATCGACTCCCCGGTGCTGGGCGCAAAGGGGAATCGGGAGTTTATAGTTCTCCTGGAGAATGGGGCTGAGGGACTTTAAAAATTGGAACCTATTTAACTTCAAACTATGCCCTTGCCATGCTGTTAAACGTGGGTCTCCCTCATCTTATTGCTACCGCAGCATTAAAAAAACATGCTCCTGGAACCGCAACCGACCGATTATTGATAGATAGTTAAATCTGATTTAACTATCATGGATAACAGACCATTTTATAAATTGCTTTATGTAATAAATTACTATACATATTAAATTAGTCAAATAATGGTTATTGACCTGGTGTTTACAAGATAGAAGCTATTTATTCTACACAAGAATCTATATTGTTTATGGAGACT
>JAOZSB010000036.1 GCA_029939895.1 Desulfobacterales bacterium
AAAGAAAATATGAATTTTTACTTAGCGTCAGATGGGATAATTGACCAGAAGGGTGGGGAAAAAAATCGAATATTCAGTAAAAAAAGATTTAAAAAATTACTGCTGGAAAACTATAAAGAACCCTTTGATGTTCAGCAGGAAAGAATAATTGAGGCCTTTAATGAGTATAAGGCAGATAATGTAAGGCAGGATGATGTAACCCTGGTAGGATGCAGTTTTGCAAGCTATAAACAGGCGGTAATCCTGGCTGCACATATTCCATGCCATGATATGGAAGTGGAATATAAGACCATGATGCTGAATAAATATTTAGAAATCATAAAGCCTGAAATAAAAAAATTGGGCGGATTTGTTAACAGAAATGTTGATGAATCAATTTTAGTATTTTTCTCAAGTGATGCAGATGCAGCAGTATCAGCTTCAAGAATGATGAAGCAAAAATTGTTTGAAATGCATCAGGGCATTGACCCGGAAGTACAGGAAATCTCCGGCATTGGTTTTGGAATATATACCTGCACAATAGCTATGAAATCCTTTGAGGAATTTGAAGATATTAGCCGGAGTGCTGTTGCAGGTGAAATATATTTAGCAACCAGGCTTGCGGAATTAAACTTCAAATTTGCCACATCAACATTATTATGCGACTCAACCTTTAGCAAGTTGCATGATATTGCCAATTATAATCATCGTTTTACCGGTCGGGTGAAAATGCTGGAGAAACGTGAAACACTGGCGGTTTTTGAGATTTTCGATACTGACCCGCAGGATGTAGTAAAAAAGAAAAAGGAAAGTTTAGAAGAATATGATCGAGGCATTTTTCATTATAATTCAAAAAATTTCATTAAAGCAGTTGATTCTTTCCAGGAGGTTTTGGATTTTAACCCAGAGGATATGATTGTAGCAAAGTACCTGGAGCGGTCAGATTACTTCCAAAAAAACGACTCTCCTCCTGACTGGGAGTTTATTGAAATCCTGGATGATTAGGCTGGGGTGTTTTGGCGTGATGATAAAAGCCAATGTAAAAAGTATCATACTGTGGCTCATGGTCAATTGTGTGGTTATCCTGAATCCGTGATATAATAAAAGATAAGTAAATTTATAATACCATAGCAGGAGGAAAAATGAAAAAATTAACCTGTACTTTATTTTTTTGTTTTTTATTTATGAATGCCCATGCTGATTGCGAGATCATGATCAGGGTGACGGAGTATCCTCCGCAGTATTTTCAGGAAAATGGGCAGTGGAAGGGGCTGGCAATAGAGTTGGCCGAAGCATTGCTTGGCGAGACAGACTGCAAGCCTGTTTATAGAATGCAGCCCTGGAAAAGGGCGCTGGAGTCCATGAGAACCGGCATAATTGATATGCAGTTGAACCTGTCGATTACAGATGAGCGAAAAGAATTTATGTATTTTATCGGGCCCCAGCGTGATGAATCCATGATTTTGGCTGTTGCGGAAGACAGCAACTATGAAATCAACTCTCTGGAGGACATCAAAAAATTACCAGGAAGAATTGGAATACAGCAGGGTGCATATTACGGAGATGAATTTAAGACAAAATTTGAAAAAGATAAAGTATTTGCCAGGCACTTTTATTCGGTTACCAATGCAAAGCAGCTTGCTTTGATGTTTAGAGAAAAACGGATAATCGGGTTTGCAATAGATCAATATGAACTGTTTCATAAAACAAAAACCATTGATATTTTTAAGGGTCTTAAGGCTCATCAATTTATTATCAACCAGAATTTTGTCTACTTTGGCCTGAGCAAAAAATCGGTTTCCAGTCAGTTGCTCGATAAGCTGAACAAGGCTTATGACAGTGCCAGGGCAAAGGGGAAGTTTGAAAAGGTTTTGAAACGCTATAAGTAATGACCACCCGCCTGGTTGATCTTATTATTATTTGTAAAACCAGGCGCACACCTCAATAACCTGTGCCGTACACCTTTGCTGTTTCTGTTGCAGGCATGAGGTTAAAAACATCTTGACGGGAGGCATGCAATTTGAGATAATGCCAATAATAAACCTTGAAAAAAATTGAGCAAAATGGTGTTATTATTTGTTTTTTTGTTGAATGTGTGTGTTGTAAGTTGAATAAAAATCTGCTGTTCCTCTGTCTTGTCAGTACCTCCAACGATTTCTGCTAGTACTATTCTCCGGGTTAATCGCGTATCATTTAGTGTTGATTTGCTGTTTATATCAGCCTTGAAGCCAATTGGCGAATTTGCTTATTTCATAACCGGGCCTTTGGAATAAAAAAAGTAGTTGCCTGGACAAAATTATAAGTTTGTCAAGAAGGTAGTAAATCATGACTATGGAAAATATCCATGAAAATGAGTTGGTGATGAAGCGCTTGTTTGAAAACATTGTAGAAGGTGATCTGGGTATGTCTGTAGCCAGTGCGGAAAAACTATATAGTAATGGTGTTAATGCAGAAACCATTGTTACTCAATGTGTAGAGCCTGCAATGAAAAGCCTGAATGATAAGTGTACGGTCGACAATTTTAATTTGCTTGAAATTATGTTAAGCGGCAGGGCTGTCATGTCGGTTATGAAAATATTATTTTTATCAAAAAAATTCCCGGACACAACAATTGGAACAGTTGTCCTGGCGACCATGGAGGGTGATGCTCATGATTTGGGGAAAAATATTTTGAAAATGGTTCTTACTGCAAGTCGATATAAAGTTGTAGACTGCGGGAAAAACTGTTCTGTTGAAAAGTTGATAGATGCAGCCAGTGCAGAAGAAGATTTGCTGGTCATCGGGATTAGCGGGTTGATTACTTCTACAATTCCTTTATTGCAGAAAGTGAAAGAAATACTTGTAAAAAACAACCTTGGGCATATTAAAATTATGGCTGGAGGTGCTGCCTTAAAGCAAGCCACGGCAGAGTCATTAAAGGTGGATTATCTTGGTGAAACTGCATTTGATGGATTGGATTATATCCGTTCACTTCATAATTAACAGGAGACTACCATGAACAGTCTTGAGAGAGTCGCTGCTACAGTGAATTTTAAAACACCAGATCGTACGCCTGTTATTGCCCAGGTTTTTGGTCATGCTGCTGTTCTGGCGGGTGTGCCTTTGGGAGAATATCTTTGCGATGGAAAAAAAATTGCTGAATGTCAAATAAATGCGCTTGAGCATTATGGAAATGATGCTGTATTTGCTTTAATGGATGTAAATGTTGAAACCGAGGCTGTTGGTTCCAGGCTGAAGTATTCTGAAAATGAGTATTTTTCAATCGACTCCTATGCAGTATCGGATAAAATTGATATTGATAAGCTTGAGGTTCCCAACCCTGAAAAAGCAGGGCGTATGCCGGAATTGCTAAAAGCCGCTCGATTATTGCGCAGGGAGGTGGGTGATGATGTTGTTGTTGTGGGGAATGCCATAGGTCCCTTGACAATAACTACCCAGTTGCTTGGCATGGAAAAGGCGCTTTATCTTGCGATGGATTACCCTGATGTTTTTGTGAAGTTATTGGATTTTTCCACGGAGGTCTGCATGACGCTGGGCAATGCGCTTATTCAGTCTGGTGCGCACCTTGTGATTGTCTTTGATCCCTCTGCGTCGTCTTCGGTTGTTCCCCCTGGTTTTTTTCGGGAGCTTGAGCTTCCAAGGCTTAAAAAGGTTTTTGCAAGCTTTAAACAGGCAGGTTCCACTGCAAGCTGGCTTCATGTTGCTGGTCAGATAAAGAAAATTTTGCCCTACTATCCAGAAATAGGTGTTGATATTGCAAATATTGATTATTATGTCTCACCTGAGGATGTGAAAAAAATACTGCCCAATATGTGTGTGAATGGAAATATTAAGTCGCTTTCCTTTACAGATGCCACGCCTGAAGGTATTGCATCGGAATCGGCAAACCTGCTTGGGAACCTGGAGGATCGTGGCGGGTTCATTCTTTCAAGCGGTTGTGAAATCATGCCGAATGCTCATGTTGAAAATATTGAAGCAATGGTTGCTGCGGTTCGCTGATTTAGAAAGTGGTTTTGGCCTTATTCTGAAAGTTTGTTGCTGCATATGTTGTCAAGCCGGGTGTGTACGGCTTATATCGTGGTAGTGCCTCCTTTTTTTCTTTGTTTGATTTCTCTTATATAGTTATCTTCCCTAAAAATTGACTGAATGATTAAGAAACTCATGGGTATTTTTCCTTCGAATTTAAATTTATTGGACATAATGCTTGCTAATTGATGTGTTAAATTGATGCTTATTGGAAAAAGTAATAAATTTTATTGCTATTTATATATTATTATTGTAGCATAAATAAAAAAAATCGATTTTAGGAGCAGAACTATATGTATGTCCATTCGCGTGATGGCATTACCATCTGGTTCTTACGTCTTCCGGTGGTGGCATGGCTGTTAATATTGTCACGGTGGTTTGACTTTTTTCTAATCAGGGGTGTTTTTTCAAGATAATTGAAAAGCCCCTGTTATGAGATCTATGGCGATTATTTGAAACATCAAGCAAGGAGATGCAAATCATGTCTATAGATAGTACCCATGAAAATGAATTGGTGATGGATTAGCTATTCGAAGATATTGTATGTGGCGATCAGGGTAAATCAGTAGCCAGCGCAAAAAAATTATTTGAAAGTGGTATTCAAAAGGAAGCAATCGTTACGAAGTGTATTGAAGTGGCAATGCTGCGCCTTAATGATAAATGCACGGCAGAAAATTTTAATTTGCTGGAGATTATGCTAAGCGGCAGGGCGGTCATGTCGGTCATGAAATACCTGTTCCCGTCGGATAAGTCCCAGCCTTCAACTAAAGGAACCGTTATCCTGGCTACCATGGAAGGAGATGTTCATGATCTGGGAAAAAATATTCTGAAAATGGTTCTGATTGCAAATCAATATAAGGTTATAGACTGCGGCAAAAACTGCTCTGTTGAAAAATTATTAAATGCCGTCAAAACAGAAGAAGACATACTGGTTATCGGAATCAGCGGGCTGATTACTTCAATAATTCCATTGGTGCAGGACGTAAGAACAATTCTTTTGGAGAACAACCTGGGGCATATTAAAATCATGACTGGAGGTGCTGCATTAAAGCAGTCCTCAGCAGAATCATTAAAGGTGGACTATCTTGGTGAAACCGCATTTGATGGTTTAGATTATATCCGTTCACTTTAAAAGTAACGCCAAGGCAAAGGTTTAATCAAATTTATTGGGAGTTTTTTTGCTTATTTCATAAGCAGGCCTTAGTTATAAACTCCTCATTGCCTGGATTTTCCATGGGTTACACCTGCAACTCGTTGCTGGTGCCCGAAGGGCAAGAGGAAGCGAAGAGATTGAGTATGAAGGCAGTTTTCATTCAGGCACATCGATTAATTTTAGTTTTTTTTGGGGGGGGGTATGAACAGCATTGAAAGAATAACAGCAGCCATAAATTTTGAAAAGCCAGATCGCATACCAGTGGTTGCCCAGATTTTTGGCCATGCAGCGGTTCTGGCGGGTATGCCTTTGGGAGAGTATCTTTGTGATGGGAAAAAAAATGCCGAGTGCCAGATTAATGCGCTTGAGCGTTATGGTCATGATGCTGTATTTGCTTTAATGGATGTAAATATTGAAACCGAGGCTGTTGGTTCCAGACTGAAATATGCAGAAAATGATTACTTTACAATCGACTCCTATGCAGTAACAGAGGACACTGATATTGATAAGCTTGAAGTACCCAACCCTGAGAAAGCAGGGCGGATGCCGGAGTTGTTAAAAAGTGTTGGAATATTGCGCAGGGAAGTGGGTGATGATGTCTTTGTTGTGGGAAATGTAACAGGGCCCTTAACGATAGCCACTCAATTGCTTGGTATGGAAAAATCGCTTTATCTTGCGATTGACGAAACAGATACTTTTATAAGGTTATTGGATTTTTCAACAAAAGTAAGCATGGCGCTGGGCAATGCTCTTCTTCAATCTGGTGCCCATTTAGTGATGGTTTTTGATCCTTCTGCCTCACCTGCGGTTGTTCATGATGCTTTTTTTCGTGAATATGAACTGCCAAAACTTAAACAGCTTTTTTCCAGCTTTAAACAAAATGGTTCAGCCGCAAACTGGCTCCACATTGCCGGACAGACGCAGAGTATTATGCCCTATTATCCAGAAATCGGTGTTGATATAGCAAACATTGATTATTACATCACGCCTGAAGAGGTAATAGAATTGTTGCCTGGGACCTGTGTGAATGGAAATTTAAAACCCCTTTCCTTTGAAGAAGCCACGCCTGGAGATATTTCATCTGAATCATCAAACCTGCTTGAAAAAATGGAGGAACGAGGTGGTTTTATTCTTTCAAGTGGATGCGAAATCATGCCGAATGCTCACATTGAAAATGTTGAAGCAATGGTGAATGCTGTTCGATAGTTTAAAAAGGTGATTTATGCCTGTTCTTACAATTTTGCTGAATGAAGAAAATAACCCCCAAAAAAAAGAACGTAATATTTCCTTTGATGCTGGTAAATCCATACGTGATATTTTAAACACAACAGACATCAGGGTGCGAACAGGATGCAGTGGTAATGGCGCATGCGGCATATGCCAGATACAAATCAAAGCCGGCGATGTTGATATGCCGACAAAAGCCGAAGTTCTTCAGCTTGATGTTTCTCAAATTGAAGAAAAAATTCGTCTTGCCTGCCAGGTAATCCTCACAAATGACGTTCAGATAAAAATTCTTAATCAGGCTCCAAAATCAAACTGGAAAAATATTCCCGAAGAAAGAGATTATTATTTTGACCTTAGTAATGATCTAACTGGTGCTTCATCAGGTTATGCTCCAGTTTCAATACCCGGCATAAAAGAAGTAAAAGACCCATGCGGTGTTGCAGTGGATTTGGGAACAACCTTTGTAAGCCTGGCCCTTTATGATTTATCCACTGGAAAACGATTAACAACCCGGTATGGCCTTAATCCCCAGGTTGTATTTGGTTCCGATGTTTTAACCCGGATAATGGCGGCTTCAAAATCTTCCAGCGCCAGTCAGGAAATGAACCAGTTGCTGACTGGTGCCTTTAAAGAGGCTTTGGCGGATATTGCAAGTCAGGAAGGAGTAAATCTTGAAAGAATTGTTCGGGTTATATTTGTTGGCAATACAGCCATATTAACCCTGTTGTCAGGAAGTAATTTCAAGCTGCTGCTTGATCCGAAATACTGGATGGAGCATATTGACTGTTTGTTTGTGGAAACCTCAACCCTGGCTGAGAAGTGGCGAATTTGTTCCAGGGCAGAAATCGAGGTAGTACCTCCAGTGGCAGGTTTTGTAGGGTCTGATTTACTGGCTGGAATCTGGGCAACATCCCTGATTGAAAAAGAGCCTGGTACTTTACTTATAGATTTTGGCACCAATTCAGAGATGGCACTCTGGGATGGCGAATCCCTGTGGGTAACATCGGCTGCGGGGGGGCCTGCTTTTGAGGCAAGCGGTATAAGCTGCGGGATGTCCGCAGAAGCAGGGGCTGTTTATCGTGTTAACATGCAGGACAATGGAACCCTGGAATATCGTGTTATCGGGGGTAGAAAACAAAAGCCAAAGGGGATATGCGGTTCCGGCCTGGTGGACCTAATTTCCAGCCTTATCAATGCCGGCATATTAAGCAGGACCGGCTCTTTTTTAAACAGTCCTGAAAACTGCTATAACTTTGCTGATGGTGAAAAAACTATTACATTAAAAAAAAAAGATGTTGATGTGATTCAGCAGGCCAAGGCAGCAATAGGTACTGGAATTGCAGTACTGCTCAATAACGTAAATCCCAAAAAAAGAATTCTTAACAAGATCTATATTGGCGGAGCTTTTGGATATTTCCTTGATGTTGTTCATGCGCAAAATATAGGACTCCTGCCCCAGATCAATCCTGAACAGGTTACGCTCTGCGGTAATACAGCTTTGGCAGGATGTGAGCATATGCTGCTTTCTGGTAAGGCTGATGAAAAAATAAATGAGCTAATGAAGCGTATAAAAATGGTAAACCTTTCTAACTGTGATGATTTTGATGAATACTTTCTTCAAAATCTTTATCTTGAACCGCTTATTACGCATGAAAAATAAAGTGTGAGATTATGAAAAAATTTGTTTTACTTACAATGGCGGGCTGGGTATTTGTTGTCGGTGTATCACTTTTTTGGAATCTTAAAAAGGAACAGAAGATTCATGAGAACCTTGTTTTACAGAGAGCAGAATTTTTACATGAGCAGATTATTCTTTTTCGCAACTGGAATATCAGTCATGGGGGGGTCTATGTGCCTGTCTCTGAAAAGGTTAAGTCGAATCCCTTTTTGAAAGTTGAACTTCGGGATGTTGAAACCACCGAAGGTATAAAATTAACAAAAGTTAATCCTGCCTTTATGATTCGACAGATTAGAGAGCTTGCTTTATCAGGAGGCAATGGTCTGATTCACATCACTAGTTTAAATCCCCTGAGACCGTCCAATATTGCAAAGGGCTGGGAACTCGAAGCACTTAAAAGTTTTGAAAACGGGAAAAAAAAATATAACGAAATGGCACTCTCTGACTCAGGAGACAGGGTGTACCGCTTCATGGTGCCGTATTTTACCCAGAAGAGCTGTTTGCAGTGCCATGCGGATCAGGGATATAAAGAAGGTGATCTTCTGGGCGGCATGGGTGTTTCATTTCACCTGCCACGAACAAAAAACAATCAGCATGTCTGGCTGAGTCATATTTTGACGGTGCTTGTCGGGCTGGCAGGCCTTTTTATTTTTGGAGTTTATGTAGAAAGAAGTCAGGTAAAAATCATCAAGGCAAACCAATCTTTTCTGGAATCTTCAGAAATCCTGAAAAAAACTCAATCTCAATTGGTGGAAGCTGAAGCATTGGCAAGTGTACAAAAGCACCTTGAGGGATTTATGCAGACAGCGCAATATCTTGCCAATGTTACAGGAAAACAGAATATTCGGGTGGAAATAATAAAAATAATAAAAATTGCATTCAAGGTTGATTTTGCATTCTTCCTGGAACGAAATGATAATCATGAAATAGAAATTATTACTGATAATAATGAAGATTACGATACCCGGCAGGATATTTTTAAAAGGGAAATCTTCAAAGAGGAGATGCTGGAGGTCATCAATGAAGTGATTGATACTGACTTTTTAACAACGCATCAAATCGCAGAGCCAGAGCCGTGCCTGTGCGTTCTGCTGCCAATTAAAAGGGGATATGAAACAAAAGAAGTCATTATCATAGGACATAAAGATACGAAAAAAATCCAGAATATTATATTAAATGTTTACCTTGGAATTGCCGGTTTATCAGAGACTTTAATCAACCGCCTTTTATTACAGGAAAGCCAGCGAAAAGCATTGGTTCGGGAAAAGGAAATATCTGAGGAGTTAAAGTCAGCCGAAGAAAAATATCGCAGCATTTTTGAAAATGCAATAGACGGAATCTTCCAGGTTTCAAGCGAAGGCGAGGTATTGCTTGCCAATTCCTCGACAGCCAGCATCCTGGGTTATGATTCTGTACAGGATTTTTTAGACAGTATTTCAGACTTCAGAACCCAGGTGTTTGCGCATCAGGAGCAACAGGAAGCTTTGCGTGTCATATTTGAACAGGAAGAATCTGTTAAGGATTTTGAGTTTGAGGCCCTGCAAAAAAACGGACAAATTGTTTATCTTCTGCTTAATGCCAAGGTGCGTGTTGATGAAAATAAACAAGTGTTCATAGAGGGTATTATCTCTGATATTACAGAGGCACGAAGGGCAGAAAAACTGCAAATCGACATGGAAGCCGCAGAAGCATCAAACCAGGCCAAGAGCGAATTTTTAGCCAACATGAGCCATGAGATCAGAACCCCCATGAATGGCGTACTGGTGGCTGCTGAGCTTGCAATGGCAGAAAAGCAAACCAAAAAAAGTGAGCGCTACCTGCAAATCATTCACAATTCCGGCCAATCCCTGCTTGGCATAATAAATGATATATTGGACTTTTCCAAAATCGAAGCTGGCAAGCTCAATATTGAAGTTATTCCCTTTGATCTTAATGCACTTTTGCTTAATATTGGCGATCTGTTTTCGAGCAAGGCTTCTGAAAAGTATGTAGAAATGATTTTTGATATTGAGCACCTCACACCAATGGCTCTGTATGGCGATCCTGTGCGTGTTGAGCAGATTTTTCGCAACCTGGTGGGCAATGCAATCAAGTTTACAGAAGGGGGAGACATTATCGCTGTTGGTGTTCAGGCAGACACAGTCAGTGATGATGAAGTAGTTCTAAGATGTTTTGTCCGGGATACAGGCAAAGGCATGAAAAAGGAATATCTTAAAACCCTGTTTGAACCCTTTACCCAGGAGGACGTATCCACCACACGTGAATTCGGGGGCACTGGCCTGGGCATGAGTATCAGCAAGCAGCTTGTCGAACTGATGGGCGGTGAGATATGGGCGGAAAGCGAGCTTGGCGAAGGGTCTACGTTTTTCTTCACCCTTAAATTTGACCGTCAGCCAGTTGAGAATGAAAAGAAGTATGAATTTTCAAGCAAAATTTCAAAACTAAAGGTGCTTGTTGTTGATGACAACCGTGACAGCCTTGATGTTGCTAACAGGATTCTTAACTCCTTTGGCTATGAATGCATCCTGCTCCAACACCCAAAAGATGCTCACAGATTACTTTCCAATAACAAATTTGATCTCATGATTACAGACTGGAACATGCCGGAAATGAGCGGTCTTGAACTATCTGATCTTGTAAAAAAGGAATGGCCGGATCTGCCCATTGTCATGCTGACGGGCTTTGGCAAGGATAACGAAAAAAAAGAAGCAGAACGCATCGGCATAGAATGTTTTCTCACCAAGCCTGTTAATTCTGCTGTCATGTTTGATACAATTAGAATAGTTTTTGGTGAGGAAGAAAAGAACAAGAAGGGAAGGGCAAAGGATTCTGAGTTCCAGAACTCGCTTCAGGGCGTAAGAATTCTTCTGGCAGAAGATAATCAGGTAAACCAGGAAATCGCAATGGCAGTTCTTGCCAATGCAGGTATAATTACTGATATTGCCAACAACGGACTCGAAGCTGTAGAGGCCGTACGCAATAACACCTATGATGCAATACTCATGGATATGCAGATGCCGGAGATGGATGGATACGAGGCCACACGTGTTATTCGGGAGGACCCGACATTTGCAAAAATGCCGATTATTGCAATGACAGCACATGCAATGAAGGGCGATGAAGCAAAGTGCCTGGAAGCAGGAATGGACGGGTATGTCACTAAACCCATAAAGCAGGATGTTTTGTTTCAGACTCTCTGGAAAAAGGTTGAACGAAAGGTCGCAGCCCATGTTCAGGCTGATTTTACAGACCCGCCAGTTGTTGCTGAGCAGGAAGCAGTGAAAGAAATTGATATGCCGGAACGTCTCCCAGGACTTGAAATTAAAAAAGCATTGGCTGCCCTGGGCATTAACAGAGATATTTTTATACAAATCCTGAGTGGCTTTCGCCGTAATAATCTCAAGACCTATGATAAGATGGTGATGGCCTATAAAAAATCCGACACAGAGGCGATAAAGGACCTTGCACACTCACTTAAAGGCTCCAGTTCCAATATTGGCGCAGAGGATGTCTATCTGGTGGCCCGAAACCTCGAGGATTCAGCAGGAGAGGGTTCTGTCGAGCTTGAGCAGCTCCGGGTGATAGATCATCACTTGAATAAGGTTTTTACTTCTATTCTCATAATCCTTGATTCAAATAAAGAGCCTGAAAAAGTTATAGTCAAAGCAGAAGCAAGTGAAGTAATTGAACTGCTGCAAAAATTGAAGCAGTTCATGCATCAGTCTGAGCCAGGAAAAATTTCTGAAGCCTTGAAAAAAATTAAAGAAGTATATTCAGGCGATGATATGCAAACCCTTGAAAATTTGATCGCTGATTATGAGTATGATGATGCATCATCTTTGATAGACACTATCATTAAAAAAGTTTGAATTTTAATTTTGATCTGGAAGAAATTTGCCCGCCAGCGTGCAGGCCCTGTGAAATACCTAAGGTCTTTTAATGGCTTCAGCAAAAAGTTTCAGGAAAAGCTGGTTGGTTTTTTCTGTTTTTACTGAAACCCGGATGAACCTGTCTGAAAGGCCGATAAAGTTCGAGCAGTCGCGGATGAGAATCCTTTTTTGAGCGATTTTTTCTTTGACCGTTGCCGATGATACATGCTCCGGCAGCTTTACGAGTATAAAGGATGCCGGGCTTTCATAAACCTCAACGTCCCTGTGCTGCCTTAAACCACTGGCCAGCCTTGATCTTTCCCTGGTAACAAATGCTCTTGAATCCTTGAGAAATTCCTGTGTCTCATCAAATCTCTCCATAAGATAGACAACCGCCTCCTGTGCAAGGCTGTTTGCGCTCCAGGGCTGGCAATGCATCTGCATTTTATTTGCAACACTGCTCCCGAAAACTGCAAAACCCACCCGAAGGCCGGGAATGCGGAAAATTTTGGACATGGAATTAAGGACGATCATGTTCGGCAATGGCTCGCAAGCAAAGGTTTCTTCTCTTTCACTTGCAAGAAAGGGCAGGTATGATTCGTCAATAATAAAGAGTTTGTCAGCATGCTGTTTTGTTAAATGCAGCACCTCATCCCTGGGCATCATAAAGCCTGAAGGATTGTTGGGCCTGCATATGAAAACAGCATCGCAATCACCGATTGCAGTATCAACCGTTGATGCACCATGAGCAAACCCGTCAGATTCTCCGGCAGTAATTAACTCTGATTGTGTTCCAGCGGCTGAACATGCATCACCATAGTCAGAATAGGTCGGCCCAAGTATAAGTGCTTTTTTTATTTTTAAGGCATGGGGAATCGAATATATTATCTGGGTGGTTCCGTTCCCCATTATTACACGATCTTTTGGTGCTTCATAATAATCGGAAAAAGCAGCCACAGCAGTTTCTGCGTCTGGTTCTGGCAGGCGATTGATGGCGTGCATTGCTTCCTGCAAATGTTGAGCAAGACCTGGCGGAGGGCCAAGGGGGTTTACATTACTGCTCATGTCAGCAATATCGTTGATGCTGACACCAAGGGTCGAGGCAAGCCTGAATACGTTTCCACCGTGGCCCGTAATCATATGAACAGCCTTGCAGAAAGGATTAAGAACATGCCTGCTTCTGTAATCTCAATCATTGCTCCCAGCATATCGCCAGTGATGCAGTTGATTTTGTATTTGTAGTAAATTATAGTAAGCACAACAATAAGCAGAAATATTACGTTGATTGCAATTGCGAAAAAGCCCGTGAATAAAGAAATTGCAATGGGTATGCATAGCCCGGAAAAGGAGAAAAAGTCTGGTCTTTTCTCAAAAAACCCATGTCCTGTGCCGCCATCGGGCCTGCCGTACTGCAAAAATTTCATTCCAAAAATCGCTGCTCCCCGTGCATAGGAGGGGATGATAAGCAAAAGAAGTGAACGCTCAATATCTAAGGAAAAAATCCCTCCCCATTTTATTGCGACTACAAAGAGAACGCAAATCATGCCCATGGCGCCGATTCTGCTGTCCTTCATTATTTTGAGTGCCTGGCTGGCGGGTTTAAAGCCGTATAGCCCGTCGGCTGTGTCTGCAACTCCGTCAATGTGAAGTGCGCCGGTGATAAGTGCAAGATAGAGAATATCAATAAGTGCAGCGATACCAGGTGACCACAGCCGCATGGCTGCATAGTCACAGGCAACAAGGCCAAGTCCAATAATCAGGCCCACAACAGGGAAGTAAACAACCATGCCTGCGGGATCGAAACGGTTGGATCTAACGGGGATTACAGTTAGAAAACTTAATGCAGAAAGAAAACTTTTCATTTTCTGTTGTAGTAATACCTTTCAAAAAAAAATGTAATTATAAGAGCCAGTGGGACGCTTTGAAGCTGGCTCACTAAATTGACTTTTTTTACATAACCAGTACTTAGCTCCTTGTCCAGCATAAAAAAAACCCGCCCAGGGAAATGATGCAGCCTTGGGCGGGTAAAGAATTATTATGTGAGCTAATTTTTAAACGTCCTTGTAAGTGCAGTCAACCTTTTTGTTAAAGACCAGTTGAAACTGGCTCATTTTCCAAATGCATATGGAGCCTTGCTGATTGGCGTTATGCACCCGATAATACGTTCATTATGCTTGCCTTGTTAATGTTGCTTTTGCTTGCTGCAAATACACCAGCTTTTTCCAAAATCTGCATTTTAGAAAAATTCATTGCTTCCTCAGCAAAGTCTGCATCTTGGATTGTCGATTGTGCGGACATGGTGTTTATCTGAGAAACCGCAAGGTTCCTGATTGTTGATTCAAGCTGAATCTGCACCGAGCCGACATCGGAGCGAGTGTTTGCCAGGTCGGAAAGTGCCTGGTCTGCAATGGCAATTGCGTCTTGTGCTCCCTGGGCTGTTGTTACGTCAATGTCAAAAAGGCTGCCGTTTTCAGTCTGGCCAATATTTGTAGATTCAGCAGATTCTATAGAAAGGCTTGCTGTCTCACCAGGGTTGGCACCAACCTGGAAAGATTTGTCTGAGAACCCGCCTGAAAGCAGAGCCTGACCGTTGTAGGAGGTGTTTTGTGCAATGCTGTCGAGGGATGTCATCAGGTTGTTTATGTCGGTCTGGATCGCCTGCCTTGATTCAAAAGACTGGCTCCCGTTTGCAGCCTGAACCGCCTTTACACGAATATCCTGGACAATTTGTGTTGATTCTCCGAGTGCACCATCAGCTATCTGTGCCATTGCGATTGCACTGTTTGCGTTGTTTATTGCCTGTCCAAAGCTTCTGGCCTGGCTTGAAAGCTGGTCAGCGATTGTAAGGCCGGATGCATCATCTGCTGCTTTGTTGATTTTAAGGCCTGTTGCAATCCTTTCTAATCCATCGGCTGCGATTCCGCTTGTTTGTCGAAGTTGCAGGTTCGCCATGTTGCTCAAAAAGTTGTTGTTAATCGAAAAAGCCATTTTTTCCCCCCGGTAAAAAAAGATTCTCTTCATTTTAATTCTATTATAAATAGGCTTATTCTTACTTTACTAAATTTAATATATCGCAGTTAAAAACAAAAGTCAATTAGACTTTGGTATTAACGTGCTGATTTAAATGTATGGCTGAGTAATCAAGTGTTTCCTGTTGTAATAACTGCCTTGTTCCAAAGATAATCTTGAAATGCTGGTTGAGTATAAGCAAAAAGTTTGCCTGTTAAAGTTTTTATAAAACAAATGTATATCACAGTGTTTTAGTAGGTAATGTGGTGTCGTTTTTTTATAGATATAATTTTCTGGCAAAATTATGGGTAATCAAGGGCGAGATTATTAATAAATGGCATGTAATGCAGTTTGCTTGTAAAATATTTATTAAACTATCTTAAAACCGCAAAACTATAAAAGCTATTAATTCAGCCTATTAGTAAAAAAAGCTTATTATTAAAGGAAAAAAAAGTTAGATTTTGTTTTTTTTACTTGATTTTATATCGTACAAGCTAATAAGATCATTAGAAAAGCTTATATTAAGCGTCACCTCAAGATCGCACATCTTAGATTGATGGTTGAGAATGGCTTAAAATGCACGAAAAAGTATAAATTTAAATCAAAGAATAGAATATCTGTGGTGTGGTTGTGTGTGAGTAGTGGTTTTTTGGTGTTGATTGCTACCAGGTAAACCTGGGAGTAAAAAAATATGCAAAAAAGAAATTTTTTTGTTTCTTTTATATTTAAATCATGCTTAACTTAAAACAATTATAGTGGGTGCGGACACATTGTTTCTTTCAAAAAATGCACAATCAAGCTTGGAGATGTACTAATTGATTTAGTTGTTTTAGTGTGTTATGCAAAATGTTAAACTTATAAAAAGGATAGAGGAAAAATGGCAAAACTAATAGTGGCCGAGGATGAATTCGTAATTAGCATGCAATTGGAAAAGGCCTTAATCGCAATGGGTCATGACGTGATTGCAAGAGCGCCGTCTGGCGAAAAAGCTGTCGAACTGGCCCGTGAACACCAACCCGACATTGTTCTTATGGACATTGTCATGCCTGGCGACATTGATGGTATAGATGCAGCTGAAACTATTAAAAATGAACTAGGTGTCCCCGTAGTTTTTGTTACGGCCTATACCGATGATGAAGTTATCGAACGTGCAAAAGCAGCAGCTCCGTTTGGTTATATTGTTAAACCTTTCCACGACAGGGAAGTAAAGGCTGTTATTGAACTGGCCATCTATAGAAGCGAGATGGAACAAAAGCTTAAAACCGAGATCGAGGAAAGAACTCAGGCTGAAAATTCTTTAAGGGAAAATGAAGTCGAGCTTAAGCTCCAGACACAGAAGTTTGAAGAGGTTAACATAGCCTTGAACGTCCTTCTAAAGCAGAGAGAAAAGGACAAAAAGGAACTCGAAGAGACAGTACTCTCCAATGTAAAAAAACTTGTCAGACCCTATCTTGATAATTTGAAAAAGACTGCTCTTGACTCCAATCAGGCTGCTCTTGCAAGTATTCTGGAGTCAAACCTGGAAAGCATCATCTCACCATTTATTGACAAGCTTTCTTCCACATTCCTGAACCTGACTCCTATGGAAATCAGGGTTGCAAACCTTATTAAGGAAGGCAAAACCAATAAGGAAATTGCAGAGGTGCTGAACCTGTCCAAGAATACAATTCTATTTCACAGGTACAATATGAGAAGGAAACTCGGACTCAAGAATAAGAAAATCAATCTCAGGTCATACCTGCTGTCATTTGACAGGTAGTTCAATAAAATTTGTATGGGGCTGGCTGTAAAAATGCTCTATTTATTTCATTTTTATAATTTTATTGCGCCAGCACCATAGAAAATATCACAAAAAGCCCTGCTTTTATCCAGCAGGGCTTTTTGATTTCTATTCATTTCAATTCAGGTTACAACATTGTAATACAAAGTGTATGTAATCTGACAAAATGACAGTTCCATAATAATGCTCTCTCCTCTTGCAAATGCGATAAATGAAAATAATCCATTCTGATTTCAACGGTTTTAAAAAAACAAAGGTTTTTCGAACCGCCTTTGGCCCGAAAGTTGCTTTATATCAATATAGCTTCTCGGATGTGCGTGCATCTTTTTTGCCAGCCCTCCTAACTCTAAAACAAGCGACGGTGCTGGAAAATAACAACGGCGTTGCGGGGAGCTTTCTTTAACAATCAAAAAAGTTTTTGCTTAATTTTAAAAATTATAGTATAGTTAAATATCAGCAAAAATTTTTTTATATAATTCGTTTCTTTGGGGGTTATTTTAATGATCTCTTCACTAAATAACAATCTTTCAGCATTAAACGCCTTTAGTACTCAGATGGGTGTCAATTCCAATAATATCGCTAATTTTGAGAGCGAGGAATTTGACCGGTCAAGGACAGTAATTAATGAAGGCCAAAACAATGCCGTAAATGTAAACATCAGTCAGCTTGAATCCCAGGGCCCTATTCGTATGGAGTTCCGGGACGGCGGGGAAACGGAAGTCGAACTTTCAAATGTTGAGCTCGCTGAAGAAATGACAACAATGATCTCTACTCAACGGGGATACGAAGCAAACCTCAAACCCATACAGGCAGGGGATGAAATGCTTGGAACTGTAATTGACATGGTCAGTTAACTTCTCAACTTTTATCACAACTTCCTGCATGGCCGGGCATACTGCCCGGTCATTTTTTATTTGCTCGATTGTTTTTTTAATTGAAATATCATCAATAATACCCCAGACAATATGTCTTTCAATTTAAGATGGCAAACAACAGGTTCTCTCAATCTGATTGAATCAGCCCCTGATAATTTTCAGCTTTGGACACAAAACCATCAAAATCATTTTCTTCAAGAAACTTTGTTATCATATCGCTGACAAGCCCGGCTGTATCAATTTTTATGCGGCCTTTTTCATCCTTTTTGGATAAGGTTTTTGCCATCGTGACTACAGTCTCCAGGGCATATCCGGTTATTTCAAGGTTGGCGTTAATTTTCAGTTTACTTTCAGACATTTTACTGCTCCTTAGCTTTTACATAATAAGTTCCATGCCTTTTTTCTCAATAACAAGGTTGGTTCCTTCCGGCACATTCAAATAGCGGGATACCACCGGGCATTTGGCTCTCAAGATAAAATTTATATCATGATCGGTATCGGAAAGAGCTTCAAAATTTCCCTGACCCTTTGAGACAATCACATCAGCATTTTTAAAAATCTTCTTAAACTCACCAGAGCAGTCATCCAAAAAAACTCCAGGTGATTCAGAGCCATTGCTCACTACCCTGGCGATATTTTCCATGCCGACATATTGAGCATCCTCAAGCAGGGCATCGTTAATAATCGGCCCACCACGAACAGCATAAATGATATCTGCTTTGTCTCTGCCAAGTGCTTCTATCATAAGCCTGTCCAGGACGATTTCACCTGCATTGTCACCAAGTACAAGTATATTTTCTGCTGATTTCATTGCACTGCAAAGCCTGTCAATGTTGCCTTCAGGTGGATTTTTCAGGGCATCTTCGAGGGCATCGAGTGTATCTTTTTTATGAATAGTCCTGCCAGTACCAAAATCTATAATATTGCCTGCTGCTGCCAGTATTACGGCGGTTTTAAGGGGATTTTGCGAAGATTCAACCTGCTGTTTTAAATCATTGTAAAGGGACATTGCAAACTCGTTGCTCTCTCTTTTGATGTCAGCATAGGGATCAAAATTACCAGAGATTTCACGAACAGTCTTGTAGATAAAAGCTCCAGCCGCTGGTGGAGGAAGATCCGTATCAAGCTCTGCAAGCTTTGCCATGACCTTTTGAATAGCCAGTTTATGGAGCTTTTCATCCTTTGAGGCGAGCCTTGAGGCAACAAGTACCTGGTTCGCAAAACATTGGAAGCATTCTAAATGTGTTTTCATATTTTTCCATGGGACGTTGAATAATTAAAAAAATCTTTTGCAAAAGGATCAGACTGACCTTGCAATTTCTTCTGCCTCACTGATGCAGTACATCAGGTGCCTTGGTGTTTTTGCATCGCCAATCATATAAAACTTTGCAGTAGTTTTCTTTTCAAGCTGCTTTGCATCCCGCACAGGGCTTTGCTTTTCAGAAATAACAACACTTTCAAAACCCGTTAATACTACTTCTTCTCCGCCAGCTTTAAACACAACTCCATCATCAGAAAACTGTCTGACTGATACATTTTTATGGAGAACAACCCCTCCTTTTTTCAGGCGTTCCCGTAAATAGTACCTGTCGTTGCTCGACATTTCCTCTGCAAAGCTTTTTCCCCGGTTTAAAACAATTACTTCTTTGCCCAGATCAGCTAAATAATCAGCAGTAATCAGGCCAGTCATGCCGCCGCCCAGGACAATTACTTTATCCTTGATATTTTCAGGGCTGTTTAATACATCTACATTTGTTACCAGATCCATTTTTGTTTTAAAAAGCCCCTTGATAACAGGCATGTCCGGCATTGAACCAGTGGCAAGAATTACTTTGTCTGGTTTCAGCTCATTTATAATGTCCAGTGATAGTTCCGTATCATAACGCACTTCAATATTCAGACGTTCAATTTCAAGTTCAAAGAAATTCAAAATATCAGAAAGCTCGCTACGGCCAGGTGCTTTTGCAGCAAGGGACAGCAGGCCACCGGGATTTTTTTTCTTTTCGCAGATAACCACCCCGTGCCCCTGGAGCTTGAAGAGCCTTGCTGCTGCCATACCAGCAGGCCCGGCCCCGGCAATAAGTATGTTCAGCTTTTTACTGGGCGGGTTTTCGTGTTTAAGCAGGTATTCCCTGCCAACCTCCGGGTTTGCAACACATGAGCCTGGTTCCCTGGCAAGTACTGCATGTATACAGCCAAGGCAGCAGCCAATGCAGGGTCGGATTTGCCGGGCATTGCCATCTTTTGCTTTTTTTGCATATTGCGGATCAGCTAAAAATGATCTGCCCATTGCCACAATGTCTGCCTTGCCCTGCTTGATGATCTGGTCTGCCATGTCTGGATACTTGATTCTTCCCACGGTGATCACGGGAATGCTGACATGTTTTTTTACTTCTTCTGCCAAATGAACAAAGCAGCCGTGGGGGGTGTACATTGAGGGGATTGTCAGCTCTGTTGATCCGTAGACCCCGCCTGAAATGTGAAGATAAGCAACTCCAGCCTTTTCAAGCAAGGGTGCAATGCGTACAGTATCTTTTAGCTCCCACCCGTTTTTAATATAATCATTGCCGTTAATGCGTATTCCTATTGGGAAATTGTGGCCTGCCTTTGTTTTTATGTCTTCTATTGTTTCAAGCAAAAACCTTGTGCGGTTTTCAAAACTTCCTCCATACTGGTCTTCCCTAATATTGGAATTTGGAGACAGGAATTGATTTATCAAATAGCCGTGGGCGCTGTGGATTTCTATGAAGTCAAATCCTGACTCCCTGCATCGTCTGGCTGAATCTCCAAAGCAGGATACCAGTTCTTTTACTTCATGGGTTTCCAAGGCCCGGACAGTACCTTTTACTACTGCCGGAGCAGGGATTGCCGATGGTGCGACCTTTTCTGGAAGGTATGACTGACGACCGCCATGCATAAGCTGAATGCCAAACAGGGTATCGTACTTCTTTACTTTTTTTACCATTTCAATAAAAGGCGGGATGCAGTCATCATTAAAGACCTGCGGCAAATCCGGCAGTTCCTGGCCGTTTGGGTGGATGCCGCCTCCACCGACAAGCATCATGCCGACTCCGCCCTTTGCACGTTCTACAAAATATTCGGTTAACTGGTCTGTTACGCAGCAGTTTTTATCCACGCCAAAATTGATACTCATGGCAGACATCAGCAGCCTGTTTTTGGATGTCATATTACCGATCTGGATTGGACTGAATAAATTTGAGTACATTTTTTTGTTCCCTTTTTTTATCAAAATAAATTATTGAAACAATAA
>JAOZSB010000278.1:0-104 GCA_029939895.1 Desulfobacterales bacterium
GTGCCCAAATCCAATTGAAATTATTCGATTTTTAACGGGACACTACTGACTTATTTCATAAATTGACCTCTGGCATAAACTAAGCAATCGGCTTCGATGTTAAT
>JAOZSB010000278.1:204-5987 GCA_029939895.1 Desulfobacterales bacterium
TTCATAAATAGACCTCTGGCATAAACTAAGCAATCGGCTTCGGCAAAACATTTAAGTTTATTGGGAACCTTTTGCTTATTTCATAAATTGACCTCTGGCATAAACTAAGCAATCGGCTTCGATGTTAATTTTAAGTTTACTAGAAGCTTTTTTACTTATTTCATAAATAGACCTCTGGCATAAACTAAGCAATCGGCTTCGGCAAAACATTTAAATTTATTGGGAGCCTTTTGCTTATTCCATAACCAGGCCACAGGAAAAAACACAGCACTGTAAATTATTTTTAATGGCTATCAATCTCATAAAATAATGTTTAAATTTTTTATAAAATATGCAATCAACTCCAGTGCTTCACCTGAGTCATAATCATTTATTGCCGCATCAATATTTTTAATTTCCTTTGTTATACCTGTTAATGCCTTAATTTCATCCAGACACCCGCCAGCCTCTGCAATATCAGTTTCTATCAATTGAGCTAACTGCTCCAATAAAGCTTTCAGCCTTTCTGCATTAAATGGCTTTTCCTGGGCACCATTGACTTTACTGGCTTTAAATTTGCCCGGCTCGGCATCCTCAGTATTTGATTTCCCGCCATTGTATTTATTGATGGAGGTTCTCACAACATCCATAGTAATTAAAAAATATTCAAAGAACTGTCTTGCATCCTCAATGGTATCCTGCATTAAGTGAGTTTCAAGCTTAGTTGATATATCATATAGTGCATCTGCACCAATGTTACCGGAAACCCCCCTGGCAGCATGGACAAGGCTGATAGCTGCTTCAAAATCATGATTTTCAATAGCCGCTTCAATATCCCTGCTCATATTGGCACTGCTGTCGTAAAATCTTTGTAAAATCCGGCTATATGCTTCCTGGTTCCCCCGTAATCTTTCCAGACCAGACTTGATATTAAGACCAGGCAAAGCCTCTTCATCCATATATACAGCCAGCCCCTCGTCCACATCATCAAAGCTGTCATTTGATTTTAACTTCTGGACAATCGCAATTTCAGGTAATTCACGCTCACCCGGTTCAACCCATTTAACGAGGGTGGAAAAAAGCTCAATAGCATGAAACGGTTTTGTCACATAATCATTCATACCGTGTTCAATACATTTTTCTCTGTATCCTGCGATTGCATGGGCAGTCATGGCGATAATGGGCAGTTTCAATTTTTCAGGATGCTCCCTTATGGACTCGGTGGCCTTAAAACCATCAAGTACCGGCATATTGATATCCATTAAAACCACATCAAAATCAGATTTCATCACTTCCTGAACTGCCTCTACTCCATTTGCAACAACGGTAACCCAAAAGCCTGCCTGCCCTAATGTTTCTGATACAACCAGCTGATTGATTTCATTATCCTCTGCAACAAGAACCCTTGCCCCCCTGATTTTATCCAAACCTTCAACCTGGTCTGAATCAATTTCAAATTTGGATTGCGGTGCGACTTTACTGTAAAAAATATCCATAATTGTATCAAAAAGCAAAGATGGGTTAATTGGTTTGGACAGGAAGGAATCTATGCCTGAGGAAGCAGCCCTTTGTTTTGCCTCGTCTTTATTATAAGCGGTTACCATAAGAATCATTGGGGTTACCGGCAGTCGGTCATTGTTTTTGATCAGCCTTGAGGCTTCAATACCATCGAGTCCCGGCATCTTCCAATCCATCAGCACAAGCCGGTATGGTTTATTACTGGCAGCTTTTTCAATTTCCTCGATAGCTTCCAGGCCCGATGAAGCCTGATGAACTTCAAAGTTCAAGGATTCCAGGGTAACAGCAATAATTTTACGGGAATCTGCATTGTCATCTACCAGCAGAATGCTCATTCCCTCAAGTTCTTCTGGAATCGTATATCTTTTATCCATATTTCCTTCACGTAATCCAAACTCCGCTGTGAATGTGAATGTACTTCCTTTACCAGACTCACTGTCTACCCATATCTCTCCGCCCATCATTTCAACCAGACGTTTTGAAATCGAAAGCCCAAGCCCGGTGCCGCCGTATTTCCTGCTGGTTGAGGATTCAGCCTGAGAAAAGGAATTAAACAGGTTATCAATTTGCTCAATGGTCATGCCAATACCGCTGTCCTGCACTGAAAACCTGATTACTACTGTATCAGAAGCATCATGTGAAGGTGCGTTAAGACATTCTACTTTAAGAATGACCTGCCCCATTTCTGTAAATTTAACAGCATTATTTGCAAGATTGATTAACACCTGACCAAGACGCAAAGGATCACCGATAAGCTGCATGGGAATATTTTTTTCAATATCATATAATAACTCAATATCTTTCTCTTCGGTTTTTATGCTAATCAGATTTGAAACATTATCAAGAACATCTTCGAGTTGGAAATCAATCAATTCCATGTCGAGTTTACCAGCTTCAATTTTTGAAAAATCAAGGATGTCGTTAATAATACCCAGAAGAGATTGTGCTGAAGAATCAATTTTATTGAGATAACCAAGCTGCTTTGGATTAAGCTCTGTTTTTAACGTCAAAGCCGACAAGCCTATGATTGCGTTCATGGGAGTCCGAATTTCATGGCTCATGTTGGCTAAAAAATCACTCTTGGTTTTTGATGCTACTTCAGCAGTTTCCTGTTTTCTTTGGGCCAGTTCCTTGTCTTTGCGTAATGTTATATCCAGAAGGGTTCCTTCGTAATAAAGCAATATGCCGTCTTTATCATAGATGCTCTGGGCAGCAAAGGAGCCGTGAAACTGATCGCCACCCTTTCGACAAAGCTTCGTTTCAAACCCAATAGCTTTTCCATCATTTTGTAAAATAGAACGAAGCTCTTCATGGGCCAGGGGGTTTACAAATAATTGTTTTGTGATGTCGGTTACAGATTCAATCAAATCAGCAGGCGAGTCATAACCAAACATTATTGCAATGGGTGTATTTGCTGTTATAAAATGATTGTCATTATTTATCTGAAAAATGCCTTCTATTGAATTTTCAAAAATACTGCGATATTTCTCCTTAGCTTTTTTTAACTCATTCTCTCTTTTGAAGATGTGGTTGGCCATTAAATTTACTTCATTAATTATGTCGTTAATATCTGCCTGAGGAACCGATGCCAAGTTCCCCTTGTAGTCACCCCTGGCTATTGTTCTCAGGCTGACGGTCAAATCTTGCAGGGGACGGGTCAATAGAAATTTCATTATAAATTGAACCCCTGGCACAATAATAATTACAACAAAAAGAATTGTAATAATAATTGTTATTACTGCTCTCCTTTGATCTTTCCTGACAACTCCGCTGTCAAAAAACAATTCCACATTCCCAACATGCTGCTCTCCCACTGAGACTAACCTTTTAATGCTAATACAATCCTTTTTATTTGCAGGGATATGTTCAAATAAAAGCGTTGAATCAGATTGAGATATGGTTTTGTCTCCTGAATTGTTTTCATCTATAACATCCGAAGTGCTTTTAACATTGATACCAACATGAGACTCAGTGCCCAGATAGGCTTTTATATATTCCGAAGTGCTATTTACTTTGATGCCAACAAGATTTTCAGAGTTTAAATAGGCTTTTGAAATATGTTCTATTGCCTCGGTTTCCACGTTCCATGCAGAATAAGCTATTGCGATTGAAAAATTTTCTGTAATCGCAGTTGCCTTGGTCATCAGCTCACGCTGGGCTTGCACTTTTGAATACATATAAAATGCTGCCCCCAGCATGACTGCTAAAATGCAAATCGTCAGCACAAGGCCTATAATTAAATCCTGCGATATTGTTCTTTTCATATGTCCACCATATTCTCACATTGCTAATTGAAGTTGCTATTCTATAGCTATGCCATGTGCTTCTGCAATTCGCATCAGTCCGGCCATAGCCTCATCAGTGTCATAATCATCAATGGCACTTTGTATGCTCTCAATTTCTTCTGACGACCCTAACATTTCCCGTAATACAGTAAATTGGTCGGCTGCTTCTCCAATATCAAATTCTACCAGCGACACCAGTCTAACCAGCAATGGTTTAACCTTCCCAACATCAATCTCAATATTTTCTTTAATCAGGGGCATCAGAGGCTGCGGCTTTTTATCTTCTTCCTGTGAATAATCTTCTTTAAAATTGCTTTGCTTCAACTGTACAGGTCTTTCATGTTCACTTGGTTGTCGCCCGAATTTTGCAGTTACAATAAAGGTGGTACCTTTCGAGAGTTCGCTTTCTACGGCAATACTTGCGTTAATCTGGAATGCAGACCGCCGGGCCAAAGTCAGGCCCATCCCCATGCCTTCATGATGACGTGTGGAAGTTCCATCAGCCTGTGTGAATGGCAGAAAAATTTTTTCCAGCATGTCACCGGGAATGCCCACGCCTGTATCCTGTATATAAAAAAGTAATGTGATTAAATCGCCGGGTTTTGTATTCTCCGCCAAACCATGCTCCACCCTGAAACTTACATGACCCTTTACAGTAAATTTTATTGCATTGAATATAAGCAGTAATAAAATCTGCTCCAGTCGATGAGAGTCACCAGTGACAGCATTAGGCAAAGACTCAGGAACAGACACATCAAACTTGAGTCCTTTTTCTTTTACTTTTTCAAATGATTGTGCACACACATTATTTAAGACATCTTCTATGAAAAAATCCTCTTTTAGAGTCGGTGCTTGATCCATATCAAATTTTGAAAATTCCAGGATAGTATTAATTTTTTTCAAAAGGGAATTTGCAGAACTGGCCACCTTATCCAAATTTTCATATTGCTGCTGAGTCAAGTCTGATTTTAAAACCGAGATGGTCAAACCTATGATAGCATTCATGGGTGTTCGCAGTTCATGGGATGTATTGTCCAAAAATTCACTTTTTGCCCTGTTTGCAGTTTCTGCAGCATGATGTGCAATTTGCAGTTCAGCATTTTTGGTTTGGATAAGCTTATTTTTGTTTTGGACTTCTCCGAGCAAACTATCACGCTCGGAAAGGAGCCTTTCCATATTTTGTGCATGTTCTTTGACCTGCTTCATGGTGGAGTTAAATGCCTTGGTCAGGGAACCGATTTCATCTCCTGATACAACTGCTACGGGAAAATATTGTTTGGAATTAAAATTTTTCCGGATACCGTCCAATAAGTTAAGCAAGGGTTGCGCAATAATTTTCTTCTGGATAAAATTGTTTAGAAAAAGCGTTACAATCATCAAGATAATCATCGTAACGCCATAGGAATACATGGTGAATTTTAATTTTTTTTTGGCGATCTGATCTGTAAAATAAATCCACACAGAACCAGTTTGTTCACCGCTTTTACTATGAATTATGTCGATTTGATATAATTTCATTTTTTCGAGAATACGGCTATCCGTTACACCGTATTTAATGCTTGTTTCATCAATGGCAAGGTCAGCAAAAACAGCAATAATTTCTTCATCCTTAAGAAGTGCTTTTAAAATTAATTCCACCTGAACCTGGTCAACATTCCAAAAAGGCTTTTCAAGTATAATCTTGGTAAGCTCTAATATTCTGCCTCCCTTTTGCTCAAGCTTTTTTGATAACATATGGTATTCAAAATAAAGTGTAAAAAAAATGGCAACTAAAAAAACAGCCAGAAAACCAGGGAATAATCCAATGATAAACTTTCTACTGATATTTTGGGGCATCCACATTTTAACACCTCAAACCTGTTTTGATTTCAACAAATTATCCATTGAAAGCCAATGATTCATTACCCAAAGGTTGTATGCTTTTATTACCAGAATATGTCCTGACGTGATTTGTAAAAAAGCCTGACGATTTGCGACCACAAGCTGCAATATAATTGAAAT
>JAOZSB010000279.1 GCA_029939895.1 Desulfobacterales bacterium
GTGGGTCAAATTTGCATTGTCGTTGGGGGTCATTTTTAGGTTGACGTTACGAGCTCTCAGCGATTTTATGTATATATCTGTTAAATTAATATCAAATAATTTGTGTTGAAAAAATATTTAGAAAGTGTTATAAAATCAGTAAAAATTAATTAAAATTTTCTTTATAGCTCCTTTAGTTTTTTTTAAAAGATTTGTTATTTTATATGATTCATGAAGGGAAAATGATATGGAAAGCGACTTTACTCTCGGCTTAACACTTAACAGCATAAAAAAACCTCTGGGACAAATACTTGTCAACGCTGGTTTGATAGACAAGGATAACCTTGAAGATATTTTAAGTCTCCAGCGCCGAGTGGAAAAGTATGACCTGAATAACAGAGCACTGGGTGAAATGATTGCTGAAAAGTATGCTATCCCCAGGTTTGTCATTGAAAGTCTGTTTATTCGGGAACAGCTTTTAGAGTCGATAAAAGGGATGTTTTCAGGTTTTCTTGCAATGGACGATATGATTGACGAAGATATGATAATGGGTCTTACAGGCATTTCCCTGAAATCATGGGAAGCAGAGGTCTCTGAGATAGTTACTTATATTGAATCAATGGAAAAAGGAGCTACCGCATCCAGGCGTATGGAGCTTGATTATGTTAAAGGAACTGCAAGGTTTGATATTGATTTTCATGGTGGCATCTCAGTTGACGTTCCTTTTTCATATAAAAACCATGCTGCTATGACAATAGATATTGAAACTGCTTATGAAAGCATAAGGTATGATCTTGTCAGTGACTGATCAACCCTGTGGCCGCACCGAAGTATTTTCTTAAAAAACAATCCATTAAATACTAATACTTAAATATGTTCATTAAGGGAAGAGCGTTGAAATAAAATGAAAATAGAAAAACTACGTCAAGACTTAAAGAAAATTGAAATTGAAATTGAGGAACAGGAAAAACGTATTCCTCCACATTCTGTTAAACCACAATTGATGATTGATCTTGAAAAATTAGAGGATGAACGAGACAGACTTCTAAATGAGATTAAGCAAGCTGAGTTAGATTAGTCAGATTCTGGAGAGAATTCAATGGGTATATGTATCAACCATCCTGATGTTGAAACGAGTTATTATTGTTCCAAGCACGGTTCATATATGTGTGAAGAATGTTTAAAATGTAAAGATCCAGAGCTTTACTGTAAATTCCGCGAGTCCTGCCCAATCTGGTTTATGACCAAAAAAATGAAGGGCCTGGATTGATAAAGATAGTGCGTGAAGCATGGCTGTTCAATAACGAAACTGTCAGCCCACATTGATTCCATATTCTGCCTGTCTTTAACTACTGGTCAAATAATTTTTTGAAAACCGAAGATGATTTTATTTGTTCTGAAGTCAGGCGATGACCAGTTTCATTCCAGTGGCCATTTGTTGGAAATTCAAACCGGATTCCTTCTGATTCATACTTTTCTTTAAAAACTGGATGCATGTCAATAACTTCATAGCCCAGGCTGGTCGCCTCTTTAATAAAGTAATTCCGCATCCTTCCGGCATAAGTGCTATCTCCATATGCCTGTGTTTTCCCTTCATAGATAATCGATCTCATCCCATCAACAACAAATAATATTTTGTCTTTTTCCAGGCTGGAATGGAGTGGCAGTTCTTTAAAAAATGCATCCACTGCCTGTTTTGAATCAAAAACACACTCTTCATCCATATCAGCCCTTATGTTGGCAACATATTTTACTTCTGCTTTGGTTTGATTGGTAAGCATTCTTTCGATTGATTGTCAGTTCAACTTTGCATTAAGAGCCAGATAACGAATCAGAGCTGAATTCCTTAGCAGGCGCTTGAGTAAGGATGAGCGGAAGTCAATTCTTTCAAGCACCAGCCTGTCCTGTTTTTTCATAAAATAGTGATAACCTGGTGAATTTTTGTATTTAAACAAACTTTGATGATAATCATTTCCAATTATTATAAATACATGTGCATCGGCTTTAAAGTTTTTTGTAACATATTTAGAATACGCCAGATAGGTAGACAATGGGCTTCCAGATGACCCAAAGCTATAGACTCTCCCCTTGCCAGCGGTCTGCTGTGAGAGTATTCCGTGCATTGACTTCCTGTTCTCTACCTGACATGCCTCCACAAAGCTATCCCCAATAATTGCCATCAGGGGTGAATCGTCTTCTGGTGAGTAATCCTGATCATTTAAAAAACCGTAATTATTGATGTGTTTTTTTGCAACAATATCGAATAGTGGGCCATTTGACCAAATGGCATCTCTGTTTTCTTGAAATCTAATTATTGGATTTGTAGAATTAACAGGTAGTTTTTTCAGGCTTTCCTGGACTGGAAGTATATTGAAAACTATCTCCAAAAAAACAGTTATTACAAAAAATCCCAAAAAAATGGATAGTAAGGGAAATAGTATTTTTCTTTTCATAATAAATCCTTAACATGGATTTGATTTATAAACTTTACATTGATTCTGCTGTATGCTAAAAATAAAATTATTGGTAAGTGGTTACAATGTCAAGTCTGATTTTATTATTGATAGCTACCTGGAGAGTAATTATTTTGATAATTTCAGTAATGTTGCTTGAAGATTTTTGCCACACTTACATATGATCTGTTAGCAACCTTTTTAAAAGGAGTCAATCTATTCAAGGGAATGTTTTGAAACAGACTCTTATTGCAGGCACATCAGGTAAGATATTAACCGGGTATTATTTTAACCGAATAAAATTATCAATATTTTTGTGATGTTTAAAATCTATTTATCAGTTCCTGAATATTATATTTTTTTACAAAAAAAGAAGTTTAAATAGATACAGAGGATACCATGAGACGGACTGCTTTTAATACACCGATATTACGACACGTTCTTTATTTTATAAGCAAGATATTGCTGTTCCTCTTTGGCTGGAAAGCAAAAGGTCCGGCACCAGACGTTCCCAAATATGTAATGATAGCTGCTCCACATACTAGTAACTGGGACTTCTTTTTTGTTCTTATAATCGCATGTGTTTTAAAAATTCAAATATTTGTAATGATAAAAAAATCAACTACTGAAGGCCCTTTTGGTGGTTTAATAAAGTGGCTTGGATCAATCCCAATAGACAGATCAAAGTCCAACAAGCTTGTTGACCAGACAATACAGCAGTTTAATGACAACGAAGAACTAGTAATGATTGTCCCGCCATCTGGTACAAGATCAAAAGTTACTTACTGGAAAACTGGTTTTTATTATATGGCCAGCGGTGCTAACGTTCCAATTTCCCTGGGTTATCTTGATTATGAAAAGAAAATTGGCGGAGTAGGGCCACTTTTTTATCCAACGGGTGATATTGATGCTGATATGATAGAGATTAAAAAATTCTATGCTGATATAAAAGGTAAATACCCTGAAAACCAAATCCAAAGTTAATAAGCAACCCTCTGAAATTCTAAAAGAATTTTTCGGTTACGACTCCTTTCTTCCCTTGCAGGAAAAAATAATTGAAAATGTCCTGAAAAGGAAAGATACCCTTGTAATAATGCCTACAGGTGGCGGAAAATCTGTATGTTTTCAGGTTCCTGCCATGATTTTCAATGGATTGACGGTTGTTGTTTCACCGTTGATTTCTTTGATGAAGGATCAGGGACGGCAGTTAAAGGGGATTGGAATCCCTGTCGTGATTTTGAACAGTTCGCTCTCAGAAAGAGAGTATAGAAGCAGTATTGAAAAGATACGCTCAGGTGAGGCAAAGATGCTTTATGCGGCTCCTGAAACTCTTTTAAAAAATAATATACTTGCATTACTCTCTGAAGTTCAGGTTGACTGCATTGCCATTGATGAGGCCCACTGTATTTCCTCCTGGGGGCACGATTTCAGGCCGGAGTACCGAATGATAGCAGATGTCCGGGAGCGTTTCCTAGAGGCCGTGTGCATGGCCCTGACTGCTACTGCTACTCCTCGTGTCAGGGATGATATTCAAGGTACCTTAAATTTTTCAGATTCTGATATTTTCATAGACAGCTTTGACCGAAAAAACCTGTTTATCCGCGTGGAGCCGAGGGATCAGCCAGTGGCTCGTCTTACCCGGTTTATTAATGATAATGATGGAGGGCCGGGTATTATTTACTGTTCCACAAGGCGGCAGGTTGACAACCTTTCAGCAAGCCTTGAAAAGGCAGGCTTTAAAGCCAGGCCGTACCACGCAGGTCTTGATGTTGAAACAAGAAGAAATCATCAGGAGATGTTTGACCGTGACGATGTGATGATAATAGTAGCAACCGTGGCATTTGGAATGGGCATAGACAAGTCAAATGTAAGGTTTGTGGCTCATTACAGCCTTCCCAAGAACCTGGAATCTTATTACCAGGAGATAGGCCGGGCCGGCAGAGACAGCTTGAGATCGGAATGCCTGCTGTTGTACAGCATGTCGGATATTTTTACGATACGGTCATTTTTTAAGGATATGGATGAGGTCAGGGAGCGGGCTGCTTCCATCCATCTTTCGACTATTCTGGGATTTGTTGAAACCACGGAATGTAGAAGAAAACCCCTGTTAAAATATTTTGGTGAAGAATATGGCCAGGAAAACTGCGGTATGTGCGATAACTGCACCGATGGCCCTAAGGAGCTTGAGGACATCACTATAGAAGCACAAAAGTTCCTTGCCTGCGTTAAAAGAACTGGTGAAATGTTTGGCGCGGTTTACATTATTGATGTTCTACGGGGATCAAAGGCTAAAAAGGTGCTTAAACAAGGGCACGACAAACTTTCCACCTATGGAATAGGCGTAGATATTGCCAAAAAGGTCTGGCAGAATCTTGCCAGGCAGTTTGTTCAAAAGGGGCTTTTGGATCAGGACATGGAATTTGGCGGGCTTTCCCTTACCTCAGCAGGGTGGGACGTTTTGAGGGGCAAACCTTTTCAAGGTATAATTGACAAGAGTCTGGATAATGATGCTCCTGCAAAAAGCCGTACTTCTTCAACCAATGAAAGCAATAGAGATTATAATACTGAGCTTTTTAACCTTTTAAAAATCAAGCGCAAGGAACTTGCAGATAAGCAGGACCTGCCTCCATATGCTGTGTTTTCAGATCGCAGCCTCAAGGATATGTCTGCATTTTTTCCGCAATCAACGGCTGGTTTTTCCAACATCCACGGTGTTGGTCAAGTTAAGCTCCAAAAATATGGTGAGATTTTTATGGATATTATTCGGGAGTTCTGCGCCCTGAATAGTATTACTGAATCCTCGGATCTAAAGGGTGCAGATGAACCTGTTAAGTCCAGTTCCGTGTTAACACCAAGGTATGTGGAGGTGGCGGAGAAGTTTAATTCAGGCAGAAGTGTAAATAATTTGATGGAGGAATACAGCGTAAAACAAACTACAATCATTGGTCATCTTTATAAGTACTGGTGTCATGGCGGGCTGCTTTCCAGCGATAAGCCAATGGAATATAATAATCAGGTCAAGGGGGATGCCAATGGGCTTGTAAAGGAGGCGCCGGTAAATATTGAAAAGGCAAATAGAGCAAGCGCAGAATTTAGAAGTAAAGGGGTCATGGTGCTGAAGCCTGTTTTTGAGGCCCTTGATGGTGAAATAGACTATGAAGAACTGAGCTTTTTACGCATAAGATATATTGTTGAAAATGGGCTTGTTTATGATTCTGCCCTGCCGGAGTAATGATTGAAACACAGATCAATTGTTGATGTAATAGACGATACCAAAAGAATCCAAAAAGCCACTTCAATCTTCACCTGACCCAAAAAAACCCTCTAAACTCATCCACACAAACCAGAAGACAAATCCAAACTGCTGTTTCCCTCACAAGTACTGATCTTTTGACATCAAGCCTTGAATTTGATATTATCAAAGATTATGAAGAAGAAAATTCTACTTATTTTACTGATCATAATTGGAATTGCAGTAGTGTTCCTGCGTGTGGGATTACTTTATTATGCTGATATCCAATTCTTTGATACAGTAAAGCAATACCTTGGAT
>JAOZSB010000280.1 GCA_029939895.1 Desulfobacterales bacterium
AAAATAATCAACTAACTTTGTCCGCAGATGCAGTAATCTGCTTCCATATATTTTTAACTGCCTGTGATGCAGCAGAATCGTTTTTATACTCAACAATAGTTTTTCCATAAACCATTGATTCTACAAAGAGCGGATCAAAGGGAACTCTTTCTAAAACCTCAAGGTTCATCTCTTTTGCCTGGTTCTCGATTGCTTTTGTTTGATCGATATTCAAATCAAATTTATTAACACACACCATGCCTGGTACTTTAAAATGTGCTGCAAGTTCTGCTACCCGCATCATATCGTGCATTCCGGAAACCGTTGGCTCGGTAACAATAAGTAAAGATGTTGCACCACCTAAAGATGCAATTACCGGGCATCCAATACCAGGAGGCCCATCTGTGATGATCAAATCAAGGTTGATTTTTTCCGCAAGCTGCCTTGCCTCATTCCTTACAAGGGTTACCAGCTTGCCGGAATTTTCTTCTGCAATACCAAGCCTGGCGTGCACCATTGGCCCGAAGCGTGTATTGGAAATAAACCATTGACCACATTTTTTTGTTGGAAAATCAATTGCATCCTCAGGACACAAATCCACGCAAACCCCGCAACCTTCGCAGCTTATTTCATTTACTTCATAATCCTCGCTGATTGCTTCAAACCTGCACAGCTCCCGGCATCGACCGCACTGGGTACATTTATCCAGATTTATTACTGCAACACCACCGCCCATGAAATCAGTACGCTGCTTAACATCAGGTTCCATCAGTAGATGAAGATTTGCAGCATCAACATCAGCATCACAAAGGATGTGATCCCTTGATATGGCTGCAAAAGCAGCAGTAAGGCTTGTCTTTCCTGTACCACCTTTACCGCTTAGAATTACTATTTCTTTCATATTTTTCTTCCCTGTCATATTTTCTTTTAATGCATGAACTGCTCAATGAAACTCAATCAATCCTGTATTCTAAATCCATTTGCAGCCAGATCTTTAATTGAAGTAAACAACTTAAAAAACTTTTCCTTCCATTGCGGGTCCTCATGCGAAATCAGCACCCCCCTGGAATAGGACTCTGCAATTTTACGGTCAAAGGGAATCTCCATCAATATTGGAAGATTTTCCCTGTGTGCATAGGCCTTCACCTTATCATCACCCATGTCAGAACGGTTTATCACCAGGCCGCGGGGAATCCCCAACAGCTTGACAGCCTCGTTTGCCAGCTCCAGATCATGCAGGCCAAAAGGCGTTGGCTCAGTTACCATCAACACAAAATCAGCACCCTGCATTGCAGCTATAACCGGACATGATGTTCCTGGCGGTGCATCAATGATGTTTATTTTATTGGGCAGAACCTTTGATTTCACATGTTTTATCAAAGGCGGTGACATGGCCTCGGTAACCCGGAGGCGGCCATTTATAAAGTCAATTGAAGGCCTGACATTCCCTTTTTCTGCTGTTCCAAGTTCCCTGCCGACTTCTTTAATTGCATTTTCAGGACACACCTCAACGCAGCCTCCGCAGGAATGGCATAATTCCGAGAACACCAAAATCGCCTCTGCAACTACTGCAATTGCCTTAAACCTGCAAATCTCCGCGCACTTCCCGCAATATGTGCATTTACTTTCATCAACTTCCGGGATTGGAGTTGTTACTTTCTGGGTTTCCAAAATTTCTGGTTTTAAAAATAAATGAGCATTCGGCTCTTCAACATCACAATCCAAAAGCTGAACACCATCATTGATAGCACAGGCTAAATTCGTGGCGACTGTTGTTTTTCCCGTGCCACCTTTTCCACTTGCAACACTTATAATCATGTTTTATATCCTATTAAATTTGAATATTTTATTAAATCATCAATTTTTGCATAGCCAATTTGTTCGGTTCATAAATAAGTAAAAATTCCAAAGCTGCCTACAACCTTGCTATCTTTTCCAAATGGGACAAAAGTTTATTAACATCTTCTTCTGTCAACAAAACCGGCAACTGCATTATCAGGCCCAGCCCCTCGCTGGCCTCGTGGTACTCATCATGCGGCAGCCCGCTTATCAATGCACAGTTTAAAAATGGATTTATTTCAACCATTTTGTTGCACAGATCAAGCCCTGACATATCACTTAAGGATTCATTTATTACTGCCACATCAAATGTTTCCTTCACTATTATTTCCAATGCCTTTGCACCACTATCTGCTTTTGTTGTCTGTATGCTGCTGTGTTTCTCAAACATCGATGATGCATTTGAAGCTGAATTTCCATTAGTGCTTACAAGCAGTATTCTTTTCATTTTCTATTTCTTTACCCTCAAGATTAATTTCTTTTTTGTTATGAATAATTCTCATATCTTCCCGTATTCCCGATATAGTAATCATAACTCCTTTTTTCCTGGTTCCGCTTAATGCCGGGTATTTTGCTCTCAAATTTCCGAAATCTGCGTGTTCCAGAAAGTACTTCAGCCCTTCTATATGTTCTTCCAAAAGGCCCTGGTCGCCTTTTGTTTTACTCTCTTTAATGCATTTACTTACCAGCCTCTCATACTCGTTTCTGGTCTTTGTTTTGATGCATTGCCCTTCAAGCTCAAGTACTATTTCCATTTATATTCTGGCTCCTGGGTGGCAGTGCATTACAACTTAAGCACCTTACCAACTGCGACTTCGTGGTACTTTTCTTTAAACGCTGTTCTAAACTGATCCAGGCTCCAGTCTGAACTATCATGTGGAGACAGAGCAACATACTGCGCATTTGTTTCCTTTATTGCTTTTACTGCATTTTCAACATCACTTTCATTAAGTCCATTCCAGGGCATTTTATCGGTACCAGCAACATTTTGAAGATTTATCGGCCCAAGCATAATACGCCCCTGCTTCACAGGAAAGTGCAGCCCGCCGATGATGGCATAAATCGGCTCTTTAAAAAGTTTTTTTGCCCTCTCAATAATCCGTTCAACTGTCTGGTGGCCACAACCGACAATCAAAACAATGCCCTTGTTTTCAACATTTATCGCAAGGCTGTGCTCCAGGGTTTCTCCCATTAAAAATAAAAATCTTGGTATAACCCCTGTGCTTGCGATACCCTTTCCTAATTTGGTTGGATTCTGGATTACTTCTTCCACAGGCCCGGGGTTAAAATCAGATGGACCCATCTGGACTGGTGTGTATACCGGTATTTCCGGTAATTGCTGAAAACCCTGTGACATGCTGAACTGCCTGTTTTTTTGCTCCTTCATTCCTCCAACATGATCCAGGTGCATGTGGCTGATAAAAATTGAATCAAGTTCATTAACCGATACTCCAAGGGCCTTCATATTTTGAAGAAGGGGTGAAGGATGCTCCTTTTGTTTGTTAAACCCCACGTCCATTAAAATGGTCGTATCATCGGTTTTTATTAAATAGGACACCCCTGGCTCGGTTTTTAAATTATTGTCCTCTGTATAATAATCAATCAGCGGAAGTACTTCCAGGGTCTTCACTGAGCCAAGGTCTGACATAGGCTCAACAACTGTCTCCTTTATATTCTGATATGCTTTTTTTCTTCCCTTTGTGAGCTGAACCCACTTGATCACAACAATCAAAGGGATTAAAATTACTACAACTTGTAAAGTATATCCAACAAACTCCATAATAAAACTCCATCTTTCGTATTTGTGATTTATTTCTTTTATTTTCCCTGCAATTTCATGGACAAAAATGAATCCATTTTTTCAATGTCCAGCGCAATATCAATCGGCACAAATTCATTCTCAAACAAAACATTTGTTGAGCTTATAAATCTGTATGCTTTTGCTTCTTCAGAATCTGTCGTAAATATCTTTACTTTCAGTCTGTTTTTATATTTAACCTTCATTTCTCCGGCTATACCTATAGCCTTTGTGCATGACATTCAGCCTGGGTTGCCGCTATGAAAAACCTGTAGTTCAAACATTTTTTTTACTTCCATTTTTAAAGCTGCTTTTCCAGTTCATTAATCCGCTTTTGAATGTTTGCAATTGTTTCATCAAGTTTGTTTGTTTTACTCACTTGATCGTCTTTTTCCTCTTGAACCTCCTGTTTTAAATCCTTTTGCGAATTTGTGGCATTACCTCTAAGTCTTCCAAATCCACCACCAGCAAACCGCCTTCCTGCACCCCTGAAGCCTGCACAAAAATTGCGGCCACGGCGATTTCCAAATCCCTGATACTCAGCGTCTGCCATTGTACGTTCTCCGCAAACACCATTTCTTCTACCTGTCATTGGGCCATTGCCAAAGGGTCCTGTTTGATCTCTGCCTGGCATGATTAACCTCCTAAAAAAATTTACGTTAATTAAGCTTTAGATAAAAGCCTGCCCATTTATTTTGCCTGTGAAGTCAGCAACAAGCCTTCTTCTGTTTAATATTTTTTTTCTATGCACTTTGCACTATTTTTGTTGACCGCCCTGCCCTCCCTGATTACCCAGCCCGCGCCCCTTGCCACCTTTTTTGCGACCTTTGCCGGACTCTGCCCTTGTCCTTTGTTGATTGCTGTATAGGGTGTCGGCCTGACTGCCTCGCCGCCCCTTGCCCCTGCCCGGCGTTCCTCCTGCCCCTTTTCCCTTTCTTTGCGACATAATTGCTACTCCTGTTGTTTTGTTTTTTCCCCCGGCCCTGCCGCCATTTCTGAAACCGCAGCAACCAGGCATGCAATATTTTTCACAGGGCAACTCATCATTTATCAAGGCATTAATTACTTCCCCAATCTGCCCGCAAGTAAAGGGGATTGTTCTTATTCCACTTAAGCAAACCATATCATTCAGAGCATTTGAAATCGCTCCGCACACCAGAACCTCTATATTTAAAGAAAGCAGCTTTGTAATTTTATTCATTGAGTTGTCATTTTCAAAGCTGCTTACTTCTTCTTTTGTCCATGTTTCATTTTCAATATCAATAATGAGGACATTTCGAGAAACATCAAAAACTGGTGAAATTCGATCTTTCAATATTGCAATAGCTACCTTCATTATTCCCTCCTTTTCACTTCAATGTTAATAAAAGCATATTACATGCCATTGGAGAGGTAAATTTAAAATTTTTCAATATTGCAAATAATTTCGGAATATTAGAAAGGATGATTTTTCAAGGTTTAATTGCATCATTGCAGTACTGCAATCTTTTTCACTGGCCTGCATTGCAATTTCGCATTGATGTATTTTTGTTTTTTTTTACAAATTCTTAATCAATATTTTTAGGATTCATACAAAATGAACTGGCAATGAAAGGTAGTATGTGATAATTAATTAATATGGTGATGCAAATTTTGATTATTTAAGTACTTACTCAAAAAAAAATTTAATGTTTCCTTCACCCTGAATAAAACTAAAAAAAACCATTTATATCCAATGGAGCCAGTTTATGAAAGAATTAGAACCGGGTCCCCATCTTGATCAGATGATCAGGCAGACTCGAAACCATCATGTACAGTTGAGCGCACTGGCAGATTCAAAAGCCAACATGCTCATGACAACAGCTTCCTTAGTAATGACCCTTTGTGTTGGGTACATTATGGACCCCAGGCTCAAGTGGGCTGCAACTAATCTCATGGGGTTCAGTCTTGCAACTGTTTTTTTGGCTATCTATGTTGCAATGCCCAAGATCAACTTTTCACGGATGTCTAATAAACAGGAAAGCATCAAGCCAAATCCACTTGACCTTTTATTTTTTGGCAACTTTATGAATTACTCGCTTGAGGAATATGAATCGTCTATGGTTGATTTGATGTCAGACCCGGACATGGTTTACAAGGCACAGCTACACGAGATATACAGCCTTGGTCAATTCCTTGCCAAAAAATATCGGATTTTAAGGATTGCAAACATTATATTTTTAGCTGGTGTTTTTTCAAGTGCAGCATTACTTCTGATAAACTTAAAATTTTAGTGAAGGTTTTTACCTGGCTTGTCCATGCGGTTTGGTTCTGAAGTAAGCAAAAAAACTACTGCAAACTTTTTTTTTAATTCTTGATATT
>JAOZSB010000281.1 GCA_029939895.1 Desulfobacterales bacterium
AAATTTTTTATTATTTGAAAAGCTCTGGGATAAAAGAAATTTGAAAAGAATGTTTGCGGGATCAAAACCAAAAAAACAAACGAAACCCGCACGGGGCGAACTCCGTTTGTTCTTTTGAAATTTTGTTTGGCTTTAAGCTTATATAGCGTCTTTGAGCTTTTTGCCTGGCCTGAATTTTATAACATTGGAGGCCTTGATTTTGATGGGCTCACCAGTTTGTGGATTGCGGCCCTTGCGTGCTTTACGGCGAACTTTCAAGAAAGTACCAAAGCCTACCATAGTAACTTTGCCTTCTTTTTTCTTGAGCGCCTTTGCAACGCTGTCCATGAATGAGTTGAGTGCTGCAGATGCTGCAACCTTTGAGATTCCTGCATCTTTAGCCATTTTTTCTACGAGTTCAACCTTAGTCATACCTTTTCTCCCCTTGTTGTTAAGTTGGCGTTATGATCTTCCTGATTT
Source organism: Desulfobacterales bacterium (assembly GCA_029939895.1). Taxonomy (GTDB): domain Bacteria; phylum Desulfobacterota; class Desulfobacteria; order Desulfobacterales; family JAOZSB01; genus JAOZSB01. The sequence goes on from JAOZSB010000281.1 coordinate 460, forward strand.
TTGCGATATATTAGTATTTACAGCTTTCTAACGCTGTTGTCAATAGGAAAATCAGTATTATTCAACATTTTTGGAAAAAAAGTTTCTCTCAAGGTGCATTCTGACCGTATTTGAACTTTTGGAAAGGTAAAACCCCCTGTTATATGTGCCCCCATAAGGAAAAAAGTGCTTGATTCCACGGTCTCAGCTAATCAAGAAAGGTCGCTGTAGACACCCTAAAACAGTGCGTTTACAAACTCTACTGGATCGAATTCCTGAAGGTCTTCGAGGCTTTCCCCAACACCTATAAACGTTACAGGTATTTGACATGTTCCGCTCACGCTGATTACGATACCCCCCTTTGCGGTTCCATCTAATTTTGTTATCGCTATGGAATCCACCCCCAAAGAATCATTAAAAAGTTGGGTTTGTGTCATTGCGTTCTGCCCAGTGGTCGCATCAATTACAAGGAGCACCTCGTGGGGTGCGCCAGGCAGCCGTTTATCAACGATTCGCTTGATCTTTTTTATTTCCTCCATCAGGTTAACCTTGGTATGGAGGCGGCCTGCGGTATCGATTATGACAACGTCCGCACCCCGCGCCATTCCTGCTTCTACGCCGTCGTAGGCCACTGCCGCAGGATCGGTTTTTTCCTTATGCTTGACAATGTCTGCATCAGCACGCTCTGCCCAGACAGTCAACTGCTCAACCGCCGCAGCCCTGAATGTATCAGCCGCAACGATTAAAACTTTTTTTCCCTCTGACCCAAATCTGGCTGCCAGTTTTCCGATTGTAGTGGTTTTACCGACACCATTAACACCGACAACCAGGATAACATAGGGTTTAAGCCTGTCCATAGCCCCCTGAACGCCCCCTGGCTCATGCGTTTCATGTTGCGGCCCGGATATGAATTTATGAATCTCATCTTTTAATGCAGAACGAACCTTATCAGGAGTATCAAGCTGCTCCTTTCTTTGGGAAAGGCTTTCAATAATGGCAATAGAGGTTTTCACGCCTACGTCCGAGGTCACCAGCAGCTCTTCAAGCTCCTCGAAAAGCTCATCATCCACAGCACCTTTTCCAGACAGGATGCTGTCAAGGCCCGATGAAAAACTCTTTCTTGTCCGTGAAAGCCCGCTTTGCAACCTTTTAACAAGGCTTTCTGGTTCAAGTTTTTTGTACTTTTCAAGCTCTGGAGGAAGCGGTTCTTCAGCCTTTGGTGGTTTTTTTTCATCCTTTAATATAGCAGGTCGCTTTGACTCAATGCGGGTCAAGGCCCGGTCAAGCAAGGAAAGGAAGGCGGCTATGCCTGTCAGGAGGAGGAATACATATATCAATTCAGGTGGGATTTCTAATAGAAAAGGAAGGCTGTTTAAAATTTCGTTTAATATTTCCATTGTTCAACTTTCTCCAATTACAGGAGACATCAAGGTTTAGCTGATTTGTCAGAGCCTTTGTGCCTGCAAGTCATCTTTTTGCTGTTTTTAATTTTCAGATACTTCAAGGTTTACTGATACAATTTTTGAAACCCCTTTTTTCTCCATTGTAACGCCAAAGAGGGTATCGGCAAACTCCATGCTCCGTTTGTTATGGGTAATCATAAGGATCTGGGATTTTGCGCCGATAAGTTTAAGCAGATTATTGAACCTGAAAACATTGGCTTCGTCAAGGGGTGCGTCGATCTCGTCCATCAAACAAAACGCAGCTGGTTTTATCATAAAAATGGAAAACACAAATGCGATTGCAGACAGGGCTTTTTCGCCACCTGACAAAAGGCTCAGCCTCGTCAGTTTTTTTCCTGGAGGCGAGATCATAAACTCAACACCTGTTTCCAGGGGCCTGTCCGGTTCTGTCAGGATAAGCTTTGCAGAGCCGCCCTCGAAAAGTCTGGGGAAAACTTCGCTAAGTTTTTCGTTTATCAGGTTAAAGGTATGTATAAATTTTTCCTGGGTAATTTTATTTATTTTCTTGATAACCCGCTGGAGGTCGGTAATTGCATTTTCCAGGTCGGTTTTCTGAGCCTCAAGAAAGTCGCTTCGTTCCTTGTTTTCTTCATACTCAGCAATTGCAGATAGATTTACATCCCCGATTTTGGAGAGTTTTGTTTTTGTATCTGCAAGGTCTTCTTCCATTTTCTTTAGAGCATCTGCCTGGGTGAGGTCAGTTTCTTCAAAAGCCTCGGTAAACTCCGCATTCAGCTCAGCCAGTGTCTTGTGGTATCGGTCAAACATGCGGCTGGCGATATTATCTCTCTTGAGTTTATTTGTGGACTGCTCCACTTCCAGGATACGTACCTTTTTAAGGGATGATTCCCTTTTGCCCTGGAGTTCAATTATGATTCCGTCGTTTTGTTTTAATTCGTCCTCGATTCCCTGAAAAAGAGCCTCGTTTTCTTCAAGATCCTTTTCCATACCCTTTAATTCATCATAGGTTCCGGTGAGGTTATTTGCGCTGGATTCAATCCTGGTAACGCTTGATTGCTTTTTATTTTTCTTGGTCTCGATTTCGATTCCCAGTTTTTCCAGACGGTCAGCGTGATCATCCCTGTATTCCTTCATCCTGCGCAGGGTTCCCTGTCCACTTTCAATGTTGGCTTCAAGGGTGGTCAGCTTCATTTTCAGATCATTTATTGACTCGTTAAAGTCATCAAGCTCCAGGGAAACTGTCTCGATTTCCCGGTTGGTATTCTTGACCTCTTCCTGGGCTGCCTTGCCTTCTTCTTCTATTCTCGCAAGGGCTGTGGAATATTTGGAAATCTCCGCCTCTGCATCGCTTTCCTCGCCCAGCAACTGCTCCTGCTCAAGCTGAACAATTTCAAGGTGTCGATCAGCGTTTTTCAGATCCTCGCCAGCTTTGTACAGATTTTTTTCAGCCTGGGTCTGTTCATTGGCAATTTCCCTTTGCTCCTCATAGTTTTCCTGGAGCCTGGTTTCAAGGTCACGTACCAGTTCTTCAAGCTCTTCCTGCAATGCCATACCAGCTTCGATCTTTGCGGTAAAAGCATCTATACTTTCTTCAAGGGTGCGGATCTGCTGCTTTTTAATTAAAATGCCCGACAGGTTGTCTTCGCTTCCACCAAGCATGATGCCCTGATAGTCGATGAGGTCGCCGTTTTTCGTGACAACGGTCTGGACAACGCCGTTCCTGTTGAAAATTTCCATGGCCTGGGACAGGTCGTCTGTAACTGCAACATGGCCCAACAGGGCCTCTGCTACGTCCTCACACCCTGGTTTTACGGTCACATGGTTGAGCAAAAGCCTTTCTGCCGGGGGTTTGTTGCCTGTACTTCCTGGTAAACCCTTTAGGCTGCCGAGGGGAATAAAACCGCTTCTGCCGATTTTTTTCTCCTTGAGATGCTCAATAAAATCCTCGCCGTCCCTCTGGCTGTCCACGATAACATATTGCAGAGCCTCGCCAAGCACCGCTTCAACTGCATTTTCATAGGAATGATTCGGGCTTACAATGTCTGCCACAAGCCCTAAAACACTTTCCTTTTTTTCTTCGAGCTTCATGACAGCCTTTACGCCGTCCTTATACCACTCAAAATTTTCATCCATTTTTTTAAGGGCAGAACAGGAAGACTTTGCCTTTCCTCTCTCGAACTCGAGTGTCTGAACTTCCTTGATCTGTGCGCTCAGGCCCTTCATCTTATCGTCAAGCTCTGTTTTCAGCTCTTCAATAATCTCTGCAACTTCCTCGGCACTTTGATCCAACTCCTCCAACTCTGCTTCAAACTTTGCCCTTGTCTGCTCCAGGTCGGTCTTGCGCCTTTCTGCCAGAAATATTTCCTCGTCCTTTTGCTTTAATCTGCGTACAAGGCTTTGTTTGTTGGTGTGTGCGGTCTGGTAAATATTTTTATACCTGGCTTCCTGGGCAGTAAGCTCCATTAAGGCAGTGTTTTTATTTCGCAAAAGTTGGTTCAGGGAATCAAGACGGTTCCTTATGCCCCTGGATTCTTCGCCCCTTTCAAACACAGCCCTCTTAACTGTTTCACGCCGGGCCTGGGAGTCTTTGTTCTTTTCTTCAAGCTCTGCGATTTCCAGCATCAGGGTTTCGCTTTTTTCAAAAAAATCTTCCCTCGCAGCATCCAGGTCAATGACTTCCTGCTCAAGCCGTGCCACGTCCTGCTTCAAGTGAGAAAGATCGCTTTCCATCCTGTCTGCGTTTCTTTGGGCCTCAAATTTTCTTGAACGCTTTGTAGAAAGCTCCCGCTCCTTGTTCAGCCTTTCAAGTTTGACCTTTTCAACAGCCGCATCAAGCATGGACAGCTTTGAGGAATGCTCTTCATCCAGATCATGCAACTCACTTAAAAGAGCAATGGTTTCCTCGATTTTTTTTGTGTAATCCTGATAATAGTGGATCGACAGAAGCACATCCATTGTACGGATGTCGTCCTGGTGCCTTTTGTATGCCCTTGCCTTGCCAGCCTGACGCTTGAGGCTCGCCATCCTGCGGTTTATTTCGGTTATGATGTCATTTAAGCGGAGAAGATTCTGCTGGGTATTTTTAATTTTTCTCAGGGCCTCGGCTTTTCTTGCCTTGTAACGTGTAACTCCTGCGGCCTCTTCAACAAAAAAACGTCGTTCCTCCGGGCCCGCGTCTGTTATTGCGCCAATATTGCCCTGCTGAATAACTGCATATGTTTTCGGGCCAAGCCCGCTGCCGAAAAACAGGTTATTAATATCTTTGAGTCGGCTGGGTCTTTTATTGATGAAGTAGCCGCTTTCGCCAGAGCGATACAGGCGGCGGGTGACTTGAATTTCTGAGTATACGCTGAACTCCTCCGGCACCGACCCATTGTCGTTGTTAAGGGTCAGGGAAACTTCCGCCATATTGATTGGGGGTCTTCCGGCTGCGCCAGCAAAAATAACGTCTTCCATGGACTTGCCGCGAAGCTGCTTAACGCTCTGTTCGCCCATAACCCAGCGCAGGGCATCAACTATATTGCTCTTGCCGCAACCGTTTGGCCCTACAACAGCGGATATGCCCGATGGAAAATCTATGGTGGCCTTATCCACAAAGGACTTAAAGCCAGAAATTTCTAGTTTTTTCAACTTCATCGAAGTTACCTGCCTTGTGCATCAATATTTATTTTACTAAATTAGCCAATCACAAAAAACTCCAGCATTCAATTGCCGTATCAGCCAAAAAAAAACTCAATCCTCAAGACATAATAAATATTCTATCGGCTAAATTCTGACTTTCCTGCACTTGAATCCGGTTTAACACCCTGAAACTGATCCGAAACAACATATATTTACCAAGTATCGCCCCATTTGTAAAGGAAAAAACACAACTATGTGTATATTTTTGATGCGGCCAACACAAGATATGGGATTTGCTAACTTTTATCCCAAAAGCGAATTTTTACCAGAAATATTATGGAAAAGAAACAATTTTTTTAGTTAATTTTGAAGCTTGGGGAAATTTTTTCAGGAACATGACTTTTGAGCCTTTTTATGATATATTGTCAGTAGTGTCCCGTTAAAAATCGAATAATTTCAATTGGATTTGGGC
>JAOZSB010000282.1 GCA_029939895.1 Desulfobacterales bacterium
CCCAAAATTCAGCAGGATCAGATGCATTTGTTATTTCCAGTTTAATATCCATATTATACTTATTTTTGATTATCTTTTTAAAACCTGTAACATACGGTTTTGCGTATCCCTCCCAGCAATGCAGGCGGAGCGTCATATCCTGTTGGGCAAAAGCCTGCCCCCACAATGATGCAAAAATCAAAAAAATCAAAAACAACTTTAGGCTCATGTTCATAATGTCTTACCTTTGTGAAATCTTCCCCAGCAATTCCAGCGCACCTTCAAAATCATACCCCCCGATCAAGCGTTCCATTTTGTCGAGTTCCACTTGGAAATTCGAGCCTTTTAGTTCTTCTTTCAGAGAACTCAAACAACGGGTTGCTTCAGAATCATCATCTTCCAGGAGACCTTTTAACTTCTCAATAATTGGTGCGATTTTTGAGTTGTCAATTGGTTTTTCAGATTCAACAGTATCCACGATAGCGGGAGATTCCGGTTGTTTTGTTTCCAATGATTCTATGGCTGAAAATACTTGTTTAAGGGATTGTTTTACATTTTCCAGCAATTCTTTATATAGTTCACTAGATAATTCTCCATTTTGCTGTTTGAGCGCAGTTTCAAGCTCTCCTGCGAGTTTAAAAAGATCATTCGCTCCGATATTTGCCGATACCCCCTTTAAGGAGTGGGCAAGTCGTATTGCAGGATCAATGTCATTGTTATCAAGTGCGGACTGTATTTCGTCGATTGTGTTTAAATTGTTTTGATGAAATTTTTTCAAAAGCTTTTTATAAGATGCCTGACTGCCGCCTATTCTTGCAATGCCGGCAGCAGTATCGATCACCTCAAACTTTGGAAGCGGTTCTTCAGTCCTCAAAGATTCATCCGGTTCCTCTTGAACATACATCTCCCGTTTTCCGGGTTGAATCCACTTGATCAAAACGGAAAAGAGTTTTGCAGGATCAATAGGCTTGGTCACATAATCATCCATTCCTGCTTCCATGACATTTTTCCTGACACCGCTCATGGCATCGGCGGTCATGGCAATTATTGGGATTTTGGATTTTGAATTTTGAACTTCAGAATCGTTTCCGCTTGTAGCTTTCAGCCTTTCATCCTCCCATTTCCTAACCCTTCTCGTAGCCTCATACCCGTCCATGACAGGCATCTGGAGGTCCATCAGCACTACATCAAATGGCATTTCCGACATCTGCAATCGAGGATCAGTAACCATATTAACCGCTTTTTCGCCATTGCCAACCACGGTAACCCAGAAACCTTCCTTTTCAAGCAGTCCCAGGGCCACATCACGATTTATCTCATTATCCTCAACCAAAAGAATTTTCGCACCTTGAATTTTCTTTAATTCTTTGACTTGTGTACAACCATTTTGAGAAACCCGTTCTTTTCCGGAAGTTTCATGCCCAAAAGCTTCCATGATAGTGTCAAAAAGGACGGATCTGGTTACTGGCTTTATGAGAAAACCATCAAGTTCGGCACCTTTTGCATTATTCATCACCTCTTCCCTGCCATGGGCTGTGACCATGAAAACTTTCGGGACATCGGTCAAATCGTGATTCGTTTTTATCTGTTTTGCGGTCTCGATTCCGTCCATTCCGGGCATTCTCAAATCCATGAGAACCAGCCTGTAGGGTTTATCTTTTGAAGCCTTTTCGACTTTTTCAAGGGCCTCATAACCCGAAGTTACTGTGTCAACCTCAAATGAGAAGGATGTCAGGGCTTTTTTCAATATATCAAGAGAAACGACACTGTCGTCCACGACCAACGCCTTCAACCCTGTCAGATCAATGGGCGGCAGTAGAATTTCTTTCTTTTTTTCATCCTCTTTTCTTCCAAATACAGCAGTAAAAAAGAAGGTCGAGCCTTTTCCCTGCGTACTTTCCACTCCGATCCGGCCCCCCATCATCTCCACCAATTTTTTAGAGATCGTAAGCCCAAGTCCCGTGCCGCCGTATTTACGGGTAGTGGAACCATCTGCCTGGCTGAAAGCCTGAAACAGTTTCGCTGTCTCTTCCTTTGTAAGACCAATTCCTGTGTCTTTAACACTGAACTTTAGCGTTACATTACCATTTTCTATTTTCTCTATTTTTACCGAAATCAGGATTTCTCCTTCATGGGTAAATTTCACGGCATTATTTACCAGGTTGATCAGCACCTGCCCAAGTCTCAATTGATCGCCAATCAAAAACCGAGGTACTTGAGTATCGATGTCAAACAAGAACTCGACCCCTTTTTCTTCGGCTCTATGGCTGATGAGGTTGGAAAGATTCTCCATAACATCATCCATGTAGAAATCCGTGATTTCAAATTGCAACTTGCCAGCATCAATTTTGGAAAAATCGAGAATATCATTGATGATGCCCAGGAGCGAATTAGCCGATGATTGAATTTTACTTAAATACTTATGCTGTTTATCCGACATATCGTCTTGAAGTGCCAGATGGCTTAGACCTATGATGGCGTTCATTGGGGTGCGTATCTCATGGCTCATGTTGGCTAAAAACTCGCCCTTGGCTTTTGAGGAAGCATATGCTTCCTCCTTGGCTTTGTTGAGCTGCTGGTTAGTGGTACTAAGCTCAGCGGTTCGTTCGTGTACGCGTATTTCCACTTCATTGTAAGCTTTTTCCAAACTTTTATTTTTAACCCTGAGATTAGTCCGACCCATGACGATCAGGAATAACCCGACCCAAAAAGCAATGCCTAGGACCAGCGCCAGTATAACCGACCAAATGTTGATGTCATGCAAATGCAATTTTTTTGATATGGAAAGCTGAAATTGTTGCTCTGATATATGAATTGGGTATTTTAACGAAAGCTCTGCAATTATGAATTTGTTCGCGTCTTCCAGAGCATTTGGTTGAGCATTTGGCGAGTATTGAAACAATCGTGATCCAACCCCTTCCTTTGAGGAGAGAATATCCAACTCCAGGGAAATGTGCTGTGAAAATGCATCTTTGCCAAACATGGATTCTGGATTTATTGTAAAAGAAATCAATCCATTGACCATTTTTTTGCGCTCATCCGTGGTTCCCGGCAAGCTCTTACCTTCATATACAGCAATAAAAATTTCATAACCCGTGGACCCAGGCTTTAGTTCGAAGGGAGTCGAAGGTGCTGGGACACCAGTCTCAATGGCTTTCTGGATGCTTTGGTTAAAATCGGGGCGTGATAAAACATCATATCCCAGCAGGGACGCTACTTTAGGGGACAAGGGTTGTTTATAGAGTATGGGGAAATAGATATTGCGTTTTGCTGCTGTTTTTTTTCTTTGTTTTTCCTCATACTCAAAAATTTCATAAGCAATATACCCCCAGCCTCTCTGCTCATCCACAAAATCCTGCCGTTCCTGATGATAAACCCTGGGATAATAAGTTGCTGACTGGATAAATGAATAACGAGAGAATATTTCCTTGGAAAAGACTCGAAATTGATCCGCATCAACATGCTGGGAAGAGTGAAACAGTGCTTGTATGCCGTGGGCTACGGCATCGCTTGCGTTTACGCTCTCAAGAACTGCTTCTTTTATAAGGCCGGATTCAAACTCGAAAACTTTATTTTCACGTTCCTTTACGTTGTTCCACGCCAGGGCAACCAATGTTACGGTTACTATCAAACCAAGAAGTGCAGTGACGATCAGTTCTTTTTGTGTACGTGAAAACATATAGCAACCATTAACAGGCTTAAGGTTCATCGTTCACCCTGGACTATTCAACTGACCATGCCCAAATAAACCAGAATGTCGGTATTGGTTTGATTATTTAACCTTTATCGCTTTTTGCATCAAATCTCTAGGAAGTTTGGTTCCTGCTTTTTTTAAAAGCGGTTCATTTATATATAGATTCCATTTATAGTTTGGAATAATGGGTATCTCATCAGGCCTGGTGCCTTCTAATATTTTTAGCGCAGTTAAAGCAGCATACTCACCTTGTTCTTCAGCGGTCAGCGCAAAGGACAGCATTACGTGATCGGTCGCAGTTTTTGAAAACCCGACCGTTAGTTTTTCAGATTGCTTCAAAAGAATTTCTTTTACCCTGTCAATATCCCAATCAGCCAGATAAACCACATTGGCAACGATGATAAAATCGGATTTTTGAGCCTCTAATAATTCTTTTTCAAAATCATCCATACTGTTCACGGTTACCAGTTTTATATTTATGCCAAATCTTTTATAAATTTTCTTATAACGATTACAAATTTTTTCAGATGAACTGTCATTAGCCCTGAAACAAGCTGCTGTTTCCGCATCAGGAAGAATCCGTTTGATTTGTTTTATTGTTGTTCTAATCGGCTCAACTTCCAGCATTCCGGTTACATTTGAATAAGGGTAGCCATATTCCTGTGGAGGGGCATTGAGTCCGCAAAACACAAATGGCAGTTTTGCATTTTTGAAATAAGGTTTAATAAGATATTTTGAAGCATTGTCATCAGACGCAATTACAATATCGGGTTTCCATGATTCGATAAGTGCTTTGGCTTCAAGAGCCTTTTGCCGGCCAAACCCGGGATCTGGATTTCGTTTGGTATCCAAGTCAAACTGTTTGACTTCACACTTCCCTTTTAATACAGCCCGGAGACTCTTTCCTATAGTATTTGTCCATGGCTGTTCATTGTGGTATGAAGCGATATAAAGGCATTTTGGCAAAGCTTTTCCCACCGCCTGGGTCGGCACAGAGAGCCAAATAAACATTGCCAGAAAAGCTATGGAGAAAAATTCTAATTTGCGCCAGGGGTTTTTTTCAATTATTGACAACTGGAATTTCATCGAGGCCCTCCAAATAATTTAATGCTAATATACTGTTTTGAAAAAGTCTTTTTCGAAAAGAAAGCGGAAATCTCAAATACTGCCATGATCAAAAGCATGTTTATCCTGCCACCAAACCCAGGGATTATAAAAACCAGATTTGATGGAAAATCGTCATACCAATAATATCGAAAATATTGCCTATCCAGTATTGATCATTGAATTTCTTGATAGTATCACATACGAGTATCGGTGTCAAAAGATTATAATTTAAAATTTATTGAAGATAGATATAACCACTATTGGATGCGTTTGACCCAACTAAGAAAGAAAAAAGATATTCTTTTGTTAAGGATGCAAATCCCTTGTTCTTCATTTTTGAGATTCAATATATTTGGGCTGTTTTTTTAAAATCTGACTGTAAATCCCCTTATCCTTGATAGTTTTGAGTGCTATGTTGAATTTGTCAGTCAGCTCCTGAGAGTCTGGGTAAGTTTTTGAAATCATTAAATGTAACGTATTAGTTGTCAACTCCTTTTCAAGCGTACCAAAATTAGCAACTGAGTTTGGAAAAAGCCGATTGATGAGGTTCCACCCCACATGTTCATTTAAAGGTACAATATCTACTCGCCCGGCTCTCAGTTTTCTTAAGGACAACTTCTCGTTAGGTGCATAATCTGTTTTAAGACCAGCATCTTTAAATCGGTTTTCATAAAAATAGCCCCGTACACCTCCAATTCGATAGGGCTTCAGGTCTTCGAGCTTGTTCCAGGAGAATTGTTTAAGCTTTTCATTTTGGTAAAAAAAGAAGATAGTTCTGGATAAAATAACCGGATCTGAGAATATAAATTGCTTAACTCTTTTTTTGTTCATTGCATATGGGAAAGCAGCCCACACGCGCCCCTTAGTAATTTCATATTCACAACGTTTCCATGGGAAAAATTGATAATCCGGTTCAATGCCCATTTCAACAAAACAAGAAGTGACTATTTCTGGAACTAACCCATATCCATAGAGTTTGTCAGATGAATATGGCGAATATTCTCCTGTCACCAGTTTTATAACTGTTGGCTCTGCAGCAAAGGAATTTTGAGGAGGTAACAATGTAACATAAATTGATAATATCATTACAAAAAATATGAGCCGACTAATCATTTATTTTCCATTTTTGATGGACTGAATATGCCGTTAACTTATCGCTATTATGTATCCCAAAT
>JAOZSB010000283.1 GCA_029939895.1 Desulfobacterales bacterium
CTAGTGCCCAAATCCAATTGAAATTATTCGATTTTTAACGGGACACTACTGGATCGGGTCATTAGATTTATATGTCGCCCTTACAGGGCTAATCCTGACGGGGCGGCAATCTACCCAGGGCTTACGCCCTGGGCTGGTATATTCCGCCCTTTCAGGGCTGAAATTGATGCAGGCCTTATTATACCTCTCGTTCCCAGGCTCTGCCTGGGAACGAGAAAATATCAAAATTCTTGATGATGATTTTATGAAAATGCTGGACATGTAGCGAAGTTTTTGATTTGTAATTTGTGATCCGCCAGTCTGCCTTTCTTCTGTCCCCTGTCAACGTCGTGCATAATAATTGATAACGCCCACATTAATATAAATAAAAAACCTCGACATGTGAAAACTCTGCCTAATTATAATTAATAAATACAGTTGCTATTAATATTAAAATGCGATAATTAAGATTTCAGAGGTTTCAAAAAGATGTTCCTTATGAACTCACCCAGCCCCAACAGGGCAAAAATTAAACTCACTACATAAAAAGATCGTTTCAGAAACGTTTTTTTTTAATAACGATAACATCATATATTTAAAGGTTTTACAATGTACAAAAAACAATTTTTCTTTTTTATTATTATATTTTCATTGCTGCTGACTTCCTGCGCAAAAATACCACCACCAATACCAGTAACCTACAAGCCGGTTTATGAAGGTGAAGTTACTGAAATCACAGAGCCAATAGAAATAACACACAGGCCGCACAGTGGAGCTTCTACGGTTTATCTTTTGACTGTTGCTCAAGATGAACTGCTGGAAGAATCAAAGACAATACTTACCTACAACATTATGGATGGAGGCGATTCATTATTATGGCGGCTTAATTTACAGAGCATAGAGTTCGAATTCGGAAAGCTTGAGGGCAGTCCGCTTATTACTTATTCTTTTACTACTACAAAAAAAGGCATAGTAACAAGTTCCGAAGTTTTTTCAAATCACCCTGTATATAATGATGAAGAGATACTAAAGGATCTGGTAGATTATTACAAGATTGGAACCACTGCTTTTTATCAACCAGAGACTAAAATTAAAACTGGCGACTATCTACACTGCATAAACACCCAGCAGGAACAAATGATTAGTACGCTAAAAGAATTAGAGATAGAGCTTTCCTCGGAACAGGTGAAACGCATTGCCCCCAAAGTACAGGGCCTTGTATTACATAATGGAAAAGAAGCGATACTTTCAAGCACAGAAGAAGTCTTCTCCTTTGTTCACAATGGTATGATAGTTTTGCTTTCTGTCAATGGATACACCGTAGACAGCAGAGCAACCATGGAGTCTTTACAACTTGAATATTTAGCCAGCGTCAAGATAATTAAAGGCGGTGTAAAACATACGGTCTATAGTTATTCCATGAATACAGCACAATAGGCCTGGAAACGAGAAAATAACTGGTAATATCAGCCGCCAAATCTGCGTATTTTTTTATGTACCTGGATAAAAATATTCGTTTTTAACCTTATTTTTTTCCTGAAAACCTTAGTGGCAAAATCCCTAATATTTCAAGGCCTTATTCCCTTGTTCAAAATAAGGTAATAAGGTTTTGTTTAGAAAAATGTCCGGGCTGCTAAGGTCAAACAGCAATAAATAAGGCTTTCTGTTTCCATTTTCTCCGTCCGTTGCATTTTCTCAGATTTTTTTCAGATTTCTGTCAATTTCAAGGTTTTGTGATAAATCTTGCATCTCAATCAAGCCAGCCCTGAAAGGGCGAAATATAATAGCCTGAGGTTTGCACCCCTGCGGGGCTTAGATGATGTTTATACCAGAAAAACCTTTTTTTTACTTCTCCTTGCAATGGCAAATTTAAATCAGAATGTTTTTCTGACAGCGATTATTTATCAGGCCTGTTTGTTTGATTTCCGCCCCAAAAGACCCTGCTTTACTGCCTGACATACATGACAAAATGCTCCCTTTGCGGGCCATAGTGGCGAAGGGTTGATTCCGGCATAAATCCAAGGCCCATTATAAATTTATGGGCTTTTTCAAACTTGCTGGCAACTACCGTCTGCATCCTGTGCAGCTCCAGGGTTTTCTGAAAGTGAGCAAGCGAGATTTTTGACCAGTAATACAGATCACGCCCCTGTTTTCTGCCATGTCTGGTTGCAAACATCCACACATGGCCCACTCCCTGGTGGTATGGTATACACCCCCCCAGTGCCAGCAGCTCCCCATCTCCGGATAATAAGCTCACCGCAGGGCCATTCATGGCATTGGAACCCGCAAACATGGATATATCGCCAGCATAAGCATTTATTAAATGATCCGGGTTTGTCTCATCCATATCCAGAAGCTGTGCATGTTCCGGCCTGAAATCAACTAGTCGTGATGCTGTTTCCATGTCTCATCCCCCCAAAAGTTTTGGCCTGCCAGTTGCCGGACTGGTAAGAAGCCCTGTCCCGGATGTCCTGATGGATGAAAACTTGCGCCGTCTTTGAGTCTTTGAGGCTGATGCGGCTTCTGCCTTGTCCTGGCCTGCCTGCATTGTTTCCAGATCTTCCATAATCCCCTGCATACTCTTAACATTGCTGATATTACCAAATGTTCCCTCAAAACCGTCGTTGTCACCACCCCTTGCTGCAAAGCTGCTCGCTACTAATTTTTCTGCTGCCTTACTTGATGTCAGCATAAGGTCCCGGCCATTTATTTGGGCTATTGTTATGTCCTTGTTCGGAGGATTTTTTTTTGCCCAGTCTGCGACTCCCTGACCTAAACTCCAGGCACCCTCCACAACCATAGCACCAGCACCGACAGGCTTTCCAAATAATAACGACCCTGCAAATACTCCTGTTTTGACTACTGCTTCAAATGGCTTCTCCACAACGTAATCTACAATTTCATTAAACGCTACACCTGGATTCTTCGCATAATATGCTGCTTCATTATAACCATTTACGAAATCTCCATATCGGTTATTAAGTCCATTTTCTAGATACTCCAAAAAAGTTTGCTGGCCCTGGCCGGCTATTCTGCCGGTTCTATTGATATCTTTTGCAAAGGGGTCTTCCGGGTCATCCTGAGAACTGAAAACGCTGTCAATGGTGCTGGACACCTTAGAGAACGCACTACTCATCCAGGATTCTTCCTCCGGGGTCTCGATAGTGACAACCTCCGTGCCACTATTCACGATATTGTTGCTCGTGTTTGTATTTCCGCCGACAATCGAAGGACCCGGTGTATAGCTTCCAAAGCTCCCTGCTACGTCAACATTTGTGATACTGGTTCCAAGGCCACCACCACCACCTCCACCACCAGCATTCACCCTGTCCATCACTCTGATTTTTCCGGAACAATTCATTTTTTTTCTCCTATTAAACTTAAAATTAACTACGAAGCCAATTGCTTAGTTTATACCTGAGATCTTGTTATGAAATCAGCAAAAAGCTCCTAATAATCTTAGATTTTTTACTTTTTTTTGCCCTGCTCTCGTCAGATACATGTGAAGTCAGGGTCCCTTGATTTCACAGGCATATAGTAGCACGAGCTTTTCGCGCTGGAATAAATATGGCGATAATGGGATGATAAAAGTAATATCAGGGGATCAAACTAACTCTTGACAGGGTTTGGGCAGGTTGTTTTTTGTGGAAATTTTCAATAAAAAAAAACGCTTTGGTTTTTGTGTATCACCAAAGCGTTTTTAATAATGATGCTCTTATTTTGAACCAGAAAAAACCATAATGCAGCAGGCTGCACAATGGCCCTATTCCTTTTCAAATAAAGAGTACCTGTAAGTTTCAATGTCTGTGTCGAACATTTTGCCGACTATTTTGTACATCATTTCGGTTTTTAGAATCTCAAAGGTCTGTCTGTCTACTATTACATATCCTGTTTTTGATACATCCGCCACCCTTTCTCCACTAACAAGCGAGATTGTTTCATCAACCGACAGCAGTATTGACTGCACTCCGTTGTAGCGGCAATAGCCACGCACCTTTGGAAACAGCCGTTCAAACTCTTCTTTGTTCACCTTTAGCCCAAGGCTGAAAAAACCCTTGGAAAAGGACTCATAGCCCAGATCATTATTATAGACAATGTCGCCGGTTTTAATTTTGTTTGTGGCCAGATAGTTAAGGGGGATAGATTTTGAGTCAATTTTTTGGCCCGTTTCCAGCAATGCCTCATAAGCCGGGTGTTCTGAAACGGTTTCTGATCCCATTAACACGCCCTTATCATCCATAAACATGACAACAGAATAAACCGGGTCTCCGGTAATAGACTGGCTTTTGGGTTTTATGATAACAGCATCATAGTGCGCTACCAGCATATCATCCAGTTTTTTCATGTCGAATAAATAAGTTATTTCCAGCTCCCTGACTACCTTGCCCTGGGATACCCCTAAGAAATAGTCCCTTATTTTTCCGCTTGATGGCTTGAATGAAACATCTATTGCTTCTTTAATTTTGGTTACCCTGCCCTTGTAGACAGGTTTATAGGCCACTGATATTGCCTGTGGCTTCCCGGCACAGGAAAACGTTAACAATGCTGCTATAATTATCAATAATTTCCGCAATCTGCCTGACATCACAAGGACTCCTTTGTTGTTATACTAAGGTTTTTAGTGTGCATAATTTCAAGCAAAGTACGATTTATAAAAACCCTTGTTAGCTAATTATTATGCAAACCCTGTGTTCAAAAACATAGATTTTTGGTCGAATTATTTAACTATTTACACCAACATTCTTGATTAGTCAAGTCTTTTAAGGGAATAAACAATAGGAAACTTAATTGTTTTGGTTGCCACACACTCGCCAGCCCAAAACAAAACCAAAGAAATGAATTCCAATATGATCGGGCGCAGGTCTGCCAAGGTCAGGCGCAAAACACCACGGAGGGCGTGTGAAACACTCCAACACCAGACCCTGATAACTATGTACTTTCAGGGTCTTATGCAAAACACTTTTATGACTAATGCTTAATAACCTGCAACAAAACAACAAGAACCAATCACAGGAGATTATTCCTTTTCATAGGACCAGTAGTGAAACGATTCCCAGGAAATGATGCTTGCCCAGGATTTGATTTTTACAACCTGTTCTGATTTTAAAATATCAAGGGTATCCCTGTCGAGTATGGTTATCTCTGATAAAGATACACGAACAGACATTCGCTTGCCGTTCAGGTCGCGCAGCTTGTTGGTAAACATCCTCGTGGCATCGGTAGAAAGCAGTATTGCTGTTTTGCCCTTATATTGGCAAAGGCCCCGCACCCTCGGAAGCATGCTGTTTAATACGCTTTTATCGACCTTCAGCTCCAGCATCTCAAAAAGCTCCTCACAGGCGCTGTATATAAAATCGCTGTTAGTGATAATATCGTTGGTTTTTATTCGAGTTTTGGTGATGGGAATAATTGGGAAATTCATTGCGTTTTCAATATCCACGTCACTATATTTCGGATTACTTGAAACCGTCTCCAATGACATCAACACACCTTTATTGCTAAAGATATCGCTGATTGTATATCTTTTTAAAAAATCTCTTTCCTTAACCTTTCCATTGATTACTGCACTGATTGGTTCATATGTCACCGCAAGCATATTGTCCTGTTGTTCTATATTATACAGATACTTGCACTCTACTTCTTTTTCCAGCTCGCCTTCGATGGCTGAAAAATGTTTAAGTTTTGCCGTTCCATTTGCTGGCTTATATGAAATTTTTATTGGCTTTGTAATTCGGGTTATCTCGCCTGTAAACACAGGCTTGTAGGTTGCTGGCAAGGGTGATGGTTTGTATGCGCATGAGATCGTCATGAGTGCAAACACTACTGCACATGATCTCCATAAAATTGTTTTCATTTGTAAAAAGAACCTTTAAATATATATGTTCAAAATTCGGCTATGATAATAGAATTTTTTAGTGATT
>JAOZSB010000284.1 GCA_029939895.1 Desulfobacterales bacterium
ATATTCATATAATAAAAATAGTTACGATTGGATTTGTATTATTCGAAAGCTGTATTATATTTAGGACAATTATTAATTACCTCAATTTATAATAAAATTGTGAATTCAGGTATTGTGAATAGATTTTTTTTTAAAAATATATATAATATGCGGGGTTAAAAAATGAAAATAGCAGTCAGCGGCAAGGGGGGAGTAGGTAAGACAACTTTTTCTTCATTGCTGATAAGGACCTTAAGTGCGGAAGGAAAGCAGGTGCTTGCGATTGATGCCGACCCGGATGCAAATCTGGCAGCAGCAGTCGGTGTGCAGGGAGCTGATAAAATAGTTCCAATTGCTGAGATGAAGGACCTGATTTACGAGAGAACAAAGGCAAAGCCAGGAACGGTTGGCGGGTTTTTCAAGCTCAATCCCAAGGTTGATGATTTGCCAGATGACCTTTCCGTTAAATTGGAAAATATAAAGCTGATGCGCCTGGGCAGTGTTAAAAAAGGCGGCTCAGGATGCCTTTGCCCGGAGAGTACTCTTTTAAAGGCACTTGTTACTTACGTTGTCCTTTCGAGGAATGAGTTTGTTGTACTGGATATGGAAGCCGGGATTGAACATCTTGGCAGGGCAACGGCCTCTGGTGTTGATAAGCTTATTGTTGTTGTGGAGCCAGGAAGAAGGTCGATCGACACGGCTGATAATATTAAAAGACTGGCAAGCGAGATCAACCTTTCAAAAATTGCAGTGGTGGGAAATAAGATCAGGACTCCAAAGGACGAGGAGTTTTTAAGAAAAAATTTAGATGGTTTTGAATTTATTGGTTTCATTCCCTATGACGACAACCTAATAGAGTCTGATCTTGAAGGGGTGTCGCCCTTTGAAGCTGACTCCGAGGCGAAACGTATTATAAAGGAGATTGCCGAAAGGCTCTGATGCAGAGAAAAGGAGGATACTACCAAAAACGAAAAGGAAAACCTCGTCGCAAGGGTAAGCAATCAATTGCCCAGATTAAAGCTGGTGCAGATAATTGGCTTAAGACCAAGGTGTTTCCTTCGATTGGTATACCTGAAAAAAAACCGTTTGTTCCTGATCCATTTCAACTCGAAGCACTTGATGCAATCGAGAATGCAGACTGCCTTGTAACAGCACCAACCGGGGCAGGAAAGACATGGATCGCAGAGAAAGCAATTGAGCGAATAGTCAATAAAAATGGACGCGCTTGGTATGCATCTCCTTTGAAGGCACTCACAAACTCGAAGTTTGTTGAATTTTCCTTAGCCTTTGGATCTGAAAACGTGGGAATCCTGACCGGAGACCGCAAGGAAAACCCTGACGCACCAATAATCGTAGGAACTACAGAGATACTCCGAAATCAGCTTTACGATGCAATGCACCACGGCAGGGATATTGCTACGGATTTCGTGATCCTTGATGAAGCGCATTACCTGGGTGATCACGACCGTGGTGTTGTTTGGGAAGAGATAATGATTTATCTCCCCAAAAGGGTACCATTGCTTCTTTTATCCGCTACAATTGGTAATGATGACCAGTTATCTGCATGGCTTGAGGATATCCGTGGCCGTGAATGTATAATGATTCAGGAGAAAAAAAGGCCTGTTCCTCTGTTTCCATTGTTTTTCCATCCCTACGGCATGATCTACCCGATTTTTTATCAATCGGTTGTCGATGGCGTTATGAAGGGCAAAAACAGGATACATCAAAAAGTTTATTCCTTCATGAGAAGTGATTCACCGCCGATTTTGTCGAGACCTAACCAGCTTCCTCCCTTTGCTGATATCCTGCGTGTTCTTTCAAAATTTAACCTGACTCCTGTAATTTTTTTCCTCAAGTCCAGGGCTGATTGCAACAATGCTTTGGAGCTTTGTATAGATTTTCCAATAAAAGACGAAGAAAGAAAGGAAGCAATAAAGAAGCGCATTGCGGAATTGACAGAAAATATTCCTCATATTGCTAAGTACGAGCAGATCTGGCATTTGGAAAACCTTGGCGTTGGCTCTCACCATAGTGGGCAGCTACCAGCCTGGAAGATACTTGTGGAAACCCTTATGGCAGAAGGATACCTGACAGCAGTGTTTGCAACCTCCACTGTGGCTGCCGGAGTAAATTTCCCTGCAAGAACCGTGGCCTTTCTAAATTCAGACAGGTTCAACGGAAGGGAGTTTATGCCATTGAACCCAACTGAATTTCACCAGATGACTGGCAGGGCCGGCAGACGGGGAATGGATAAGGTTGGCTTTGCTCTTGCTATTCCGGGTAAATTTCTAAACATCAAGCAGGTATCTGAACTTGTTTTTGCTCCGCCCCAGGACGTGACCAGCCAGTTGAGGATAAATTTTTCAATGGTACTCAATCTGCTTCTTTCCCATACGCCTATACAAATTGAGGAGCTCCTTGAAAAATCCTTTGCTGCTTATTTGATGTCAAAGAAGAAAGCTGAAAAGAAGGTACTCTGGAAAGATTTTTTACATCACCTCATGTTTCTCAAAGACCATGGGTATGTGGATGAAAACGATCTTCTAACCGATGATGGCACCTGGGCATCTCAGCTAAGAATAGATCAGCCTTTAATTGTTGCCGAAGGTTTCAGGCTTGGACTCTTCCCGGACAGGGACCCTGTGCTGCTTGCGGCTATCGTTACGGCTTTTGTTTTTGAAAAGGATGTCGAGGATAGAGTTGACAAACGCGACCTTCCTAAACGGCTGTCAGATGCCTTCTTTAAAGTAAAACGCGGACTGGAGCCATTTGCACTTGATTTGATGGAAAGCGGTTTTAATGTCAGGCCCATGTATCTCAAGCCTTCAATCACGATTTATAAATGGGCCATGGGTGTCCCCTGGGAGATAGTTGTGGATGAGTCGGGCATGGCAGAGGGTGATCTTGCCATGCTGATAATGAGAACTGCTGATAACCTCCGCCATATCAGATCCCTGGGCAATTACTTCAAGAATGCGGCAGACTCTGCCCATGAGGCGATTGAGCTGATTCTGCGGGAGCCTGTTGTGACGTTGTTTTAGCAATACCCGGCTGTAATTTCTTTAACTTTTTTTGAAAATAATTATATTGTTAAGCTGTTTATTTAATGATATTATATTTTTTGATACGAAAATTAGAAAATATGGGGAGATAGCACAGGAAATTTATAAATAATATCAAGTATATGACTGCGTTTTGGAAGAAATAAAAATTATAACTCCGTTAAAAATTACGTTTCACAGGAGATTTTTTGAATATTTCATAACCAGACCTTCGATATAAACCAAGCTAAAAGCTTCGAAAAACATTTAAGTTTATTAGGAGATTTTTTGCTTATTTCATAACCAGGCCTTAGGTATAAACTAAGCAATTGGCTTCGATGTTAATTTTAAGTTTATTAGGAGAGAATCCATGAAAAGATTTTACTTGTTTGGCCTGACCCTTCTGCTTGTTATGTGCTTTAGTATTACTGCTATTGCAGAGGACAAGACTGTAACTGTCGAAGGACTAAGTGGTTTTTCAAAGGATGATGCATTGAAGCAGGCCATGCGCTCTGCTGTGGAGCAGGCCATTGGAGTTTTTGTCCATTCACGAACCGAAGTCGAAGATTTTGAGGTAAAGAAAGATCGTATCCTTTCAAAAACTCAGGGGTATGTGACCAAGTATGATATTATTGAAGAAAAAAAAGAATCAGATGGTGTATTTTTTGTTAAGATAATTGCAACGGTTTCCCTGGATAAAATCAAGGATGACCTGATTGCCATGAAGATACTCCTTGATACCATGGAGAGACCCAAAATCATGATTCTGATCAAAGAAGCATATGCCAGCATGGATCATGTCGGGATGCGGATTGCTGAGACTGAGCTGAATTCCTTGATGATGGCAAAGGGTTTCGAACTTGTAGACAGTGCACAGGTGGATGTTATTCGGGAAAAAGACCAGGCAAAACAGGCACTGATGGGTAATCTTGATGCTGCTAAAAGACTTGGCGCAGGCTTTGGTGCTCAATATGTAATTATGGGTAAGGCAGTGACTCAGGATGCAGGAGAAGCCTTCCCCGGAACTGGAATAAAATCTATCCAGTCAAGCCTTCAGCTAAAAGTTGTACAAACCCAGACAGGCCTGCTCCTTGGTTCGACAGTTAAAAATGGGATCGCTGCCCATATAAGTCCCTTGACAGGGGCAACCATGGCTTTGAAAAAAGCCTCGAAGCTGGCCGTTGATGAATACCTTGTCAACGCCATTACTAACTCTTTTCAGGATTATCTCAATAACGGCACGCCACTCAAGCTCCATGTGACAGGTGTGAAGTCATTCAGGCAGTACAAGGATGTTGCCGGGGCTGTTGAATCCCTCGACAGAATGGCATCCAGCAAAAAAGAAGGCTGGAACAAGGCAAGCGGGCTGCTTGTTCTTGATCTGCGCTTCAAGGGTACTGGCGAGGAACTTGCCGAGATGCTTGACGGCCTGAATGCTGGTGGAAAGACCTTTGAAGTTACTGATTTTGAGCCTGAAAGGGTTGACTGTAAATTTAAATAAAATTGAGTATGTTTCTCAATTAATGAGTTATCAATAAAAATGAAATATGAACCCATCACGGTCTCTATCCGTGAAATTGAATCGTCTGACAATTTTTACAAGGTTTCCGATGAAAGAGATTCTGCAATTCTTGAAGAATCAATTAAATCGATAGGACTTACAAACCCTTTGATTCTGGAGGATACAGGTCATAGCCTCAGAATTGTTTCAGGTTTTCGAAGACTGGCGGCTTTAACTGCAATGCATAGTACAGGCAGTCTCCCGCTGGACAATATCCCATGCCTGAAAGTAAGCGGAAAAAGCTTTGACCATGCACTTATAGCGGTTTCTGACAATTCCATGTCCAGAGAGCTTACATTATCGGAAAAAGTGCGATCAATAAAGTTGCTTGACATTTTTTCAGAAGACGCAAAGGCAACTGCAACTTTAGCAAGGTCAGCCGGGATTGAATGCAGCCCTGTATTTGCAGAAAAGCTTCTGACCCTTGCCAGTGCAGATGAATCCATACTGACTGCCACATCAAGCGGAATCATAACAATGCAGACAGCCCTGGAACTTGCAGCAATGCCCGAGGATGAAGCCGATGCTTTTTCTTCTCTGTTTGTTATGCTCAGGCCGGGGAATAATAAGCAGCGGGAAATCCTTGTTTTTACAAAGGAGATCGCTGCAAGGGAAGATAGAACACCAATAGAAGTATTGCATTTTCCGGAAATAGAAAAGATTCTCCAGTCAGACGAGCAGGACAACAACAGAAAGACATCGCTGCTGAGAAGTTTTTTAAGAAGAAGAAGGTATCCTGCAATAGTAAAAAAAGAAGAAGAGTTCAACCTCGCTGTGAAGGGGCTTGGGCTGGCAAATGGTGTATCGGTTTTTCCTCCTAAAAATTTTGAGGACAACAGGTTTTCAATCAGGCTGGAGTTTTCCGACAAGTTAACCCTTAATAAGCAGATCGGCAAACTCGCTCAAGCTATTGAAGATGGTCAGGCTGATGATATTTTCAAGTAAATGCAGTTGCACCAGTATAAATTAAAAAAAGCTCTTCACCTTCCAAATGTTTTCATAAAGTTTTTTGTGACTTCCTTGAGCTGGTTACTCAGTATGTCATACACCTTGAGTTGAATGTGATCTGGAATATTTCCATAAAAAGCCTGGGCAATTCCACCTGTAATACAAGCCAGAGTATCAGAATCACCACCCAGTGATACCGCCAGCCTGATTGAGTCTTCATAATCAGTGGAGTCAAGGAAAGCGACAATTGATTGAGGTACAGTTCCCTGACAGGAAACATCAAAACTATATGTTGGTCTTATGTCATCGCAGGTGAAATCCAGATCATAGGCAAAATGGTTTTGAATAT